>DATAAM010000024.1:0-13786 GCA_036260075.1 Acidimicrobiales bacterium
CGACTTCGAGCTGGTCGATCCCTTCGGGGGCATCGCCGACCTGGCGGCCAAGCGCCTGCGCACGCCGATCGCGCCGGAGGAGTCGTTCGCCGACGACCCGTTGCGCATGCTGCGGGCGGCGCGGTTCGTGGCGGGCTACGACCTGGAGCCGGACGACGCGCTGGTGGCCGCCGTCGTCGCCATGCGCGGCCGCATGGAGATCGTGTCGGCCGAGCGCATCCGCGACGAGCTCGACAAGCTCATGGTGGTGCCGAAGCCGAGCGCCGGGCTTTGGTTCCTCGTGCGCACCGGCCTGGCCGACGAGTTCCTCCCCGAGCTGTCGGCCATGGGGCTGGAGCAGGACCCCATCCACCGGCACAAGGACGTGCTGGCCCACACGATCGCGGTGGTCGAGAACACCACACCCGACTTGGTCCTTCGGCTCGCCGCGCTGTTCCACGACGTGGGCAAGCCCAAGACGCGCTCGATCGGTCCGGGCGGTGTGTCGTTCCACCACCACGAGGTGGTCGGCGCCCGCATGACCCGCGACCGCATGAAGGCGCTGCGCTACCCCACCGAGCAGATCGAGGCGGTGACGCGGCTGGTCGAGCTGCACCTGCGGTTCCACGGCTACTTAGAGGGCGACGGCGGGTGGACCGACTCGGCCGTGCGCCGATACGCCCGCGACGCAGGGCCGCTGCTCGACCGGCTGAACGAGCTGACCCGGTGCGACTGCACCACCCGCAACCGGCGCAAGGCGGAGGAGCTGGCCCGGCGCATGGACCAGCTCGAAGAGCGCGTCGCCCGCCTGCGCGAGCAGGAGGAGCTCGACGCACTGCGGCCCGACATCGACGGCCGCCAGGTGATGGAGCACCTCGGCATCCGTCCGGGTCGCGAGGTCGGCGAGGCGCTGGCCATGTTGCTGGAGGCGCGCATCGAGGAGGGGCCGCTCGGCGAGGAGGAGGCGTTCCGTCGTCTCGACGAGTGGTGGGCCGCCCGTCAGTCGGCGGGCTGAAGCTCGGCGCGCCAGCGGCCGGGCGCCACCTCGACGAAGGGGAACGGCACCACGGTGTCCGTCTCGCGGACCCAGAACCGGTGCGGATGCTCGGCCGGTGCCATGCAGAGGACGTGCACGCTCACGCCGACTCCCGGGCCGGGATTGCGAACGCGGTGCCAGCCCTCGCCCTCTTCGGGGAGGAGGCAGGTGACGTCGCCCTGGTGCCACACGTGGCGAGACGACTCGGTGCGGTCGTCTCGGTAGCGCGTCTCCTCGTCGCCGCCTTGCAGGTAGCCGATGACACCCCAGCAGCCGTGGTGGTGCACGCCGCTGGAGGTGCCCTCGGGGAACACCACGGCGAGCACGTGGAAGCGGCCCTCGGGGTCGGCGTGCAGCAGGTTGCCGACGGCCTGGCCCTCCCACGGCTCGCGGGCCTCGGACGGGATGGGGTCCGGGTCGTGGAGCAGCGCTTCCATCGCCGGTCGCATGGCCTCGCACTTGGCCCGCTCGGTCCGCAGGGACGGATCGCGGAGCGCGGCGTCGACGGCGGCCACCAGGGCGTGGAGGGCGCGGGTCACGGCTACGACCGTAGGAGGTCCACCACGGCGTCGACGTCGGCGAGGTCGGCCAGATAGGCGTCGGCCGCTGCCGCGGTCGCCCCGTTCACCGGTGTGAACCCGGTGCCCACGAGGAGGCAGCGGGCGCCCGCCGCTCGCGCGCAGGCCAGGTCGTGCTCGGTGTCGCCCACCACCCACACCTCGTGCGGGGCGAACCGGCGCCCGCGCAATCGCGCTGCCCGCTCCACAGCGACCGGCACCAGCGCCGTGCGGTCGTGGTCGTCGGAGCAGTAGGCGCCCACCTCCACGTCGATCCACCCGTCCAGGTCGAAGGCAGCCAGCTTGGTGGCGGCGTTGGCTGCGGTGTTGCCGGTGAGGACGCTCTGCAGCACGCCGGGATCGTCGTGCAGCCGGGCCAGCACGTCGGGCACGCCCGGCAGGACGTGGCCGCGCTCGCGCAGTGCCTCGGCCGCCGCCGCCAGCTCGTGCTCCAGCCGTTCGATCACCGCGGGCAGGTGGTGGTGGGGCTCGCCCATGAGGTCGAGGATGGCCTTGGCGATCTGCGGGTCGGTGCCGCCCGCCATGCGCACGCCGTGGTCGCCGGGATGCCGCCCGACGGCGTGCTCGACCGCCAGCGCGAAGACGTCGGCGGCCACGCCACCGCCCCGCAAGAGGGTGCCGTCCACGTCCCAGAGCACGAACCGGTCGATCCCGGCGACGGTAGCGTTCGCCCGTGCTCGACTTCGCGCTGCTGCCCACGCCGATCGAGCCCGCCCGCCGCCTGGCCCGGGCGCTCGACATGGACGACGACGCCCTCTGGGTGAAGCGCGACGACCTCACCGGTGTCGGCGGCGGCGGCAACAAGGTGCGCAAGCTCGTGCACCTGGCCGCCGACGCGCTGGCCCAGGGCTGCGACGTGTTCGTGACCGGCGGCGGTCGCCAGAGCAACCACTGCCGCACGACGGCGGCGGTGGCCAACCGCCTGGGCGTCGACTGCGTGCTGGTGATGAGCAGCGACCCGGTCGAGGTGCCGAGCGGCAACGTGCTGCTCGACGTGCTGTTCGGGGCCGCCCTCGAGTGGGTGGGCCCTGTCGGCTACCACGAGCTCAACGCCGCCATCGACGACGCCGCCGCCCGGTTGCGCGACGCGGGCCGGCGTCCGTACGCCATGCCCATCGGCGGGGCCTCGCCGGTGGGGGAGCGGGGCTACGTCGACGCCGCCGCCGAGCTCCAGGCACAGGTGGCGGACATCGAGCTGGTCGTCACCGCCGGCGGCTCGGGGGGCACGCACGCCGGGTTGGCCATGGGCTTCGGCGACCACGCCCGGGTGCTGGGTGTCGACGTGGGCGCCCGTCCCGACCTGGCCGAGTTCGTGGCGGCGGCCGCCGTGGGTGCGGCCGGCCACGTGCAGGTGGACTCCTCGCAGGTGGGCGAGGGCTACGCGGAGCCGACCGCGACGGGTCGCGAGGCGGCCGACCTGTTCGCCCGGTGCGAGGGACTGATCCTCGATCCCGTCTACACGGCCAAGGCGGCGGCGGGCTTGGTGGCGGCCCGGCGCGAGGGTCGCATCGAGCGCGACACCCGCACCGTCTTCCTGCACACGGGCGGGCTGCCCGCCCTGTTCTCCCCTCGGTTCGCCGAGTGGGTGGTCGGCGCGGCGGGGTTGGAACCCCCGCCTGCGCAGCGATGAGCCGTCAGGCGAAGAGCAGTGTCAGTGGCCTTCCTTCCGGGCCCGCACGATGAGGGTGCGGGGCACGTAGCGCATCGCCTCCCGCCACGCGTGGCTGCGCGGCCCGATGTGGGTGGGCGCGGGCTCGAGGATGGTGTCGACCCGGTACGACGAGCGTGTGAGCCCCATGAAGATGTCGGAGACGGTGTGCTGGTAGTCGGTGAACGGGATGCCGTTCCACTCGAAGTCGATGGGGTCGTGGTCGAAGTACGAGCGGCGGATCAGCAGGGGCGGCTCGGCGTCGTCGTCGATCATGTTGTAGGCCGGGTGGGCCAGGCTGAACACGAGCGGCGCCCCCACCTTCAGCACGCGGTGCACCTGGCGGAACACGCGGCCGAGGTCCTCCACGAAGCCCAGCGCGTAGGCGCTGAACACCAGGTCGATCGAATCGGCCCGCAGGAAGGCGAGGTCGGCCAGGTCGCCTTGGCGCAGCTCCACCCGCACCTCCTCGCGCTCGCACAGACGGCGGGCGTAGGCGAGCTGCTCGGGCGAGAAGTCGACGCCGATGGCGGTGGCGCCCTGCTTTGCGAAGGCGATCGAGCACTGCGCTCCGCCGCAGCCCAGCTCGAGGACGCGCTTGCCTAACAGGTCGCCGAGGAGGCGGAAGTCGGCCTCGGTCCCGATGTCGGGTCCGTAGTGGGCCACGTCGGTGGGCAGCTGCGCGGCCGACTGGTAGGCGGCGGCGTGACGGTCCCAGGCGGCGGCGTTGTCGGCGGGCACGAGACGCCATGTTGCCGCACCGGTGGTTCTGGGGGAGGAATCACGCCGCATGCAGCGGGATTCCTCCCCCAGAACGGGTGGGGAACGCGCTACGCGCCGGCGGCGAAGTCCTCGACCATCTGCCGGGCCACCTCGTCGCGGTACTGCACCGGCGGCGACTTCATGAAGTAGGCCGACGCCCCCATGATCGGGCCGCCCTGGCCGCGGTCCTTGGCGATCTTGGCGCAGCGCACGGCGTCGATGATCACCCCCGCCGAGTTGGGCGAGTCGTGGACCTCCAGCTTGAGCTCCACCGTCAGCGGCACGTCGCCGAAGTTGCGTCCTTCGAGGCGGATGAACGCCCACTTGCGGTCCTCGAGCCACGGCACGTGGTCGGACGGGCCGATGTGCACGTCGCGGTCGGAGATGCCCGCGTCGATCTGCGAGGTCACCGACTGCGTCTTGGAGATCTTCTTCGACTTCAGCCGGGACCGCTCCAGCATGTTCATGAAGTCCATGTTGCCGCCGAAGTTGAGCTGGTAGGTGTGGTCGATGGTGGTGCCGCGGTCCTCGAACAGCCGGGCCAGCGTGCGGTGCACGATGGTGGCGCCTACCTGCGACTTGATGTCGTCGCCCACGATGGGCACGCCCGCCGCCTCGAACCTGGCCGCCCACTCGGGGTCGGAGGCGATGAAGACCGGGATGGCGTTGACGAAGCCCACGCCCGCGTCGAGGCAGGCCTGCGCGTAGTGCTTCTGGGCCTCCTCGGAACCGACCGGCAGGTAGGACACCAGCACGTCGGCGCCCGACTCCCGCAGCACGGCGGCCACGTCGACGGGGTCGGCGGGCGACTCGTCGGCCACCTGGCGGTAGTACTCGCCGAAGCCGTCGAAGGTCGGCCCTCGCTGCACGGTGACGCCCAGCTCGGGCACGTCGCAGAACTTGATCGTGTTGTTGAGCCCGGCGAACACCGCCTTGCCCAGGTCGAGGCCCACCTTGGCCGCGTCGACGTCGAAGGCGGCGACGAACTCCACGTCGCCCACGTGGTAGCCGCCCAGCACGACGTGCATGAGCCCCGGCACCGACTCGTTGGGGTCGGCGTCGCGGTAGTACTCCACGCCCTGCACGAGCGAGGCGGCGCAGTTGCCCACGCCCGCGATCGCCACACGAACCTTGCCCTTGCTCATCGGTGGGGGTCCTCCTGCTTTTCCAGTTCGATCAGTAAGTCGAGCCACGAGATGTCGCGGTCGGTCGTCTCCGTGCCGTGCTCCAACAGCGAGTGGGCGTAGCCGTCGAGGCGTTCGCGCCGGCTGCGAGCCGCCTCGCGCAGGCGGGCCCGGCGCTCCACGAGCTGTGCCCGCCGCCGTTCCAGCAGCCCCAGCCGGGCCTCGGTCGGGAGGTAGCGGGCGAAGGCCAGGCGCAGGTTGAACGCCCGGTCGTCGTCGCCCGATTGCGACTCGGCGGCGAGCAGCTCCTCGAAGAGGCGCTCGCCCCGCTCGGTGATGCCGTAGACCTTCTTGCCCCGGCTGCCCCGCACCGCCCGGGCCCGGGCCCGGAAGGCGGCCAGCTCGCCGGTCAGCGCGCCGGTCATGGGGATCGACGCCGTGGCGCCCGCCTCGCTCCTGGCCTCCACGGCCTTGACCGCCCCGGCCGCCTCCAGCCGGGCCAGGCAGGGGTACAGCGATCCGAACGACACGCTGGAGAACAGGCCGAACTGCTCGGTGAGCCGCTTCTTCAGTTCGTAGCCGTGGAGCTCCTGCTCCTTGAGCAGCCCCAGGATCGCCAGTTCCAGCATGTCTCCCCGATGTATCGGATCGATATATCGAAGAGGACTATGGCAGAGACGGCGGCGGTTGTCGAGGACAGTGCCGGGTACCCTTGGCTCCCGATGCGGTTCGAGCCTCAGTCTCTCCGGGGGGCGCAGGGTGGTCCCGGCCTCCCCGGGCAGATCGACTACCGACTGGCCCGCAACGCCGTGCTGAAGGAGTTCCGTCGGGGCCGCCTCTCCCGCATCGACGTGTGCGACGCCCACCCGGAGCTGGTGCGGGCCGCCCGCAACATCGGTGCCGCCGCCTCGGAGGAGTGCCCCATCTGCGAGGCGCCGTCGCTCGTGCACGTCTCCTACGCCTTCGGCCCCCACCTGCCCCCCAGCGGCCAGACCTTCGTCGACGGCACCGAGCTGGCCCGCCTCACCCGGCGCGCCGGCGAGGTGGCGTGCTATGTCGTCGAGGTGTGCCCCGAGTGCATGTGGAACCACCTGGCCCGCACGTTCACGGCGGGCAGGCGACGCCGGGCGTAAGGCGGCGCCTTCGGCGTCGGCCCCAGGCCGACGCCCGGGTGGCCGATCTCCGACTGGCAGCCGCCGCGGGCGCGGGTGCGCTCGTGCTCACCGGCCGAGGCGATGCGTTCCTGCTCGCCGCCCTCCTGGCCGGGGCCGCCTTCGACCACCGGGCCGCCGCCGCCTGCGCCGCGGTGGCCCTCACGCTGGTGGCGCGGTGGGGCACGTCGTCGTTGCCCGCCATCGCGGGGGCCCAGTCCGTGCTCGGTCCCGCCGTGGTGGTGGAGCCGGTGGCGGCCGCGCTGGCCCTGGTGGCGGCGACGGTGGCGTTGGTGCTGGCGGCGCCCCGTTCCCCGCTCGGCCTCGTGTTCGGTGCCGCCGCCGGGCTGGTGGTGGCAGGGCCGTCGTGGGCCACCGTGCCCGGTGCGCTCGTGCGCGTCGCGGCCATGGGCACGGGGATCGCCGCCGTGTGGTGGCTGCAGCCTCGCCTGCCCGAGCGGGCTCGTCGGCACGCACCGACCTTCGGCGTGGTGGCCTTCGTCGTGGCGGTGGCGGCGTGACGACCCGCCTGTGGACCGCGGCGGGCGCAGTGGCTGCGGTGGCCTGGTGGGCAGCCGACGGGGGGCCTGCGGCGGTGGGCGCCGCCTTGCTCGTGACCGCGGTGCCGCCCCCGCCCACGGTCGAAGGGATCGTGCTGGGAGGCGGAGCGCTCGTCGCCGTCCCCGCCGCGCTGGCGGCCGACGAGCCCGCGGCCGCCGTGGGCCTGGTGGCCGCCGTGGCCGCGACCCGCCTGGTGGCGGCAGTACGACGCCACCGCGACAGGCAGCTGCCCGTGTTGGCCGCGGTGGGCGCCGCGCTCCTGGGCCTGGCGCTGTTCACCGTGCGGGCCGACGAAGGGGCCTGGGACCTTCCCGGCGCGGGCACGCTGCCCGCGGCCTTGGCCCTGGCCGGCGCCCTCGCCACCTTGTTCGCCGGCGCGGTTCCGGCGGCGGCGCCGTGGACGCGCGTGCTGGTGGTCCCCGCCTTGGCGATCGGGCTGCCCGCCGCCGACGCGCTCCCCTCGGCGCCCACCGCCGTCCTGCTCGGCGCGTTCGCCCTCGCCGCCGCCCGCCTGGGCGGTCCCGCGCTCGCCCTGGCTGCCGCCGCGCTGTCGGCGGCCACCGTGCCCGCTGCCCTGCCCGCCGCCCGGCTGTTGGCGGCGGCCGCCGTCCTGGCCGGTCCCTTCGTCCACCGCGGCCCGGCGATCGCCCTGCTCGGCCTCCCCGGCGCCGCCGCGGTGGCGGCCGCGGTGGCGGCCGGCCCGCTGACCGTGTCCGGGGTGGCCACGGCGACGGCGATCGTCGCCGCGGCCGTGGTCCTCGCCCGGCCCCGCGCACGCAACGTCTCGGGCGACGTGCCGCTGCCGTCCCTCCCCGCCGCCGCTGCGGCCGCCTGGCTGCTGGTCGCCCCGGCCACGTGGGACTGGGCCGGGGACGCCCGCATCGACCACTGGGACCTGGGCGCCGCCGTGGCCGTCCTGGCCTGCATCGCCGCGGTGGCCGCCCGACGCCGGCTACCGTCGCTGCTCGAACGTCGCTGATGCCCTCCACCCGTCGCCGGAGCTTCCTCTGGCGCTACCGACGCCTGCTCTTCCTGCTCGGCCTGTTCGCCGGGGCTGTGCTGGGCGGGGCTGCCTACCTGCTGGTGCGCGTGCCCCTGCCGCCGGTGGAGGAGCAGGCGCAGACCACGTTCCTCGTCGACGCGAACGGCACCCGCCTGGCCACGCTGGCCGGCGACACCAACCGAGTGAACGTGGAGCTCGGCCAGGTGCCGAAGACCCTGATCGACGCCGTGCTGGCCACGGAGGACAAGTCGTTCTTCGAGCACCGCGGGCTCGACCCGCTGGCGGTGGCCCGGGCCACGTGGAACGACGTCCGCGGGCGGCCGCTGCAAGGCGGGTCCACGATCACCCAGCAGTACGTGAAGAACGTCTACCGCATGCGCGAGCGCACCCTTGCCCGCAAGCTCCGGGAGGCGGCGCTGGCGGTGAAGATCGAGCGCAAGTTCGACAAGGACGAGATCCTCGAGCGCTACCTCAACACCATCTACTTCGGGCGGGGGGCCTACGGCGTGCAGGCGGCGTCGCGGGCGTACTTCGGCAAGGACGTCGGTGACATCGGCCTGCGCGAGGCGGCCTTCCTCGCCGGCCTCATCCGGGCGCCGGTGGCAGCCGACCCCGAGAAGAGCCCGGAGACGGCGAACGCCCGGCGCGACCGCACCCTCCGGGCCATGCACGGCGCGGGCTTCGTCACCGCCGCGCAGCGGGCCGACGTGGAGCGCCAGCCGGTGGCGTCCTACGTGGTGCCCAAGGACAAGGCGGAGCCGACGTTCGCCCTGCCCGAGAAGGGCACGCAGTACTTCGTCGAGCAGGTGCGACAGCAGCTGGTGGCCCGCTACGGGGAGGCGACCGTGCTGGGCGGCGGGTTGCGGGTGAAGACCACGCTCGACCTGCGCATGCAGGCGGCCGCCTACGACGCGGTGTACGGGCTCCTCAACCGGCCCGACGACCCGGCCGGGGCGTTGGTGGCGATCGACGACAACGGGTGGGTGCGGGCCATGGTGGGCGGGCGCGACTGGGCCGCCTCGAAGGTGAACCTGGCCATGGGCACCGCAGGCGGCGGCTCCGGTCGCCAGCCCGGGTCGACGTTCAAGCCCTTCGTGCTGGCCGAGGCGGTGCGCCAGGGCTACAGCGTGCAGTCGACGCTGCCCGGCCCCCCGAAGGTGGTGTTCCCCAAGGCCAACAAGGGCGCGGACTACCCGGTCGAGAACTACGAGAACGAGGACTTCGGGCCCGCGGTCAGCCTGGTGGACGCGACCGCCAACTCGGTGAACACCGCGTACGCCCAGCTGGTCGACGTGGTCGGGCCTGCCAAGGTCGCCGACCTGGCCCAGCAGATGGGGGTCGGGTCGGACCTGGTGCGGGGGCTGTCGCTCACCCTCGGCACGTCCGAGGTGTCGGTGTTCGAGCTGGCCTCGGCGTACTCGACGCTGGCCAACCGAGGCGAGCGGGTGGAGCCCACGATGATCCTCGAGGTGGCCACCGCCGACGGCAGGGTCCTCGACCGGGCCCAGCCGGTGCGGCGCAAGGTGCTCGAGCGCCGCCACGCCGACGTGGTGACGTACTGCCTCCAGCAGGTGGTGCTGCGGGGGTCGGGCACGGGGGCCGCCATCGGCCGTCCCCTGGCGGGCAAGACCGGCACCACCCAGGACTTCGGCGACGCCTGGTTCGCGGGCTACACGCCGAAGCTCACCGCCGTGGTCTGGATGGGCTACCCGGAAGGCAACACAAAGAAGATGCTCAACGTGCGGGGCCGCAAGGTGAACGGCGGGTCGTTCCCCGCTGCCGTCTTCAAGCGCTTCATGCAGGCGGCCACGCGGGGGCTCGACACCGGCGCCTTCCCCCCGGCACCCAACCTGGGCGGCAAGCCCCTCAAGCCGAGCCCGAAGGCCGTGCTCCCCACGACGACCACGTCGTCGACGTCGACCACCAGCACCACCACCCCGAACACCACCAGTACGTCCGTTCCCGGATCGAGCACCACGGTGCCCGTTGCGGGAACGAAGCCGCCCTAGTCGTCGGCCACCTCGTGGGGGTAGAGGGAGCGGCAGGAGAAGCACCACAGCTCGGTCTCGGCCACGGTGGTGGCGGAGCCGGGTGTGTCCCACGTCTCGGGCACCACGTACACCCGCTTGACGACGACGAGGTCGTCGTCCTCTCGGGCGCAGCTCTCGCAGACCCGCTCCATGCCGGCTTCGACTCCTTCCGTCGTGTTGCGAACGGTAGCGCCGTGGTCGCAGACTGGTGGGACCGCCGGCAGCCACGGGGCGCTGGACGGAACGAAGGAGGCCTGCCATGGCCGCGAGGCAGCAGATGACGGCTCCCGCCGTGCGCGCCCGCAAGGGCGGCGAGCCGCTTGTGATGGTCACCGCCTACGACGCTCCCGGCGCGCGGATCGTCGACGAGGCGGGCGTCGACATGATCCTGGTGGGCGACAGCGTGGCGATGGTCGTCCTCGGCTACGACGACACGCTCCAGGTGACCATCGACGACATGGCCCATCACACGGCGGCGGTGGCCCGGGCCAAGCCCAAGGCCCTCGTCGTGGGCGACCTGCCGTGGATGAGCTACCACGTGGGCGTGGAGGACACCGTCCGCAACGCCGCCCGGCTGGTGCGGGCGGGCGCTCAGGCGGTGAAGCTCGAAGGGGGCCGCAAGCGGGTGCCGATGGTGCGGGCCATCGTCGACGCCGAGATGCCGGTGATGGGGCACGTCGGGCTCACGCCCCAGTCGATCCACGCCATGGGCGGCTTCAAGGTGCAGGGCAAGGAGGCCGACGCCGCCGCCGCCTTGGTGGAGGACGCGCAGGCGCTGGCCGAGGCGGGCTGCTTCGCCATCGTGCTGGAAGGCGTGCCCGACACCGTGGCGCGCATGGTCACCGAGGCGGTGCCGGTGCCCACCATCGGGATCGGCGCGGGCCGCTTCTGCGACGGCCAGGTGCTGGTGTTCCACGACCTGCTGGGCATCGAGGACCGCATGGCGCCGAAGTTCGTGCGCCGGTACGCGTCGTTGAAGGCCGATGCGGTGGAGGCGGTGGCTCGCTACGCCGACGACGTGCGGTCCGGGCGCTTCCCCTCGGAGGGCGAGAGCTACCACCTGTCGGAGGAGACGGCGCGCGTGCTCGGCCTCTACGGGGGGTCACGTGCCACGATGACCGCGTGAGCGCCTCCGGGTCCTGGCAGATACGGCATCCTTCGCGCCCGCGCGGTGGCACGGGCGGGCCCCTTCCGCACCTGCCACCCGTCGGCGGAGCGCAGAAAGGGATCGGCCGACGGAAGATGCTGTACCGATGAGCGAAGCAGAGCCGCCGACCGACCTCGACCTCCCCGACAACCTGCCACCCACCCTCCGCTCGGTGGTGGAGGCCTCGGCCACGCCCGGCGGGCGCAAGGTCATGTGGTGGGTCATCGGCGGCCTGCTGGGCCTCGCCTTCCTGGCCTTCCTCGCCGTGGGCGCCAACCGCCCGGCCGACCCGGTCCTCGGGGCGGAGCCCACCACCACGACCACCGTGCCGCGCGTGAAGTTCGGCACGTTCGGAGAGCTGGCCCTGCGGGTGCTGGCCCCCGGCACAGCGCCCGACCCGGCGGCCACGCCCTTCTGCGTCCTCATGGCCGACACGCCCGCCCAGCGCGCCCAAGGCCTCATGGGCCGCCAGGACCTGGGCGGCTACGACGGCATGCTGTTCGTGTTCCCGCAGGAGACCACGGCCTCGTTCCACATGCGGAACACCCCGCTGCCGCTGACGATCGCCTTCTTCGACACCGGCGGGACGTTCGTGTCCTCCGCCGACATGGCGCCGTGCGGCAACAGCGCCCGCTGCCCGAGGTACTCGGCCGCGGGCCGGTACCGCATGGCGCTCGAAGTGCCCCAGGGCGGGTTGGCCCGGTTGAAGGTGGGGCCCGGGTCCCGCCTGGTCCTCGGGGGCGCGTGCACGTAGCCGGCCGCTACGATGGCCGGGTCGAGCACGTTCGACCCCTGCCCCCGACCGCCGGGGGCCCCGGCGCCCGCCGTCGGGTCCAGAGGGAGGTGCATGGCCCGTGCGGCCCTACGAAGTCATGGTCATCCTCGACGCCGGTCTGGAGGAGGACGCCGTCCGCGCCCTCGTCGACCGGGCCGTCGAGCTCCTGCGCTCGCGAGGCGCCAACCCCGGTCGGGTCGACCACTGGGGCAAGCGGCGCCTCGCCTACGAGATCCGTCACAGGTTCGAGGGCTGGTACGTCCTCGTCGAGGTCACGGGCGAGCCTGCGGCGCTGGCCGAGCTCGACCGCATGCTGTCCCTCGCAGACGAGGTGATCCGGCACAAGGTCATCCGCCTGCCCGACTCGGCGACCGCGCCCACCCAGCCGGTCCCCACGGCAGCAGAGGCGCCTGCGGAGGCGGGCGCCGGCGCGAACGGAGCGTGATCACATGAGCAACGGCAACAGCGTCACTCTGGTCGGCAACGTGACCCGCGACCCCGAGCTGCGGTTCACCCCCAGCGGGCAGGCCACGGCCCAGTTCGGCCTGGCCGTCAACCGCCGCTGGCAGAACCGCCAGAGCGGGGAGTGGGAGGAGGCGGTGTCGTTCTTCGACGTCGTGTGCTGGCGGGAGATGGCCGAGAACGTGAGCGAGTCGCTCAGCCGAGGGTCCCGGGTCATCGTCACCGGCCGGCTCGAGCAGCGCTCGTGGGAGAGCCAGGAGGGCGAGAAGCGCTCCAAGGTCGAGGTGGTGGCCGACGAGATCGGCCCCAGCCTCCGCTGGGCCACCGCCACCGTCACCAAGAACGAGCGGCGGGGCCCCGGTGAGGGCGGGGGCGGCGGTGCGCCCGCGGGCGCGGCGGCCCGGTCGACGCCCAACGAGCCGCCGGCGAACTACGGCTACGACGAGGAGCCCTTCTGATGGCGCGAAGCAACGACCGCGAGCGCAAGCGGGCGCCCAAGGACGACCGCCGGCGTGGCGGCAAGAAGAAGGTGTGCATCTTCTGCAAGGAGCACATCGACTGGGTCGACTACAAAGACGTCAACCTGCTGCGCCGCTTCATGAGCGACCGGGGCAAGATCCGGGCCCGTCGGGTCACGGGCAACTGCGCCCAGCACCAGCGCGACGTGGCCACAGCCATCAAGCTGAGCCGCGAGCTGGCCCTCCTGCCGTACCTCACCCGGACCACCACCGAGCGGGGCGGCGGCCGGGGGGCGCGCCCGCCGCGGGGCGAGCCCCGTGAGGTGGCGGTGGCCGACGACGAGCTGCCGGAGGAGCTGCTCGACGAGGAGGCCAGCGACGAGGAGCTCGACGTCGACGTCGAAGCCGATGTGGAAGCCGAGGAGGCGCCCGCCGACGAGGAGGTCGAGGTCTGATGCGGGTCGTGCTGCGGGCCGACGTCGACGGTCTGGGCAAGAAGGGCGACATCCTCGACGTCGCCGACGGCTACGCCCGCAACTTCCTCATCCCGAAGGGACGGGCCATCAAGGCCACCCCCGGCGTGCAGGCCCAGGCGGACGCCATGCGGCGCTCCCGCGACCTCAAGGACGCCAAGGACCGGGAGTCGGCCGAGACCGTGGCCCGCACGCTCGTGCCCATGGTCATCCGCATCGAGGCTCGGGCCGGCACCGAGGGCAGGCTGTTCGGGTCGGTCACCGCCGCCGACGTCATCGACGCCGTGCAGCGGCAGGCGGGCGTGGCCCTCGACCGCAAGCGGCTCCACCTCGACGAGCCCATCAAGGTGCTCGGCACCCACCACGTGCCGGTCAAGCTGCACGCCGACGTGCAGTTCCCCGTCACCGTCGAGGTCGTCCCCGGCGCCTGACCCCCCGCCCGTCCCGCCCCACCCCACCCGCCTTCTTTTCCCCGATGGCGCACCCTGGTGCGCCATCGGGGAAAAGAAGGCGGGTGGGGTGGGGCGGGACGGGCGGGGGGTCAGGCGCCGGGGACGACCTCGACGGTGACGGGGAACTGCACGTCGGCGTGCAGCTTG
>DATAAM010000025.1:0-21158 GCA_036260075.1 Acidimicrobiales bacterium
GCCGCGTCGGCTTCCGCGGCTACAGCCTGGTTGCCTCCGACGGCGGCGTCCTGGCGTTCGGCGGCGCCCCGTTCCACGGCTCCACCGGCGGCACTCGCCTCAACCAGCCGATCGTCGGCATGGCGTACACGCCGACGGCCGGCGGCTACTGGCTCGTGGCCCGCGACGGCGGCATCTTCGCCTTCGGGGACGCCCGCTTCCACGGCAGCACCGGCGCCATCCGCCTCAACGAGCCGATCGTCGGGATGGCGCCCACGCCCACCGGCAACGGCTACTGGGTCACGGCGAGCGACGGCGGCATCTTCGCCTTCGGCGATGCTGCGTTCGAGGGGTCGGCCGGCGCCGTGCCGCTCAACGCTCCCATCGTCGGCATCGCCCGGCCGCGTTAGCCCGCCGACCGCCCGACACGCCCTCGGTAGCATCGGCTGCCATGGCAACGGAGGGCTACGACGTCGCGGTGATCGAGCGGAAGTGGCAGCAGCGCTGGGCCGACGAAGGCACCTACCAGGTCGACAACGACGACGCCCGCCCCCCGTCGTACGTCCTCTGCATGTACCCGTACCCGAGCGGCCCAGCCCACATGGGCCACGTGCGCAACTACACCTTCGGCGACCTGCTCGTGCGCCACCGCACCATGCAGGGCTACGGCGTGCTGTCGCCCATCGGGTTCGACTCCTTCGGACTGCCGGCGGAGAACGCCGCCATCAAGACCGGTGCGCACCCCCGCCCGTTCACCGACGCCCGCATCGAGGAGCTGAAGTCGTCGTTGAAGGCGATCGGGGCCTCCTACGACTGGCGACGGGAGGTGCGCAGCCACGATCCCGAGTACATCCGCTGGAACCAGGTGATCTTCCGCCGCTTCTTCGACGCGGGGCTGGCCTATCGGGCCACGGCGCCCGTCAACTGGTGCCCGGGGTGCCAGACGGTGCTGGCCAACGAGCAGGTGCTGCCCGATGGCACGTGCGAGCGCAGCGGCGACGTCGTCACCAAGCGCGACCTCGAACAGTGGTTCTTCCGGATCACCGACTATGCCGAGGAGCTGCTGCACGACCTCGACGGCCTCGAGTGGCCCGAGCGGGTCAAGACCATGCAGCGCAACTGGATCGGCCGCAGCGAGGGCGCCGAGTTCGACATCCCCGTGCAGGGCCGTCCCGACCTGCGGATCCGGGTGTTCACCACCCGGCCCGACACCAGCTTCGGCATGACCTTCGTCGTGCTGGCGCCGGAGCACCCGTTCGTCGCCCAGGTGACCACCGACGACCGCAGGGCCGAGGTCGACGCGTTCGTGGCGCGCGTCAGCAGTGCCAGCGAGATCGACCGGCTCTCGACCGAGGGCCCGGTGGAGAAGCGCGGCGTGTTCACCGGCGCCTACGCGGTCAACCCGTTCAACGACCGGCCCGTGCCGATCTACCTGGCCGACTACGTGCTGATGACGTACGGCACCGGGGCGATCATGGCCGTCCCCGGCCAGGACCAGCGCGACTGGGACTTCGCCAAGGCCTACGACCTGCCCATCGTCCGCACCGTCCAGCCGCCGGCCGACTTCGACGGCGAGGCCTACGTCGGCGACGGCCCGGTCGTCAACAGCGAGTGGTTGAACGGGCTCGACAAGGCGGCGGCGATCGCCGCGGCGATCGACTGGCTGGAGGAGCAGGGGATCGGGGAGCGCAAGGTCAACTACCGCCTGCGCGACTGGCTGGTCTCGCGCCAGCGGTTCTGGGGCTGTCCCATCCCGGTCGTCTACTGCACGGCCTGCGGCATGGTGCCGGTGCCGGAGGACCAGCTCCCGGTTCTGGCCCCCGACGACGTGGAGTTCCGCCCCAGCGGCGAGTCGCCGCTCAAGTACCACGACGGCTTCCGCCACACCGCCTGCCCGCAGTGCGGCGGCCCGGCCGAGCGCGAGACCGACACCATGGACACGTTCGTCGACTCGTCGTGGTACTTCCTCCGCTTCTGCGACCCGTGGTCGGCGGACAAGCCGTTCGATCCCGAGGCCGTCGACCGTTGGATGCCCGTCGACCAGTACATCGGCGGCGTGGAGCACGCCATCCTCCACCTGATGTACGCCCGCTTCTACACGAAGGCGCTGGCCGACCTGGGCCTGGCGCCGAAGGAGCTGCGGGAGCCGTTCAAGCGCCTCTTCACGCAGGGGATGATCCGCCTGCACGGGGCGAAGATGTCGAAGTCGAAGGGCAACCTGGTGGAGCCCGGCGCGCTGGTGGCGGAGTACGGTGCCGACGCCCTGCGCCTGGCGCACCTGTTCGTCGGGCCGCCCGCCGACGACGTCGACTGGGAGACGGTCGGCATCGAGGGCACGTTCCGGTTCCTCAAGCGGGTGTGGCGCCTGCTCGACGCCCCGGTGGCCGAGGGCGAGGCGGCCATCGAGGTCACCCGGGCGACCCACCGCCTCATCGTGAAGGTCGACGACGACTTCGAGCGCTGGTCGTACAACACGGCGGTGGCGGCCTGCATGGAGTTCGTCAACCTGCTGTCGAAGCACGGCACAACCGCCGAGGCGATCGACACGCTGCTGCTGCTCCTGGCGCCCATGGCGCCCCACATCACCGCCGAGCTGTGGGAGCGACGCCACCCGGGCGAGCACGTGCACGGACAGCAGTGGCCCGAGGCCGACCCCGACCTGGCCAAGCTTCAGACGATCACGATGGTGGTGCAGGTCGACGGCAAGGTCCGCGACCGCATCGAGGTCGATCCGGCGCTCACGGCCGAGGAGGCCGAGGAGCTGGCGCTGGCCTCCCCTCGAGTGCGAGAGCTGCTGGGTGCGGGCAGGGCGCCGAGGAAGGTGATCGCCCGCCCGCCCAAGCTGGTGAACGTCGTCCTGTAACGAACGCGGGGCGGCCCGGGTCGAAGGGCGCATGACCACCCTCTTGCAGCGGATCGAACGCGCCACGGCGCGGGGCGGGACGATCACCTTCGTCGGCGGCGAGGGAGCGCAACGAGTGGGATGGGACGACCTCCACGAGGAGGCCCGGGCCACGGCCGCCGCCCTCCAGGCCCGCGGCATCGGGGCCGGTTCGCACATCGCCCTGCTCGGGCCGACGAGCCGGCACCTCGTCACGGCGGTCCAGGCCACGTGGCTGGTCGGGGGCACGGTGGTGGTGCTGCCGCTGCCCATGCGCCTCGGCTCGCTCGACGAGTTCGTGCTCCAGACCCGGCTGCGCATCCACGGCGCCGACGCCGACGCCGTGCTGATCGACGGCGACCTGGCTGCCTTCGTGGAGCAGCTGCCGGGCGACCCCCCGCTGATCCCCTTGGCCGAGGTGGTGGGCCGGGGCCGGGCCGACGACTACACCGCCCCGGTGGTCGACCCCGACGACTTGGCCGTCCTCCAGTTCACCAGCGGCTCCACCGCCGACCCCAAGGGCGTGATGCTGCCGCACCGGGTGATCCTCGCCAACCTCGACGGCGCTGCCGCCGCCGCCCACCTCGACGTCGACGACGACGTGGTGGTCTCCTGGCTCCCGCTGTACCACGACATGGGCCTCATCGGGACGCTGACGCTCCCGATGATCACCGGCACCGACCTGGTGCTGGGGGCGCCGCAGGACTTCATGGCCGCCCCCGCCCGGTGGATGGAGTGGATGAGCGAATACGGCGGCACCGCCACGGCAGGCCCCAACTTCGCGTACGCACTGGCCGCCCGGGCCCTGCGCCGGCTGGAGAACCTCGACCTCTCCCGCTGGCGGCTCGCCCTCAACGGAGCGGAGCCGGTCGATCCCGAGACGATGGCCGACTTCTGCGACGCCGCCGCGCTGCACGGGTTCGACCCGAGGGCGGCCTTCCCGGCGTTCGGGATGGCGGAGGTGGCGATCGCCGGGGCGTTCCCCGCGCCCATGAGCGGGGTACGTCTCGACACCGTCGACCGCCAGACGCTCGAGACGGAGCGCTACGCGGCACCGGTCGATCCCAAGGCCGACGGCGCCCGCGCGCTCGCCCTCCTCGGGCGACCGATCCCCGGGCTGGAGATGCGCATCTGCGACCCGGCCACCGGCGACGTCATGCGCGACCGCGAGGTCGGCGAGCTCGAGATCCGGGGCTCCTCGGTCACGCCCGGGTACTACAAGCGACCCGACGCCACCGAGTCGGCCTTCCACGACGGCTGGCTGCGCACGGGCGACCTGGCCTACCTGGTGGACGGGGAGCTGGTCATCTGCGGGCGCATCAAGGACGTCATCGTGATCGGCGGCCGCAACCTGCACCCGGAGGACGTGGAGCGGGCCGTGGCGAGCGTGGACGGCGTGCGGGCCGGCAACGTGATCGCCTTCGGCGTCGAGGGTCGCAAGGGTCGCGAGGCGTTGGTGGTCGTGGCCGAGACCAAGCAACCCGAGGAGGCGCCTGCCATTCGCCGCGCCGTCGTCACCCGGGTGGTGGACGCGGTGGGCGTGCCGCCGACCGAGGTGGTGCTGGTGGCCGCCGGCAGCCTCCCCAAGACCTCGTCCGGGAAGCTGCAACGGTCGCTGTGCCGCGACCGCTACCTCGACAACGCGCTCGTCAGCCCCTGAGCGCCGCCGGGCCGGGCCGTCCGAACAGGAAGCCCTGGCCGAGGTCGACGGCCAGCCACTGAAGGACTTCCAACTCGGCGTCGGACTCCACGCCTTCGGCGATCAGCACCGCGCCGGTCTGCCGGGCGAAGTGGGCAAGGCCGGCCACCAGCGCCTGCCGAGCGGGGTCGGTGTCGATGTTGCGCACCCAGGTGTGGTCGAGCTTCACGAACGAGGGCTCGAGTGCGAGCACGTGGCGCAGGCTGGCGAAGCCCGATCCGGCGTCGTCGACGCTCAGGCGCACTCGGTCGCCGAGCCGGGCCACCGCGTCGCGCAGAGCGGAGTAGTCGTCGATCGGGTCGTGCTCCGTCAGCTCGAGGACGAGCGGGCGCTGGGCGGCGTGCACGGCGTCGAGCAGCGCGTCCCCGTGCAGCACCAGCGGCGGCGAGACGTTGACGCTGAGCCACGTGCGGCTGGGCAGGGCCGGCGAGGCGCGTACGGCGGCGAGCAGGGTTGCGACTTCGAGCTCCACGCCCCGGTCGAGTGCGGCGGCCTCGGCGAAGCGCATCTCCGGCGGCGTGCCGTCGTCGAAGCGCGTCAGGGCCTCGAAGCCGATGATCTGCGCGCCTCGCAGCTCCACGATCGGCTGGAACACCGGGGAGAACGCACCGGTGCGAAGGACCTCGTCGAGCGTGCCGATGCGGCGGACGTAGTCGCTGTCGCCCAGGCTCTCGGGCGACAGCAGGTTCGAGGCGATGGCAGCGAAGTCGATGGCAGCCGAGAGCACGCGGTGCACGTCTTCGTCGATGCGCTCGCCGACCTCGGTGGTCACGAGCAGCAGGCCGAACACCTCGCCTTCGCGCTCGAGGGGTGCGCAGGCGACGGTGTCCGCCACGCCGCCCGCGGTGCGCACGGCGACGCCTGCCATGGCCGCGCCCGGCCCGTCGGGGCGCTCGATCCACGGGCCGGTGCGCGCACGGGTCTCCAGGTAGCGCGCGAGGCCGGGCGGCAGCGGTTGCGTGGGCTGCATCCCCCATGCCTGGAGGTCCTGCACGGCGAGGGGTACGGCCAGCGCCTCGCCGTGGAAGGCGACGACGGCGGCGCCTCGCAGCTCGCGCAGCGATCGCAGCTCGGAGCAGACGAGCCCGGCGGTGCCCTCCGGCGTGGGATCGGGGGTCAGCCGGCAGAGGGACGCGGCCACGGCAGACCGTTCGCGCAGCTGGCGCTCGACGTTCTCGCGCCAGGCGGACTGCCCGCGCAGCTGCGCCTCGACCCGGGCCACCAACTCGTCGGGGTGGAACGGCTTGACCACGTAGTCGTCGGCGCCCGCCTTGAGGCCGCGCACGCGGTCGGACACGTCCTCGTCGCCGGTGACGAGCAGGACGGGGAGGGTGCGGGAGTCGGGACGGGCCCGCAGCGCGACGAGCACTTCGAGGCCGCTCATCCCGGGCATGCGGGCATCGAGCAGGACGGCGGCGAACCGGCGGTGGCGGACGAGGTCGAGGGCCTCGGCCCCGTCGGCCGCCTCCACGGTGCGATGGCCGGCAAGGGTGAGAGCGGCGGCGATGAGCCGCCGCATCGACTGATCGTCGTCGACGATCAGGATGGGATCGGGTGGCCCCGAACCCGCCGTCGTGAGGTTCCGCTCGCCCAACGGGCCTCCCCAGCCGTGGGAACAGCGCTCGTCCCCCGTGGGTGTGTCGGCTCGAACGCCGCCTTCCTTTAGCCCGCACCCCGAAGCGACGACACAAACCTCGACGTGATCGACCCGTCGAGAGCGTAGGGGACGTAGAAGCTCACGCGGTCGATGAGTCCGGCGAAGCGCTGCTCGATCGCCCCCGGCACGGCGTCGGGCTCGGCCACGACGGCGAACGTGCCGAGGATCTCCTCGTCGACGACGTCGCCCATCTTCTCCCACTCGCCCTGCTTCGAGAGCGCGTTGAGCTCCGACTGCACCTCGCCCCAGCCGTGCAGCTCGAGCACCCCGCGGTAGGCGGGCGTGGAGGCGTAGAACGCGATCTGCCGGCGCACCGCGGTGGCCGCGGCAGCCGCCTCCGACTCGTCGCGGCCGGTGACCACGAAGACCGGGAGCGACAGCTGCACGTCCTCGTGCGTCTTTCCGACCTTCGCGGCGCCACGGTCGAGGGCGGGCACGGTGACCTCGCGGATGTAGCGCTCGGTGGTGAAGGGGTGCACGAGCATCCCGTCGGCCACCTCGCCGACCGTCTCGGTCAGGCGTTCCCCGACGGCGGCGATGAAGACCTTGGGCGGGCCGAACGAGTGCGGGGGCGGCGAGAAGAACGGCGTCATCAGCGTGTGCCGGTAGAACTCGCCGCGGAACTCCAGCTTGGCGCCCTGGTCCCAGCAGTCCCACACGGCCCGCATGGCGAGGACGAACTCCCGCATCCGCGCCGCCGGGTGCGACCACGGCATCGAGAACCGCTTCTCGATGTGCGGCTTGATCTGGCTGCCGAGGCCGAGCATGAGCCGACCACGCGAGTACACCTGCAGGTCGCGTGCTGTGTACGCCAGCGTCATGGGGCTGCGGGCGAACGCCACCACGATCCCCGTGCCGAGCTGGAGGCGCTCGGTGTGCTCGGCTGCGAGCACCAGCGGGAGCATGGGGTCGCGCGACGTCTCCGAGGTGAGGCCGCCGTCGTACCCCGCGGCCTCGAGGGCCCGTGCCGCCTCGGGGATGCTGCCCAGCTCTCCGCCGATCGTCCCGTCGATCAGGAATGCCATGCGGCGAGGCTAGTGGTGTGCCGTTGGCTAGAGCTCGCCGCGGAGGAACCGTTCGAGCTCGGCGGCCAGCTCCTCGCCCGACGGGAGGTCGGCGGCGTCGATCGCCTCGGCTTCGTCGATTGTCGTCTCGAGCTGGCGGACGAGCGCCACGTGCTCCTCGCTGTTGGCGATGAGCTCGTCGATGCGAGCGCCCGTGAGCGCGGCAGCGGCGCGCAGCTCACGGACGTCGACCTCCACGCCGGTGACGACGACGAGCGTCTCGAGCAGCGCGGCCGCGGCCGCGGGGTACGGCATGGCCGACACGTAGTGGGGCACGCGGGCCCAGAGCCCGACCGCCTCGATGCCCGCTTGGTGGAAGCACACCTCGAGCGCGGCGCAGACACCGGTCGGCACCTCGATGGTGCCGCTGACGAAGCCGACGAGGTCGGCCAGCCGGCGCGTGCTCGCCGTGGCGGCCATCCGGACCGGCCTCGTGTGCGGCACGGGCGCCGGGAAGGCGCCGAGCCCGGCGAAGAGCGACACCCCGAAGTCGCGGGACAGGTCGAGGACGGCGTCTGTGAACGCGTGCCAGCGGAAGTCGGGCTCCGGCCCGTGGAGCACGAGCACGGGCTTGCCTGTGCGGTCGCGGCCCGCGTGCAGCTCGATCTCGGGCCACGTGAGGTCGACGTTCACGCCGTCGGTGATGCGCATCGTGGGCCGTCGGGCGCGGTAGTCGACGAAGGCATCTCTGTCGAAGCGCACGAGCAGCTCGGTGGGGACGGTGGCGAGCAGGTGGGCGATCGCCGTGGCGCCGCCGCCGCCCGCGTCGATCCAGCCGTCCAGCTGGCCGACGAGCACCGGATCGTCGAAGTCGTCAGGCAGCGGGGCGACCTGCTCGTAGAGCGTCACAGTCGGCTGGTCGCGTCCTTGGCCGCCTGGGCCAGCTTCACCACGGACTCGGCGAAGACCTCGAAGCCGGAGCGATCGCCGCCCATGGCGCCGCCGGAGTAGCGGGCGTACACGCCTTCCAGGATGCACGCCAGCTTCCAGTACCCGAAGGCGACATAGAAGTCGAGCTGCGAGAGGTCGCGCCCGGAGCGCTCCGCGTACATGGCCCGCAGGTCGGCCCGGGTCGGGAAGCCCGCCACCGTGGTGGGCGCCTGTCCGAGGGCGGAGAACTCGTCGTCCGCCTCGGCCCAGTAGACCATCAGCAGGCCGACATCGGCGAGCGGGTCGCCGAGCGTGCACAGCTCCCAGTCGAGCACCGCCTTCACCCGGCCGTCGGCCCCGAGCATCAGGTTGTCGAGCCGGTAGTCGCCGTGGACGATGGTGGCCGGTCCCTGCTCGGGCACGTGGGCCAAGAGGAAGTCGTGCACCTCGTCGACGAGCGGGACCGGTCGTCCCGTCTCGCCGTTGGACTGTGTGAACTGCCCGTACCACCGCTTCACCTGCCGCTCGATGTAGCCCTCGCGGCGACCGAGGTCGCCGAGACCGACGGCGTCGACGTCGACGGCGTGGATGTCGGCGAGCACCTCCGCCAGCGATCGGCCCGCCGTGCGCCGGGTCTGCTCGTCGAGCTCCTTCTCGGCGCTGGGCGCGTCGCGCACCACGGTGCCGTCGACGTACCCCATCACGTAGAAGGGCCGGCCGTTGACCGATTCGTCGTCGCAGAAGCCAAGGGCGGCGGGCACCGGCACAGGCGTCGGTCCCAGCGCGGCGATGATGCGGTACTCGCGTCCCATGTCGTGGGCGGTGGGCAGCACGTGGCCCGTCGGTGGCCGCCGCAGCACGAACGTGTGGCCCGCCTGGTCCTCGACCCGGAACGTGAGGTTCGACCGGCCGCCCGCCACCAGTTCGAAGGTGAGGGGCGGGGTGGCATCGGGAATGTTCTCGGCGAACCAGGCGCTGACTCGCTCGTGGTCGATGCCCTCGGTCTCGGCCATGTGTGAAAACCTACTTGGCCCATGCTCGACGTAACCGACGCAACCTTCGAACGAGATGTCGTCCAGCGGTCCCACGAGGTCCCCGTGGTGGTCGACCTGTGGGCCGAGTGGTGCGGGCCCTGCCGCACCCTGGGGCCGATCCTGGAGAAGGTGGTCGCGGAGACCGACGGCCGGGTCGCCTTGGCCAAGGTCGACGTCGACGCCAACCCAGGCGTGTCGCAGGCCTTCCGCGTGCAGTCGATCCCGGCCGTGTACGCGATCCGTGACGGCAAGGTGGTCGACTCGTTCGTGGGCGCCCTCCCCGAGCACCTCGTGCGGGAGTGGGTGGGGCGCTTGGCACCGTCGAAGTCGGAGGTCGACCTGTTGGTGGAGCAGGGCGACGAGGCCTCTCTCCGCAAGGCGCTCGAGATCGAGCCCGACCACGCCGGGGCGGTGGTGGCTCTGGCCGAGCTGCTGGTGGAACGGGGCGCAGGCGAGGACGCGCTCGTTCTCCTGGCCCGCATCCCGGAGACGGCCGAGACTCGTCGGGTGGCCGCCCGGGCCAGGGTCGGTCCCACCGACGGCGCGGGCGGCGACGTGACGGCGGAGCTCGACCGGCTGCTCGACCGCGTGAAGGGCGACGAGGGGGCCCGGCAGCGCTTCCTCGACCTGCTCGAGGTGCTCGGCCCCGAGGACCCGCGCACGCTCGAGTACCGCCGGGCGCTCACCATGCGCCTGTTCTGATCCCAGGCGGCCGGTCCTCCGCCCCCCTCCGTGCCGGGATCGGGGGCCATGGCCGGGATCCGAGAACAGCTCGAGCAGGGCTCGGTGTCTCACCCTCTCGCTAAGGTGAGCGAGGTCGCTTCCCCCTGTCGACGGCTCTCTGCCTCTTGGGGGAACGCGTGCCCGATCTCGTCTCGTTGCGCAAGCGGCTCGACGCGCTGCCGGTCGAGCCGTCCCAGATCGTCGCCGGCGTCGTGGTGCTCGTCATCGGCCTCGTCGCCACGCTGTCCTGGCTCCTGTCCGGCGGCCGGGGGCCGAGCGTCGAAGGCGGCCGCGGCCCGGGCGGCGGCCGGCTCGGCGTCGTCGACGGTGCCGCCGCCGACCTGCCCCAGGCGCGCCCGACACCGGAGGTCTCCCCGCCGGGTACCGGAGCGGGCGAGCAGTCGGTCGTGCACGTGTCCGGAGCGGTGGCGCGCCCTGGGCTCGTGCGCCTGCCTGCCGCCGCCCGGGTGGCCGACGCGCTCGCGGCCGTCGGCGGCCCCGCGCCCGACGCCGACCTCGACCGGGTGAACCTGGCCGCCCGCATCGCCGACGGCGAACGGCTGCACGTCCCACGCCGCGGCGAGGTGGTCCACGAGGAGCTGCGCGCCGGGGGCCAGGGCGCAGGCTCGGCGGCGGCCGAGGCCCGAGCGCCGCCGCTCGACCTCAACGCTGCCACGGTGGAGCAGCTCGATTCCCTTCCGGGCATCGGGCCGGCCACGGCCCAGGCCATCGTCGACCACCGCGCCCGTCATGGGCCGTTCCGCTCGGTGGCCCAGCTCCTCCAGGTGAAGGGCATCGGCGAGGCCAAGCTCGCCGCCCTGCGCCCCAAGGTGCGGGTGTGAACGGCGCGCCGGGGGAGCCGGCCCCATGAGCGACCTCGGTGCCGTGCTCCTGGCCGTGGCGGCGGCCCTCGGTGCGGCGGTGGCAGCGCCCGTGCCGCTCTGGCTCGTCATGGCGACGGCGGTGCCTGCCGTGCTGCTGCGGCGCGGCGGGCCGCTGGTCGTCGCCGTCGTCCTGTCCACGTCGTCGTCGGCGTGGCACGCCTGGGAGGGCGTGCGCTCGGCGCCCACGACCGGGCACGCCCGCGGCATCGCCACGCTCGTCACCGACCCGGTCGAGGTCCGCGGCGCGGTCCGGACGGAGGTGCGGCTGCACGGCCGACGCCTCGAGGCGTGGGCGCGGGGCTCACCCGCCGCCGTCCTGCGCGACAGCCTGGCGGGCGAGCGGGTCCGCGTGGCCGGCGAGCGCGCTCCGGTCACGGGGCGGCGGGCGGCGCACCTGGCCGTGCGCCACGTGGGATCCCGCCTCGACGTGGTGGCGGCCGAGCGCCTCGACGGTGGGTCGCTCGTCGCCCGCACGTCCAACGCCGTCCGTCGCACGCTGCTCGACGGCGTGCGACCGCTCGCGCCCGAGCGACGGGCACTGTTCGCCGGCATCGTCCTCGGTGACGATCGAGAGCAGTCCGACGAGCTGCGCACCGCCTTCCGCGACGCGGGCCTCGCCCACCTGCTCGCCGTGTCGGGCCAGAACGTCGCCTTCGTCCTTGCCATGGCGGCGCCTGCGCTGGCGTTCCTCGGGCTGCGCCTGCGACTGATCGCCTCGCTGGCCCTTCTCGCCTTCTTCGGCGTGCTCACCCGGTGGGAGCCGTCCGTCGTGCGGGCCGTCGCCATGGCGGCGATCGTGGTGTGGGCCGCAGCGGTCGGCCGTCCGGCCTCCACCCTTCGCGCCCTCGCGTTGGCCGTCACCGGCACGCTGCTGGTCGATCCACTGCTGGTCGGCTCCCTCGGCTTCCGGCTGTCCGTGGCCGCCTGCGTGGGCATCGCCGTCCTGGCGGGCCCGCTGGCGCGCCGCCGGCTGCCGCTGCCGTTGGCGGCCACGGTCGCCGCCCAGGCCGGTGTGGCCCCCGTGCTGGTGCCCGTGTTCGGCGGCATCCCGGTGGTCTCGGTGGCGGCCAACGTCCTCGCCGCCCCGGCCGCCGGGTGGCTGATGATGTGGGGGATGGCGGCGGGCCTGCCCGCGGGCGTCGTCGGCGGCACGGCCGCCGCCGTTGTCCACCGGCCCACCGACCTCCTGCTCGCGTGGCTGGCCCTCGTGGCCCGCCGGTCGGCCGACCTGCGCCTGGGCACCCTCGACGGGCGCCACCTGTCGGCCCTCCTGGCCTGCGCCGCACTGGCGATCGCGGTACCGCGGCTCCGGCCGGTCTGCGCCCTGCTGGCCGGTGCGGTCGTCCTCCTGGCCGTCGCCGCCGTCCCGTGTAGGTTCGGCCCGTGCGCCTCACCCTCGGCGACCGCACCTACGACGTGGCCACCCGGGCCCTCGTCATGGGCATCCTCAACCGCACCCCGGACTCCTTCTACGACAACGGCGCCTACTTCCCGCTTGACGCCTTCCTCGCCCGGGCCGAGCAGCTGGTGGGCGAGGGCGCCGACCTCCTCGACGTCGGCGGCGTCAAGGCCGGCCCCGGCCCGGAGGTCGGGGAGCAGGAGGAGCTCGACCGCGTGGTGCCCGCCGTGGAGGCTCTGCGCGCCCGCTTCGACGTGCCCGTGTCGGTCGACACGTGGCGGGCCACCGTCGCCGAGGCCGCCTTCGCCGCCGGGGCCTGCGTCGGCAACGACATCAGCGGCTTCGGCGACCCCGATTACCTGCCGGTGGCGGCGAAAGCGGGGGCCACCGTCGTGGCCACCCACATCCGACTGGCACCCCGCGTGCCCGATCCGGAGCCGCACTACGACGACGTCGTGGCCGTCGTGTGCGACTTCCTGCTCGCGCGCGCCCGCGCCGCCGAGGAGGTCGGCATCACGCCCGACCGCATCGTGCTCGACGCCGGCCTCGACCTCGGCAAGACGTGGGAGCAGTCGGTGGCGCTGCTCCACGCCTCCCACCGGCTGGCGGCGCTGGGCTACCCGTTGCTGCTCTCGGCCTCGAACAAGACGTTTCTCGGCCGGCTGCTCGACCTCGGGATCGACGAGCGCCGGGAGGCGTCTTTGGCGGCGGCCGCCCTGGGGATCGTGCGCGGCTGCCGGGTGCTGCGCGTGCACGACGTGAGAGGGACGTGCCGCGTCCGCGACGTGCTCGGTGCCGTGCTGGAGGCGGCGTGAACGCCTGGTACGTGAAGGGCGACGACCCCGGGTTGGTGGGCGAGGAGGTGCGACGACTGGTCACCGAGCTGGCGGGCGACGACCCCATGGCCGTCGAAGACCTCTCGGGCGAGGACGTCACGGTGGCCGCGATCGTGGACGCCTGCCTCACCCCCCCGTTCCTGGCGGACCGCCGGGTGGTGGTGGTCCGCGAGATCGGGCGCTTCCGCACCGAGGAGCTGGAGCCGCTCGTCCAGTGGCTGGCCGACCCGCTGCCGACCACCGCGCTGGTCCTCACGGGCGGCGGTGGCCAGGTGTCGCAGAAGCTGGTCAACGCGGTGAAGAAGGTCGGCCGGGTCGTCGACGCCTCGGCCCCGACCGGCGGCAAGGCCCGCACCTCGTGGCTGGTCGAACGCCTGCGGGCGGGTCCGGTCACGCTCGACGCGGCGGCGGGCAACCTCCTCGGGGAGCACTTGGGCGAGGACGTGGCCCGCCTCACCAACCTGTTGGAGGGACTGGCGGCGGCCTACGGCGAGGGCGCCCGCATCGGCGTCGAGGAGCTCACGCCGTTCCTGGGGCAGGCGGGGGGCGTGGCACCGTGGGAGCTCACCGATGCCATCGACGCGGGCGACACCGAGGCCGCCCTCGTCAAGCTGCGCCGCATGACCGAGGCAGGCGAGCGCCATCCCCTGGTCGTGATGGCCACCCTCCACCGGCACTACGCCAACATGCTCCGCCTCGACGGTGCCGACGACGTGCACGACGAGCAGTCGGCGGCCGCGGTGCTGGGCGTGGCCCCGTTCCCGGCCAAGAAGGCGCTCACGCAGGCGCGCCGCCTGGGCTCGGAAGGCATCCGGCGGGCGGTGACGCTGCTGGCGGAAGCCGATGTCGACCTCCGGGGCGCGAAGGCCTGGCCGGATGCGCTGGTGCTGGAGGTGCTCGTCGCCCGCCTGAGCAGGCTGACGACGAAGCGACCGGCTGCGGCCGCCCGCCGGCGCTGACGCGGGCGCCGCCTCGGACGACTAGGACGCCGCCGAGGTGAGCCGGGCGATGCGCTTCATCAGGCGGGACTTGCGGTTGGCCGCCTGGTTCTTGTGGATGACGCCCTTGGCGGCCGCCATGTCGAGCCGCTTCACGGCCAGGCGCAGCGCGTCGGCGCCGGTGTCGGCTCCGGCCTCGGCGGCCTGCACCGCAGCCTTGACCCGCGTCTTCAGCTCGGAGCGCACCGCCTTGTTGCGGAGGCGCCGACGCTCGTTCTGCCGGTTGCGCTTGATCTGGCTCTTGATGTTGGCCACGAAGGGACGAGGGTAGCAGGGGGCCGCCTACCATTCCCACTCGCCATGGCACCCCCTCGCATCGCGATCGCGCCCGAGCCGCCCCGCCCGTGGGCGGTGGACGTGGTGCAGGAGGCGGGGGCCGAGGTGGTCCCGCCCGAGGAGGCGGAGGCCCTCGTCTGGATGCACCCGTTCGACGTGGCCGGGCTGCAGGACGTGCTGGCCCGCGGTCCCGGCATCCGCTGGGTGCAGATGCCGTGGGCGGGCGTGGAGGACTTCGGCGCCGCAGGCGTGTTCGGCGACGGGCGCGCGTGGACGTGCGGGAAGGGCGTGTACGCCGAGCCGGTGGCCGAGCACGCGCTCGCCCTCGGGCTCTACGGCCTACGGCACCTCCACGAGCGCACGCTCGCCCGTTCCTGGGGCCGGTCCGCGGGCCGAAGCCTCTTCGACGCCCGCGTCACGATCGTGGGTGCCGGTGGCATCACGACCGAGCTGCTTCGCCTGCTGGCGCCGTTCCGGGTCGATGCAGCAGTCGTCCGCCGTCAGCCCGAGCCACTCGCAGGTGGGACACCGACCTTCACGGTGGACCGTCTGCACGACGCCCTCCGGGGCGCCGACCTCGTCGTGCTGGCGCTCGCGCTCACGCCGGAGACGGAGGGCATCGTGGCGGCGCCGGAGCTGCGAGTGATGGAGCCCCATGCCTGGCTGGTGAACGTCGCCCGCGGCAAGCACGTCGTCACCGACGACTTGGTCACCGCGCTGCGCGAAGAGTGGATCGCCGGCGCCGCGCTCGACGTCACCGACCCCGAACCACTGCCCGACGAGCACCCGCTCTGGGAGCTCCCCAACTGCCTCGTCACTCCCCACACCGCCAACACCCTCGAGATGGCCCGGCCACTCCTCGCCGCTCGGATCGGCGAGAACGTCCGTCGGTTCCGCCGAGGCGAGGAGCTCGTCGGGCTCGTCGACGTGGAGCGCGGGTACTGAGGCCGGCATCCGGCGCTCGAGCAGCACCCGGGACAGCAGCGCGGCGACCAGGAAGACGGTGCCCGCGGCGGTGATCGCCCCTCGCGGCCCCAGCTCCGAGCCCAGCCAGGCGGCCAGGCCGACGCCGCCGAGGAAGGCGGCATCGAGCACGGCCTCGGACGCGGACAGCACGCGGCCGCGGACCTCGTCGGGCGTGCGCTCCTGGAGCAGCGACTCGTAGCAGACGGTGCCCAGTGCGTTGCCGGTGCCGGCCAGCAGCCAGAGCACGAGCACGGGACCGAGCGACTCCGCCTGCGAGGCGGCGACCACGGCGACGCCCACGGCGCCGATGCCCGCCCACAACAGCTGCTCCCGAGGCCAGGCCCGGGCGGCGCCCGGCGCCAGCATCGACCCGAGGACCATGCCGACGCCCCACGCGCCCCCGAGGAAGCCGAGGGTGGCCGGTTCCCCGTGCAGCACGCGCAGCACGAACAGCGGCTCCACCGGCGACTTGATGGCAGCGGCCAGCATGACGAGGCCCATCACCACGATGGCGGCCCGCACCAGCGGCGTGCGGCTCATGTAGAGGAAGCCCTCACGCAGCTCGCGGACGGGGTGCCACCGCTCGTTGCACGGGGGCTGGGGCGGCAGCAGCACCCGAGCCACCATGGCGGCGGACACGAGGAACGAGACCCCGTTGATGAAGATGGCGGGGCCGAACCCGAGGCGGGCGACGAGCACGCCGCCGATGACCGGCCCGACCATCACGGCGCCGTTGAAGGTGGCGGACACCAGAGCGTTGGCGGCGACGAGCTGCTTGGGCGGCACCACGTTGGGGAGGGACGCCTGGAGCGCGGGCTGGGCCAAGGCGCCCAGGAGCCCCAGCAGGCCGGCGACCACGTAGAGGTGCGGGATCGTGGGTGTGCCGACGAGGAACAGCGACGCCACCGCCAGCCCCCGGAAGAGGTCGCCGCAGATCATCACCGTCTTGCGCGGCAGCCGGTCGACCAGCGGACCGCCCAAGGCACCGGTGAGCGCGGCCGGGGCCACCTGCACGATGAGCAGGGTGGCGAACACGGTGGGGTCGGCGTCGCGGCCGGCCAGGCTGGAGGCCACGGCGATCGTGTACACCCAGTCGCCGACGCTCGACACGCCCTGGGCCACCCAGAGGCTCATGAACGAACGGTTGCGGCGGAGCAGCTCGAAGTCGCCGCCGGTGCGGGGAAGCAGCCGAGACCCGCAGATCCGGTGCACGGCCACCAGCGCGCCGAGGATGATGAGGATGTCGCCGACGCTGAAGACGTTGTGGAGCGGGAGGCCCCTGGGCACGGCGAAGATGTCTCCGAAGAACTCGATGCGGGCATCGGGGAGCACGGCCGAGTTCACGAACGTGGAGCCGTCGCCGCCGGGCAGGCCCGCGGTGGCGAGCGCCTTCTCGGTGGTGGGCATGATGCCCTTGTTCGCCACGATGGCGAGCACGTTCGTGCCGGTGCCCAGCGCCACCAGCCACATCCCGGGGATGTGCAGGTTGGCGGCCAGGTACCAGATGCCGAGCGCGTAGGTCGACAGGTTGAGGCCCGCCGCCACGTTGTGGGGGAGGCCGCCCTTCAGCGCCACGAGCTGGAGCACGAAGGCGAGGAGCAGGACCCCCCAGCGGCGCAGGCGGAGGTCGGCCAGGCGGCTCAGTCGCCCCCCGGTCAGCGGCACGGTCAGAAGGCCCAGCCCGAAGAGCGCGACCACGATCACCTCCGGGGTATCGGACGGCCGGTCCCCGTCCCTGAGCGGCTGTTCGCGGCGGGAACTAGTCATTCCTCACGCTCCGCGCTAAAGGCGCCCCGAGATGGTTCCGAAAGACCAGCAGCGGCACCCAGCGGGGGAGTCGCATCGTCAGGAGGTACCGCATGAAGGCGCGCCTTTTCAGGCTTGCCTGTGGCATCGCCGGCCTTGCCGCTACCGTCGCGCTCCTGGGCGCACCTCGGAAGTGGTAAGGGCGGCACTCCACACGTAGGAGCGGGTCCGGGCGATGCTGGCGCCCGGGACCGCATCGACTCGGGGCGACCTCATCTTGGACAAGACCCTCTTCACGCGCCTCGCACGCATCCAGCCGGTGCACCGCTACGTCGCGGCGGTCACCGTGCTCGGACTGGCCGTGCTCGCCTTCGTCGTCGCCCGGACCTTCCACGGCCTGAGCCAGGCCTCACCCGCCGTCGTCCTCCTGTTCACGCCGCTGGTCGTCCTGGGCGAGCTCGCCCCCATCCGGGTGCGGCGCCGGGACGGCGAGGAGGAGATCACCTCCTCCACCACCTTCGCCTTCGCCCTCCTCCTCACCGCGGGCGCGGCAGCCGCCGCGCTGTCGCTGACGCTCGCCTCGCTGGTGGTCGACCTCTTCCGCCGCAAGCCCGTGTGGAAGGCGCTGTTCAACGTGGCGCAGTTCTCGTTGTCCGTCGGCGTGGCGGGGGGCGTGGTGTCGATCATCAGCCCCGGCACCGTCTACGGCACACGGATCACCTCCGCCGAGCTGCCCGCGCTCATCCTCGCCGCCATGCTGTTCTTCCTGGTGAACAACACCGTCACGGGCACCGCGGTCGCGCTGGCCGAGGGCATCCCCGTGGGCGCCTTCCTGCGCCGCGACTTCTTCTTCCAGGCGGGCACCACCGGCGTGCTGCTGAGCCTGGCGCCGATCGTGGTGGCGGCGGCCAACAACTCGCTGCTGCTCGTGCCGCTGTTCCTCATGCCGATCGCGGCGGTGCACAAGTGCGCCTCGATCCTGCTGGCCAAGGAGCACGAGGCCGCCCACGACCCGCTCACCGGCCTGCCCAACCGCAAGCTCTACCGGGAGCGCGCCGTGGAGGCCATCGAGGAGGCGCACAGCACCGGCCTCGACGTGGCGGTGATGCTCATCGACCTCGACCGCTTCAAGGAGATCAACGACACGCTCGGGCACCACATCGGCGACGTGCTGCTCCAGCAGATCGGCCCCCGACTGGAGGCCGTGCTGCGCCGGGACGACACCATCGCCCGCCTGGGCGGCGACGAGTTCGCCGTGCTCCTGCACGACGTGCCCGACGAGGCGACGGCCATGGACGTGGCCGACCGCATGCTCGAGGCGCTGGAGAAGCCGTTCACCCTGGCCGACGTGGTGCTCGACATCGACGCGTCGATCGGCATCGCGCTCCACCCGGACCACGGCACCGACATCGACACGCTGCTCCAGAAGGCCGACGTGGCCATGTACCTGGCCAAGGAGACGCGCAGCGGCTACCAGGTCTACAGCCCCGAGCGCGACCCCTACAGCCCCAAGCGGCTGACGCTGCTGCACGAGATGCGCCAGGCCATGGACAGCGGGCAGTTCGTGCTGCACTTCCAGCCGCAGGCCGACCTGGCCAGCGGTCGGGTGATCGGCGTGGAGGCGCTCATCCGATGGCAGCACCCCACACACGGCCTGCTGCCGCCCGACCTGTTCATCCCCATCGCCGAGCGCAGCGGCTTCTCCCGCCCGATGACCCTCTTCGTTCTGGAGCAGTCGCTGGCACAGGTGAAGCAGTGGCACTCGGTCGGCCTGGAGATCGGCGTGGCCGTCAACCTGACGCTGCGCAACCTGCACGACCCGACGTTCCCCGTCGACGTGGCCCGGCTGCTGGAGGCCAGCGGCGTGGGCGCCGAGTGGTTGCAGTTGGAGATCACCGAGTCGATCGTGATGGCCGACCCCGGCCGCGTGCTCGGCGTGCTGAAGGCGCTGCGCGACATGGGCATCCAGCTGGCGCTCGACGACTTCGGCACCGGGTACTCGTCGCTGGCCCACCTCAAGCGCCTTCCGGTGCACGAGCTGAAGATCGACAAGTCGTTCGTGATGAACATGACCCGCGACGAGAGTGACGCCGTCATCGTGCAGTCGACCATCGACCTTGCGCGCAACCTGCGCCTGCGCACGGTGGCAGAAGGCGTGGAGGACCTCGACAGCTGGATGCACCTGGCGGGCCTCGGCTGCGACGTGGCGCAGGGCTACTACCTGAGCCGGCCGGTCCCCGCCGCCGAGCTCACGACCTGGCTGCAGTCGAAGGAGTCAGTCCCCGTCCTGTGAGGAGGCGCCGAGAGGGCCTCCCGTAGCATGGCGGCATCGTGATCCCCCTCGACCGCCTGCGCAACATCTCCATCGTCGCCCACGTCGACCACGGGAAGAGCACCCTCTCCGACCGCATCCTCGAGCTCACCGGCGCCGTCGACGCCCGTGACATGCGCGAGCAGTACCTCGACTCGATGGACATCGAGCGCGAGCGCGGCATCACCATCAAGGCGCAGAACGTGCGGGTGCAGTGGCGCGACCACGTCATCCAGCTGATCGACACGCCGGGGCACGTCGACTTCGGCTACGAGGTGTCGCGCTCGCTGGCCGCGTGCGAGGGCGTGGTCCTCGTCGTCGACGCCGCCCAGGGGATCGAGGCGCAGACGCTGGCGAACTGCATGCTGGCCCTGGAGGCCGACCTCGAGATCGTGGCCGCGCTCAACAAGATCGACCTGCCTGCCGCCGACCCCGACCGCTACGCGGCGGAGATCCAGAACGTGCTCGGCATCCCTGCGGGCGAGATCCTGCGCATCTCGGCCAAGACCGGCGAGGGCGTGGCCGAGCTGCTCGACGCCGTGGTCGACCGCATCCCGCCGCCCGTCGGCGACGCCGAGGCACCGCTCCAGGGGCTGATCTTCGACTCCTACTACGACCAGTACCGGGGCGTGGTCTCGGCGCTGCGAGTGGTGAACGGCACCATCCACACGGGGCAGCAGGTGCGGTTCATGCAGACGGGCAAGGTGCACGACGTCGAGGAGATCGGCCTGCGCCTGCCGGTCCCCACGCCGATCGCCATGCTCGGGCCCGGTGAGGTCGGCTACCTGATCGCGGGAATCAAGGACGTGGGCGAGGCCCGCTCGGGCGAGACCGTCACGGATGCCCGGAAGGGAGCGGCCGAGGCCCTGGCCGGCTACCGGGAGCCCAAGCCCATGGTGTTCTGCGGGCTGTACCCGGTGGAAGGCGACGACTTCGCCGACCTGCGGGAGGCGTTGGAGAAGCTGCGCCTCAACGACTCGTCGTTCACCTACGAGCCGGAGACCTCCGGGGCTCTGGGCTTCGGGTTCCGCTGCGGCTTCCTCGGCCTGCTGCACATGGAGATCGTGCGGGAGCGACTGGAGCGGGAGTTCGACCTGTCGCTGATCGCCACCGCCCCGTCGGTGGAGTACCTCGCCCACCTGGAGAACGGGAAGGTGGTCGAGGTCGACAACCCGTCGGCCATGCCCGACTCGCACAAGCTGGCGTCCGTCGAGGAGCCGTACCTGACGGCGACCATCCTGTTGCCCACGGAGTACACGGGCACGGTCATGGACCTGTGCCAGACCAGGCGGGGCGAGATGGTGAAGATGGAGTACCTGTCGCCCGAGCGGCTGGAGCTCATCTACCGCATCCCCCTCGCCGAGGTGGTGATCGACTTCTTCGACCAGCTCAAGAGCCGGACCAAGGGCTATGCCAGCCTCGACTACGAGCCGGCGGGGTACGAGCAGGCCGACCTGGTGAAGATCGACATCCTGCTCAACAGCGTGCCGGTGGACGCCTTCTCCACCATCATCCACCGATCGAAGGCGCACGAGTACGGGCGGCGGATGACCGAGAAGCTGCGCGAGCTGATCCCCCGGCAGCTCTTCGACGTGCCCATCCAGGCCGCCATCGTTGGCCGGTTCATCGCGCGGGAGACGGTGAAGGCGAAGCGCAAGGACGTCCTGGCCAAGTGCTACGGCGGTGACATCACGCGCAAGCGCAAGCTCCTCGAGCGGCAAAAAGAAGGCAAGAAGCGCATGAAGTCGGTGGGCTCGGTCGACATCCCGCAGGAAGCGTTCCTTGCCGTGTTGAAAGTGGAGTAGTAGGTACTCGATGCCCATGCCCGCCGCCAT
>DATAAM010000026.1:0-23321 GCA_036260075.1 Acidimicrobiales bacterium
ACCTCGCCCGCAGCCACGGCGTCGGCCAGCAGTGGGGCCAGCGTGCCGACGTAGTCGGCGTCGGAGCCGTAGACGAACGCCTCGTGTTCGAGCCCGGCGCCGTGGACGTCCTGGACAGCGGTCACGCGGCGAACCGTTTCGTGAGCGGGTCGAGGGCAAGGAGGTCGCAGCAGCGACGGACCACCTCGGGGGCCCCGGTGACCCGCAGCGTCCGCCCGCTCGTCTCCAGGCGGGCGGCGACCGTGGACAGGTGGGCCAGGCTGCGCAGGTCGATGAAGGTGGTCTCGCGGAGGTCGATCTTCGGCTCCGCGTCGGAGCCTGCCTCCAGCGACGTCGTCACGGCGTCGAACACGGCCCGGTTCGAGACGTCGATCTCGCCGGCGACCCGCAGCACGCCGTCGTCGTAGAACGAGTGGAAGCCGGGGTCGACGTCGCCGCCGCCATGGCGCAGCGGGTGGACGGCCAGGAGGTCGCCCACCGCAGGCCCCAGGATCGGGGCGTGGTAAGCGCACATCGCCGTCATGGGACGCTCGGCCATGAGCCGGTCGACCGAGGCCTCGTAGGCGACGAAGCGCCGGCGGGCCTCTTCGTCGGTGACGAGCGCGGTGGCGTCGGCGGCCACGCGCAACCCGGTGTAGCCGTCCTCCAGAGCCGAGGCCACGAGCGTCTCGTACGTGCGGCACTGGGCCACGGCGTCGAAGGCATCGGCGTCGTAGAGGCGGCGAGCCGGCTCCACCAGGAGCGCACCGGTGGCGAGCAGGCCGTCGATGTCGCCGAGGCCGGCCAGCTGTCGAGGCAGCTCGTCCTCGGTGCCGTCGGCCACGTACACCAGGCGCTCCCCGAGCTGCCGGCCCTCGGCCAGGAAGGCGCCGGCCGCCTCGCGGAAGTCGACGTGGTCGTCGAAGCACCAACAGACATGGCCGCCGGGTCGAGCCGATGGCGCATCGAGAACGCCGACGTTGCGCACGGACGCAGGGTACCGGACCGCCGGGCTTTTGTGCCCGACAGAGCTCGGAGGTCGATCCGCTAGCATGAAGCGCTTCACGGGCTGTGGCGCAGCTTGGTTAGCGCGCTTGACTGGGGGTCAAGAGGTCCCGGGTTCGAATCCCGGCAGCCCGACCACCCCACGGGAAGCCCCGTCGTGCGGCCCCCGAAGGCGCGTGTCCACGGGGCCGTCGGACGGTCGGAGGCCGGCGGGGCGGCCCGACAGGCGCGGTTCCCGGCGCCGGGCCTCGGCCACGACCCAGAGGGCCAGCACAGCGAGCGACGCGATGCTGAGCACACGCCCTGCTGTGACCGGCCCGCTCGTCCGGGCCGCGATGCGGACGTCCACGGGCCCTTCGGGCCGGCCCCGCCGGCCGTCGCACGACCATCGTGGGGCGATCGCACAGGTAGCACCACTCGGGCCGATCGCCGGCGGTGCGGCCGATCACCTCGACGCCTTCGACGTCGACGAGGTACGTGCCGGTGGCGATGTTGGTGCCGATCGGCTCGTACCCGGGCGGGAGGTCGACCGTCTGCGTGAAGGAGCCGGCGCGCTCCCGGGCGGGGTCGAAGAACACGAACCGGTCGTTGGCGACCTCGACGACCGGTGCCGAGGCGTCGTTGTAGAGGCCTGGGTCGTACCACGAGATGGGGGCCGCCCCGTCGGGCGGCGCCAAGGCGTCGGAACGACGATCGAACGCCGAGTCCGCCGACCACGCCTGCACCACGCCCGCCACCAGGCTGACGGCCAGGATCGCCCACAGGGGCCCGAGCCAGAGCCGGCGACGTGGCATTCCCACGCGCCCGATCGTGTGCAGTCCCGCGATCGTGAGCCCGGCCAGCGCCAGCACGATGTAGGTGTTGAGCCGGTCGGCGAGTTGGATGTACGTCAGGAGCTTCGGGAGGTGGCGCCAGGCGAGCGCCACACCAGGAGCACGATCAGGACCGCGGACACCGCCGACAGCCCTACGAAGCAGCGGCGCGCCTCGGGCGATCCCACCCCGCGGCGCACGGCCACCAGCCCGAAGGCCACCAGCCATGCCGGCACGAGCACGGGCAGTTGCAGGTAGAGGTCCGGGCTCGTCGAGGCGTCGGGCACCCCGCTGAAGGGGACGAAGCGTGGGACGAGCACGTCTTCGAACCACGATCCCGGCACCGGGTAGAACTCCCGTGTGCCCAGGGTCGCCACCGTGCGCCCCGAGAACGCGATGTTCGGCAGGAGGAAGGCGAGGGTCGTGCCGCCGGACAGGGCGGCGAGCACCAGCACGCGGCCTACCGCCGAGGGGCGCACTGCGGGACGAACGGCCCAGACGACGACGAGCACGACGGCAGCCAGGAACGCCGATCCCCACACGAGCGAGATGTTGTGCGTACCGCAGAGGATCGCCGTCGAGGCGGCGAACGCCAGGGTTGCCCACCAGTCGCGGCGCCGGAGAAGGTGCACACCCGACGCGGCGATCATCGGCACGGCCGACGTGGCGAGGGTCTCCGTCCAGGCCCCTCGCCCATACACGTTCGTCAGGAAGTACGGCGACGTCACGAACACCAACCCGGCGACGTGGGCGGGCCCGCCTTCGAGTCCGGCCTGCCGTGAGAGCCAGGTCAGGCCGCCGTAGGCGAGGACGAACGGGAGCAGCCACGACAGCGCATCGGCCAGGACGGCGTTTGCCGAGCACGGCGGCGAGGGCGCCGAAGGCGCTGTGCGGCGCCCCGCCGTAGAAGAGGAAGACGGGATAGAACAGCCCGGTGCGGTCGCTGCTCACGAAGTACGACGACCAGCCGCCGCCGAGCTCTTGTCGCTCGCCGATCAGCCACAGGTGGTTGCTCGAGTCCATCCAGAACGGACGGTCGGTGAGGGCGATCGGCGAGAACAGGGCCGCCACGACGACCACCGGCAAGAGCCAGTGCACCGCTCGTCGCCTCGACACGGCCGCCAAACGTACCTGCGGGCCCGGATGGGGCCGGGGCTACGGCCGACGGGCGGTCACCAGCCAGGCGGCGCCGTGCATGACGAGGCCGTCGGGCGTCTCGTAGGGGAGCAGGGCCTCCCGGATGGCGTCCCACGCCTTCGCCGCCGTGGCGTCGTCGACGTTCTCGAACAGGGTCGAGGCCATGTCGGTGCCCCGCATGAACGCCAGCGCCTCCTCGGCATCGGCGCCGAACCGCATGGGCTCCACGGCGTCCTCGAGCGCGATGTCGGCGAACCCGGCCTCCTCGAGCACGGCCCGCACCCGGTCGGGGTCGGCCAGCGAGAACGGGCCGGGGCCGTCCGGCCCGCCCAGCTCCGGCATGGGCACGTACGTCAGCGCCGCCCCGGCGGGCACGACGATCCACTCGTTGCGCAGCAGCTCCTGCCAGCACGCGAACACCAGCCGACCTCCCGGCCGCAGCGCCCGGCCGACGTTGGCGAACGCCGCCACCGGGTCCTCGAAGAACATCACCCCGAAGCGGCTGACGGCGGCGTCGAACGAGGCGTCGGGGAGGGGGGCCACCTGGGCGTCGCCCTTCTCGAGCTCGACGTTGTCGAGGCCCGCTCGTTCGGCCCGACGCCGGGCGTTGGCGAGCATCGGCCCCGACAGGTCGAGGCCCCGCACCGACCCGTTCGGCGCCACCCGCGGGGCGATCGCCAGGCAGAGGGCCCCGTTCCCGCAACCCACGTCGAGGACGCGCTCGCCCGGCTCCGGCGTCAGCGTCGACACGATGCGCTCGCCGTACCGGCGGTTGATCTCGTCGTAGCGCTCGGCGTCGGCCACCCAGTGCTCGCCCCCGGTGCCGTCCCAGTACTCGGCCTGTTCGACGTTCGGCATGGGGACACGCTAGGGCGAATGGCCGTCCTGCAGCCGACGGGACAGCTCCGCCACCAGCCGGTCGCGCAGCTCCCGCAGCTCGGGAGGCGCCTCGGTGGTGAGCAGCAGGCCGGCCCGGGCGAGGGCGTCGGCCTGCTCGAAGAGGCCACCGAGGCGATCGGCGGCGTCCGCCGGGAGTCGCAGCTCGAGGTCCACGTGCTCGCGCCCCGCCCGCTCGGCTGTCTCCGCCTGCTCCCGGGCGCGATCCCACTCCGGGCCGAGGCCGTAGCCCTCCGCCACGTCCAGCAGCGCCAGCTCCCGGAGCAGGTCGTCGACGTGCGCATGGAGGCGCACGTACAGCGACGTGGGCACGCCGGCCAGGCGCACGAAGCGTGCGTCCTCACCCTGCATGTGGGCGACGTGTACCCCGAGAAATGCTGCGTTTACTCCTCGCCTCACGCCCGAAAATGACCCGTTCGGGCTATTCACGCCTCGGCCCGCATCCGGGATCATCTGTGGCGATGGGAATGCTCCTTGCTCGCGTGCGGGACCTGCTCCCGCGCGGCGACGCCCTTCCGCCGGAGGCGTGGCGCCACCGCCACCGGGGGATCGTCGTCCTCCTCTGGCTGCACGTCCCCACCCTCTTCGCCTACGGGGCCATCCGAGGTGTCGATCCGCTGCACGGGTTGCAGGAGGCCGCCGTCGTGGCGGCGTTCGCAGTCCTGGCCACGCGGCGGCAGGCGAGCGAGAACCTCCGCATGCTCACGGCCACCCTCGGCCTCATGACGTCGAGCGGGGTGCTCGTGCACCTGTCGGGCGGCACCATCGAAGCGCACTTCCACTTCTTCGTGATGGTGGCCGTGATCTCGCTCTATCAGACGTGGCCGCCGTTCCTCCTGGCGGTGGGGTACGTGGTCGTGCACCACGGCCTGGTGGGAGCGCTCGACGCCGACGCCGTCTTCAACCATCCGGCCGCCCTGCGGCAGCCGTGGCTGTGGGCCGGGGTGCACGGCCTGTTCATCCTGGGGGAGAGCGTGGCGCTGCTCACGACGTGGCGGCTCTCTGAAGGAGAGCGCGACCGCACGGCCGACGTCGCCTTGCAGCTGCAGGCCACCGAGCTGGCCCAGCGCCAGGCCTTGGAGATCAACGACGCCGTCGTCCAAGGGCTCACCGTCTCCCGCTACGCGCTTGACACAGGGGACCCCGCGTTGGCGAGCGCGGCGCTCGACAGCACACTCGACGCCGCCCGCGACCTCGTCAGCCGCCTGCTCCACGAGACGAGCGAGGACGGCCGGTTCCGAGCCGGTGATCTCGTGCGCGAGGTGCCGGCGATCGTGCTGCCGCAACGCGAGCCTCTTTAGACTGCGGCGCCGTGCCCGACGGCGAGGACCGCATCGTCACCGTCCCCAACATCCTCTCCGTCGTACGCCTTGCCTGCGTCCCGTTGTTCCTCTGGCTGCTGTTCGGCCGCGACGACCGCTGGGCCGCCGCCCTGCTGCTGGCCGCGCTGGGCGCCACCGACTGGGTGGACGGCTGGGTCGCCCGCCGCTTCGGGCAGGTGTCGCGGCTGGGCAAGGTGCTCGACCCCACGGCCGACCGCATCCTGCTCCTCGTCGGCATCGGCGCCATCCTGGTCGACGGGTCGGTGCCCGCGTGGGTGGCCGTCGCCGCGCTCTCCCGGGAGGCGGTGGTGGCGATCGCCGCCCTCGTGCTCGCCGCGCTGGGCGCCACGCGCATCGACGTGCAGTGGGTGGGCAAGGCGGGCACGTTCGCGCTGATGGTCGCCTTCCCGCTGTTCCTCGCCTCGGAGGCCGACATCGGCTGGGCCGGCACTGCGCGCGTGCTGGCCTGGCTGGTGGCCGTACCAGGGCTCGCCCTGAGCTGGTACGCGGTGACGGCCTACGTCCCGCTCGCCCGGCGTGCACTGAGAGAGGGCCGGGTAGGCTCGCAGCCGTGAAGGCTGTGATCATGGCGGGCGGCGAGGGCACCAGGCTGCGCCCGCTCACCTCGAACCAGCCGAAGCCGATGATGCCGTTGGCCAACCGGCCGATGATGGAGCACATCGTGCGGCTGCTCCGCGAGCACGACTTCGACGACATCGTCGTCACCCTGGCCTTCCTCCCGCAGGCCATTCGCACCTACTTCGGCAACGGCTCGGAGTACGGCGTGCGCATGGTCTACGCCACCGAGGAGACGCCCCTCGGCACCGCCGGGTCCGTCCGCAACGCCAAGGAGCAGCTCGACGAGCGGTTCCTCGTGATCTCCGGCGACGTCCTCACCGACATCGACCTGTCGGCGGTGGTGCGCTTCCACGAGGAGCGGGGCGCCATGGCGACCATCGCGTTGAAGGCGATGGAGAACCCGCTCGACTTCGGCATCGTCATCACAAACGAGGCCGGGTCGATCGAGCGCTTCCTGGAGAAGCCCACGTGGGGCCAGGTCTTCAGCGACACCATCAACACCGGCATCTACGTGCTGGAGCCCGAGATCTTCGACTTCATCGAAGAGGGCCGGCCGGTCGACTTCTCGGGCGAGGTCTTCCCCGCGCTGCTGGAGGCGGGCAAGCCGCTGTACGGATACGTGGCCGACGGCTACTGGGAGGACGTGGGCACGCTCGACGCCTACCTGCGGGCCCACCAGGACGTGCTCGACGGCAAGGTCGACACCGACGTCCCCGGCTTCCGCCTCTCCGAAGGTGTGTGGATCGGCGAAGGTGCCGAGGTCGACCCCGCCGCCCGCATCGACGGGCCGGTGCTCATCGGCGACTACTGCCGGGTGGAGGCAGGCGCCCACCTGCGTGAGTACACCGTGCTCGGCACGAACGTGCGGGTCGGCCGCGACGCGTTCCTCCAGCGGGCCGTCGTGAACGACAACGTCTACCTGGGGCCGTCGGTGCGGCTGCGCGGCTGCATCGTGGGGCGGTCGAGCGACCTGCGCAGCGGGGCGCGCTGTGAGGAAGGCGTGGTGCTCGGCGACGAGTGCTTCGTGGGCGAGCACGCGGTGATCAACCCCGGCGTGAAGGTCTACCCGTTCAAGACCGTGGAGCCGGGTGCCATCATCAACTCCTCGATCGTGTGGGAGTCGCGCGGCGCCCGCCACCTCTTCGGTCGCCATGGGGTCGCCGGGCTGGCCAACGTCGACGTCACCCCCGAGCTGGCCGTGCGGGTGGCGCTCGCGTTCGCCACCACACTGAAGAAGGGCTCCACCGTCACGTGCTCGCGCGACTCCAGCCGCGCCGCCCGGGCCATCAAGCGGGCCGTCATGGTGGGGTTGAACGCGGCGGGCGTCAACGTCGACGACCTCGAGGTCGCCACCGTCCCCGTGACGCGCTTCCAGGTGCGCACGGTGCGCAGCCGAGCGGGCATCACCGTGCGACTGCTCCCGGGCGACCCGCAGTCGGTGGTGATCCGCTTCTTCGACGAGAACGGCATCGACATCGCCGAGGCCACCCAGCTCAAGGTCGAGCGCCTCTACTACCGTGAAGACTTCCGTCGGGTCATGGCTGCCGAGATGGGCGAGATCGGCTTCCCGCCCCGGGCGCTCGAGCACTACACCGGCGCGCTGATGCAGTCGGTCGACGCCGAGGCCATCCGGGCCGCGGGCTTCAAGGTCGTCCTCGACTACTCCTACGGCTCGGCCAGCTTCGTGATGCCCAACGTGCTGGCCAAGCTGGGGGCCGACGTGCTGGCCGTGAACCCGTACGCGGCCACGGCGGGCATGGTGGCGGCCGACCGCGAGCAGCAGGCCGCCCAGGTGGGCGAGCTGGTGCGGGCTTCGGGCGCCCACCTCGGCGCCGTGGTCGACGCCGACGGCGAGCACCTGGCCTTGGTCGACGACACCGGCCACGTGCTGTCCGACGACGACACCCTGTTCACGCTGCTCACGTTGGTGTGCGCCACCTCGGAGAAGCCCCGCGTGGCGATGCCGGTGGCGGTCAGCCGGGCGGTGGAAGACATGTGCGAGCGCTACGGCGCCGAGATCGAGTGGACCAAGCTGTCCACCGCGCATCTCATGGAGGTGGCCTCCTCCGGCTCGGTGGTTTTGGCCGCCAGCCAGGAGGGCGGCTTCATCGTGCCGTCGTTTCTGCCCGCGTACGACGCGGTGGCGACCCTCGTGCACCTCCTCGGCATGCTGGCCGAGACCGGGTTGCGCCTCTCGAAGGTCGTGAGCCAGGCGCCGCGCGTGCACATCGCCCACGAGAGCGTCGTCACCCCGTGGGAGCAGAAGGGCATGGTCATGCGCACGATGGTCGAACGCATGAGCAAGGACCACGAGCTGGTGATGGTCGACGGCGTGAAGGTCCTCCACGACGACGGCTGGGCGCTGGTCCTGCCCGACCCGGAGGAGCCCCTCACGCACGTGTGGGCCGAGGGGCCCGGCGAACGCGAAGCCCGGTCGCTGGCGCAGGAATACGCGCGCCGCATCCGCCAGCTGTTGCGGTAGAACCCGGGGGTGCACCGTCGAGGCTCGCTCGCGCTGGCAGTCTGTTTCGCCGTGCTCGGCTTCCTCGTGGTCACGGCGGCATCGTCCAGGGATGCCACGCGGCAGGCCGAGGCACCCCGCCGGGCGCAGCTGGTGGAGCTCATCGAGGCCCGACGCAAGCAGGTGGCGGCCTACGACGACGACGTGCGCCGGCTGCGCGAACGGGTGGCGGCGGCGCAGGCGGCCACGCTGGAGCGAGCGCGTGAAGACGAGGCCTTCGCCGAACGGAGCGCCGAGCTGGCCGCGCAGGCAGGCACCCTGGCACTGCGGGGCCGAGGCCTGGTGGTGAAGCTGTCCGACTCCGACCGCGACCCCGCCGACCCGCAGGAGAGCGGTGCGTACCGGATCCACGACACCGACTTGCAGCTCGTGGTCAATGCGCTCTTCGCCGCGGAGGCGGAGGCGGTGGCCGTGAACGACAGCAGGCTGGTGGCCACGAGCCCCATCCGCGGGGCGGGCGACACCATCGTCGTCAACTTCCGGCCGCTGTCGCCGCCGTACCGGGTGGTGGCCATCGGGGCCGACCGGAAGCGCTTCGAGGAGAGCGCCATCGCCCGCCGCTTCGAGCGCTGGACACGGCTGTTCGGGCTCGGCTTCTCGGTCGACGGCGACGACGACCTCGAGGTGCCCGCCTACACCGGCCGGGTCGGCATCAACAACGCCATTCCCACGGAGGCGGGGTAGTGCTCGCGCTGTTCGGCCTGGTGATCGGCGCCCTGGTGGCCATCGTGCTGAGCCCTACCGTGCCGCAGGAGATGGGCCGCTACCTGGCGGTGGCGGTGGTGGCCGCCGTCGACGCGGGCCTGGGGGGCGTGCGCTCGTTCCTGGAGCACACCTTCAACGACCGCATCTTCGTGCTGGCCTTCGTCACCAACGCGGCGCTGGCCGTGTTCCTGGTGTGGGTGGGCGACCAGTTGGGCGCCGATCTGGTCACCGCCGTGGGCGTCGTCCTCGGGGTGCGCATCTTCCAGAACCTCGCCGCCGTCCGCCGCCGGGTGTTCGGCGGATGACCCCGCTCTTGTTGTTTTGGGCACGGTTACCCGCGCACAGGACGGGAAAGCGTGCCCAAAACAAGGGGAGGGGGTGGCGGTGACGGCGCCGATGACCGTCGGGGGGCGGCGCACGGTGATGGGCGGGCCGGTGCTCGTGCTGCTGGTGGCGGCGCTCATCGGGTTCCTCCTCGTGAGCAGGCTGCGAGGCGAGGAGCGCTTCACGCAACGGCTCGAAGCCGAGAGCGAGGAAGACCTGGCCCGCATCCTCGCCGGGCTCACCGCCGAGGCCGACGCCCTGCGCGAGGAGGTGAGCGGCCTGCGGGTGCAGCTGGCGGAGCTGGAGGCGGGGAGCCGCAGCGACGAGGCGGCCTCGCAGAGCGCCGAGCAGCAGCTTCAAGCGCTGGAGGTGCTGGCGGGCACCGTCCCGGTCACGGGCCCCGGCGTGATGGTGCGGGTGCTCGACCCCGAGCGATCCGTCACCTACGACAGCCTCATCGACGTCGTGCAGGAGCTGCGCGATGCGGGAGCCGAGGCAGTGGCCGTGAACAATCGACGGGTGGGGGCCAACTCCGCCTTCGGCGAGGACGATCGCGTGGTCACGCTCGACGGCTCGCCGCTGGCCGCGCCGTACCACGTGGCCGCCATCGGCCAACCCGCCACCCTGGAGGGCGGCTTGGAGATCCCGGGCGGCGCGCTCGACACGCTGGGGGCGCTGAAGGGCGTGGAGGTCAGCGTCCAGCGCATGCCGAAGGTCGACATCCCGGCGCTGGCCAAGGCCCCCGCCTTCCGGGTGGCGCGTCCGGTAGGGTCCGGGTCGTGAACGTCCCGGAGGAACTGCGGTACACGTCCGACCACGAGTGGGCCCGGCTCGAGGACGGCCGGCTCCGCGTGGGCATCACCGACTACGCCCAGGACTCGCTGGGCGACATCGTGTTCGTGCAGCTGCCCGAGCCCGGCGCCACGCTTGAAGCGGGGGCGGCACTGGGCGAGGTGGAGTCCACCAAGTCGGTGTCCGACGTGTACGCGCCGGTGGCGGGCACGGTGGTGGAGGTGAACAGCGACCTGGCGGACGCGCCGCAGCGGCTGAACGAGGACCCCTACGGCGAGGGCTGGATCTGCGTCGTCGAACCGACCGACCCCGCCGCCTTCGAGTCCCTGCTCGACGCCGAGGCCTACCGCGCCCTCATCGAGGGCTGAATTGTCGGCTCTTCGCCTGACGGCTCATCGCAGTGCCGGTGGGGGCCCCAACCCCACCGGCCTCGCTCACGAGAGCTGAGGAGTTCACCTACGGTGGAAGGCGTGTTCTGCAACAAGTGCGGGCACCGCAACCCGGCCGGCTCCAACTTCTGCTCGTCCTGCGGCGCCGTGCTGCCGCACGCGGCGGGGGAGGACACTACGATCACCTTCCTGCCGGGCGAGGGCACCAGCGAGCCGCTCGACGAGGAGATCAGCGTCTCGCTCGACGAGCTGCCCGAGGGGGTGGGCATGCTCGTCGTGAAGCGAGGCCCCAACGTCGGTTCGCGCTACGTGCTCGACGGCGAGGTCACCCGGGCGGGCCGCCACCCCGACAGCGAGATCTTCCTCGACGACATCACGGTGTCCCGCCGCCACGCGGAGTTCGTGCGCCAAGGGGCGGGCTACGTGGTGCGCGACGTGGGTTCCTTGAACGGCACCTACCTCAACCGACGGCGCATCGAGGACGAAGCGCTGGCCAACGGCGACGAGGTGCAGATCGGGAAGTTCCGCCTCGTCTTCCTGGCCGGCGCCGGCGAGGGTTGAGACCGCCGGTGAGCGACCGGCCCTATCTCTCGATCGGGGAGGTGCTGGCGCTCCTCAAGGACGAGTTCCCCGACGTCACCATCTCGAAGATCCGCTTCCTCGAGAGCCAGGGCCTGATCGATCCCGAGCGCACGCCGTCGGGCTACCGCAAGTTCTACGAGGCCGACGTGGAGCGGTTGCGCTGGATCCTGCGCCAGCAGCGCGAGCACTTCCTCCCGCTGAAGGTGATCAAGGGCCGACTGAGCGAGGACGTGGGGGAGGAGGCGGGCGGCGGCGTGGCCGCCCCGCCCAAGGTGGAGGCGCCCCCGGAGCCCAGTCTCCACGAGTCGCCTGCGCCTGCCCCCGCGCCCGCGCCGCTGCCGCGCTCGCGACCGCCGGTGGAGGCGCTGTCGGCGGGGCCGTCCGGGGTGAACCTCACGCTGGAGGAGCTGTCGGGAGCCAGCGGGCTGGGCGCCGACGACGTGGCCGAGCTGGAGCGCTACGGCTTCCTGGCCGGGCGACCGGTGGCGGGGGTCGTGTACTACGACGAGGAGGCGCTGATCGTGGCCCGGCTGGCCGCCGGCTTCCGGCGCCACGGCATCGAGGCGCGGCACCTGCGGGCCTACAGCAACGCCGCCGACCGCGAGGCCGGGCTGTTCGAGCAGGTGGTCACGCCGCTCCTCAAGCAGCGAAACCCGCAGTCGCGGCGCCAGGCCGTCGACGCCTTGGCCGAGCTCAGCGACATGGGGGCGCAGCTGCGGGCGGCGCTGGTGCGAAGGGCCCTCAAGGGCCTCGTCGGCGGGTGACGGAGGACGGGCCCCGCGTCCTGGTGACGGCCTCGGAGCTGCAGGAGGGGGTGGCCCGCCTCGGTGCCGAGGTCTCGACGGCGTACCCCGACGGGGTGCTGGTGGTGGCCGTGCTCAAGGGCAGCGTGCTGTTCCTGGCCGACCTCGTGCGCCGGGTGACGGTGCCGGTGGAGATCGACTTCCTCGCCATCTCCTCCTACGCGGAGGGCACCGGCCGGGTGCGCATCGTGAAGGACCTCGACGTCGACATCGGGGGGCGGAACGTGGTGGTGGTGGAGGACGTGGTCGACACCGGCCTCACGCTCACCTACCTGCTGGGCGTGCTGGAGCGGCGGGGGCCGCGGTCCCTGGCGGTGTGCACGCTGCTCGACCGACGGGCCCAGCGCATCGTGCCGCTGGCCCCGCGGTTCGTCGGCTTCGAGGTCGCGGACGAGTTCGTGATCGGCTACGGGCTCGATTTCGCCGAGCGCTATCGCAACGTCGAAGCGGTGGTCGTGGCCGACGTTGCGACCTTGCGAGACGATGCCGATGCGTATGTGAACGCGTTCTTCCAGGGGTAGGGTGGGCCGCATGGTGGAGATGCACCTCACCGCCGTTCGCGTGGAGCTTCCGACGAACAACCCGGTGGTGTTGCTGCAGGAGGTCGGGGGCGCTCGCCGCACCCTGCCGATCTTCATTGGGGCTCCCGAGGCCACCGCCATCGCGTTCGCCTTGCAGGGCGTGGCCACCTCGCGCCCGATGACGCACGACCTGTTCCGCGACGTGCTGGTGGCGCTGGGCGCCACGCTGGAGCGCGTGCTCATCACCGAGCTGCGCGAGGGCACCTACTACGCCGAGCTCCACCTCGTGCAGCGAGGCGAGCGCACGGTGGTGTCGAGCCGCCCCTCGGATGCGATCGCCTTGGCCGCCCGACTGGGCGCTCCGATCTTCGCCGAAGACGAGCTGATCGACAGCGAGGGCGTCCAGCTGGCCGCCGACGACGACGACGAGACGGAGGACGGCGAGGTCCCCGAGGAGATCGTCAACCAGTTCCGGGAGTTCATCGAGGGCGTCCGTCCCGAAGACTTCTCCTCCTGAGCCCCTCGTTCTGGGGCCAGAGCGGGGGAAAACTGCCGTTGACGAGGGGACAAGCTGGGGATATCCTGCTCACATCGACGTAACTACGTCTCTGTGATCAGGAGCTTCCCCATGCCTGAAGAGGGATTTCGCGGGCCGAAGGTCTGCTCGATCGTCGGCATCACCTACCGCCAGCTCGACTACTGGACCCGCACCAACCTGGTGCAGGCGTCCATCAGTGGCGCGCGGGGGAGCGGCACGCAGCGGCTGTACTCCTACCGCGACCTGCTCGAGCTGAAGGTCATCAAGCAGCTCCTCGACGCCGGCATCTCGTTGCAGTCCGCCCGCAAGGCCCTCGACGTCCTGCGCCAGAGCGGCGACGAGGTGGCCACCGCCAACCTGGTGCTGAGCGGCAACAAGTCGGTGCTGGCCCGCGACGACGGCCAGCTGGTCGACTTGCTCAAGGGGGGCCAGGGCGTGTTGAACATCGTGCTCCCCCTGGCGGGGGTGGTGGAGGAGCTCGACGCCGACATCCGCAAGCTCGAGCGCCCGGAGCGCGCGACCGCGGCGACGGGCGGGTCGCGGCAGGCAGCGGCGGGTGGCAGCGGATAAGCGGCTTCCGCACGAGCGGATCCGCTTCGCCCACAACTCGGAGCGGCAGTTCGCCAAGCTGCTCGACTTCTACGGCGTGGCCTGGGAGTACGAGCCCCGTGAGTTCACGCTGGAGCACGACCGCCACGGCAACGCCGTCAAGGCCTTCCGTCCCGACTTCTACCTGCCCGCCTACGATCTCTACATCGAGATCACCACGCTCAACCAGAAGCTCGTCACCAAGAAGAACCGCAAGATCCGACGGCTCACAGAGCTGCACCCCGACGTCAAGGTGAAGATCTTCTACCAGCGTGACTACCTCCGCCTCCTGGTGAAGTACGGGCTGGAGGAGCCGTCGCAACTGGCCGAGGGCGTCGACGAGCAAGCACCCCGGGCGCTCGACTTCTCGGTCGCCGAGGAACGCCCCGCCGCCCTCTAGGCTGGCCTCGGATGAACGACCCCCGCCGCTCGCCCCTCGACGCTGCCCACCGCGCCCTGGGAGCCAAGCTGGTGCCCTTCGGTGGCTGGGAGATGCCGCTGGCCTACCCGACGGGCACGCTGGCCGAGCACCGGGCCTGCCGCACCGACGCCGTCGCCTTCGACGTGAGCCACCTCGGCACCGTGCGGGTCGAGGCCGACGGGTTCGACCGCCTGCAGGCCGCGCTGACCAACGACCTGTCCCGCATTGCACCGGGGCGCGCCCAGTACACGCACCTCCTCGACGAGGCGGATGCCTCCGTGCTCGACGACATCATCGTGTGGTGGCGCCCCGACGGGTCGTTCGACGTCATGCCGAACGCGTCGAACACCTCGCGGGTGCTGGAGGCGATCGGCGGCACCGACGTGACGGCCGAGCGGGCGGTGGTGGCGGTACAGGGGCCGCGGGCCCGTGAGCGAATGAAGGCGATCGACTCCGGCCTGGCCGAGGTGCCCCGCTTCGGCGTGGCACCCTTCGAGTGGCGCGGCGTGGCGTGCACGGTGGCGGGCACCGGCTACACCGGCGAGGACGGCGTGGAGTGCGCGGTGCCCGTCGAGGTGGCCGAGTCGTTCTGGCAGGCCGTGGTCGACCTCGACGTGCAGCCCGCCGGGCTGGGCGCCCGTGACACCCTGCGCCTCGAGGCGGGCCTGCCCCTGCACGGCCACGAGCTCGGCCCCGGCATCACGCCTCTCCAGGCGGGCCTCGGCTGGGTGGTGGCATGGGAGAAGGGCCCGTTCCGGGGGCGGGAGGCCCTGTGGCGCGAGAAGGAGCAGGGGGTGGCCCGCCGCCTGCGGGGCCTGGAGGTGGAAGGCCGGCAACCGCCCCGCGAGGGCTACGCCGTGCTGGTCGACGGCAAGCCCGCGGGCGAGGTCACCAGCGGCAACTACTCGCCGATGCTCGACCGGGGCATCGCCATGGCGTTCGTGCCGCCGTCGGTCGAGCTGGGGGAGAAGGTGGAGGTCGACGTGCGCGGCCGCCTGGTGCCGGCACACGTCGTGAAGCTGCCGTTCGTGAAGAAGGGTTGAGCCTGTGGGCCACTTCGTTCCCCACACCGACGACGAGATCGCCGCGATGCTGGCGTTCGTCGGGCTGTCCTCGCTCGACGAGCTGTTCGCGTCGGTGCCCGAGGCGCTCCGGCTGGCGAGCGGCTCCTTGCAGTTGCGCCACGGCCTGAGCGAGCCCGACACGTTGGCCGAGATGGAGCGGCTGGCCGCCCGCAACCGCCGCGCCGGTCCCGACCTGGTCTGCTTCGCGGGCGGCGGCGCCTACGACCACGAGATCCCGTCGGCGGTGACCCGCCTGGCGTTCCGGTCGGAGTTCGTCACCGCCTACACGCCGTACCAGCCGGAGGTGTCGCAGGGCGTGCTGCAGGCGCTGTTCGAATACCAGACGATGCTGGCCCGGCTCACCGGGGTCGAGATCGCCAACGCGTCGTTGTACGACGGCGCCTCGGCCTGCGTGGAGGCGGTCAACCTGGCGTGCGCCGCCACCGGCAGGCAGGACGTGTTCGTGTCCCCGCACCTCAACCCCAACTGGCGGGCGGTGCTCGACACGTTCGCCCGGGGCACCGGCCACCGCATCTCGTCGGAGCCGGTGGAAGCCCCTGCTGCCATCCTGGTGCAGCAGCCCAACTACCTCGGCGTCATCGAGGACTTGCAGGCCTGGCGCTCCGAGGCCGATCGACTGGGCGCCTACCTGTTGGTGGCCTTCGACCCGGTGGCGGCCGGGCTCCTGCGGTCGCCGGGGTCCTACGGCGCCGACGTGGTGGTGGGCGAGGGCCAGCCCTTCGGCACGCCGCTGTCGTTCGGTGGCCCGTACCTCGGGCTCTTCGCCTGCCGGTCGGAGCACGTGCGCCGGCTGCCGGGGCGGCTGGTGGGGGAGACGGTCGACTCCGAAGGGCGGCGGGCCTACGTCACCACGTTGCGGACGCGGGAGCAGGACATCCGCCGGGAGAAGGCCTCCTCCAACGTCTGCACGAACCAGACGCTCATCGCGATCGCCTGCGCCATCCAGATGGCGTGGCTCGGCACCGGCGGGCTGCGGGAGCTGGCCCTGCGCTGCGCCCGGGGGACGCGCTACACCCGTGACGCCCTGTTGGCCGTCGACGGCGTGGTGCCCGCCCTCGACGGGCCCGTGCTGAGGGAGTTCGCCGTGCGGGCACCGGTGCCCGGCGACGTGGTCGTGGAGCGCATGGCCGAGGAAGGGTTCCTCGCCGGCGTGCCACTGGAGGACGGTGGCCTGTTGGTCGCTGTCACCGAGCGGCGGACCCGCCAGGAGATCGACCGCTACGTCGACACGTTCGAGAAGGTGATCAAGTGAAGGCCACGAGCATCCCGCTGATGGGGCGGGAGGAGGAGCCCACGATCTTCGAGCACTCGGTGCCCGGCCGGCGGGCGTGGTCGTTCCGGGAGACGGGGCTGCCCGAGTGGTCGGCCGAAGAGCTCGTGCCGGGGGAGTTCCTGGCCGAGGAGCCCGTTCCGCTGGCCGAGGTGTCCGAGCGCGACCTCGTGGCCCACTACACCCGGCTCACGCACCGGCAGTACTCCGTCGACCTGGGCCCGTACCCGTTGGGGTCGTGCACGATGAAGTACAACCCCAAGCTTTGCGACGACGCCGCTTCCATGCGCGGCTTCGCCGACGTGCACCCGGCGGCGCCTGCGTCGATGACGCAGGGGTGGTTGGAGCTCTTGGCCGACTTGGGCGACGCCCTGTGCGAGATCACCGGCATGTCGGCCGTCACCTTGCAGCCGCCCGCGGGGGCGGCGGGGGAGCTGACGGGCCTGCTGCTCATGCGAGCGTGGCACGAGGACCAAGGCCGGCAGCGAAGGAAGGTGATCATCCCCGACTCGGCCCACGGCACCAACCCGGCGTCGGTCACGTTGGGGGGCTACGAGACGGTCACCGTGCCCTCCGACGCCCGCGGCCTGGTCGACGTGGCCGCCCTGCGCGAGCGGCTCGACGAGGACGTGGCCGGGATCATGCTCACCAACCCGAACACCTTGGGCCTGTTCGAGGAGGACATCGTCGAGATCGCCGCCGCCGTGCACGAGGTGGGCGGGCTGCTCTACTACGACGGGGCCAACCTCAACGCCATCCTCGGCGTGGTGCGGCCCGGCCTCATGGGCTTCGACATCGTGCACATGAACCTGCACAAGACGTTCGCCGTGCCCCACGGCGGCGGGGGACCGGGCGCCGGGCCGGTGGCCGTGTCCGCCCGCCTGGCGCCCTACCTGCCGGGACCGCTGCCTCGGCGCGACGACAGCGGCTCGTTCTCCTGGGCGATGCCGGAGAAGTCGATCGGGCGCGTGCACTCCTGGCACGGCAACGCACTGGCGTTGGTGCGGGCGTGGTCGTACATCCTCGCCAACGGCGGCGGCGGCCTGCGCCGCGTGGCCGAGGCCGCCGTGCTCAACGCCACCTGGCTCCGACACCGGCTGCGGGGCGTGTACGACATCCCCTACGACCGGCCCAACATGCACGAGTTCGTGGCGTCCACGAAGTCGTTGAAGAAGGAGCGGGGCCTGCGGGCGCTCGACGTGGCCAAGCGGCTGCTGGAGGAAGGCTTCCATGCGCCGACCGTGTACTTCCCGCTCATCGTGGAGGAGGCGCTCATGATCGAGCCCACCGAGACGGAGTCGTTGCAGACGTTGGAGGCGCTGGCCGACGCCTTGGAGCGCATCGCGGGGGAGTCGCACGACCAGGCGGCGACCGCTCCCCGCACCACGCCGGTGGGCCGGGTCGACGAGGCCCGGGCTGCCCGCACACTGATCCCCACGTTCGACGCCCGTGCTGGAAACGGGTCTCTTTAACTGCTTGCCACTTGGGATGGATGCTCCACGGTGCGTAGCTCTTCGTGTGTGACGAACTCCAAGTCCTCGGAAAGCACCGCCCGGCTCGGTTGGTGGCCGTGGCCGTGCGCCCAAAGGAATAGCTGAAGCCCTGCCGCCGTCGGCACAAACATGAGTCCGTCGTCCGGAATAGGGGATGACGTGAACGGCTGAAGATACGCACGAGCTCCAAGTGTCACTAATTCGATCAGGCTCTCTCGCTCGAGAGCGATTACCGAATCGCTCAGTAGGCGCCAGGACTGTCGATCCAGGCCCAGTACGTCAAAGGTTTCGTCCACAGGCAAAAACGTCTTGCATGTCCGGCGCACGTTGATGTCACCGAGATCGAGATCCTGGCGATCGGCATAGGCCGCGCGGAAGGCCGAATACAAGACGTAATGAAAGAGGACATCATGGGTCGCAAGCCGGGCCACCAGGCTCGCCCATGTCAACCCGCGGTCGGCCGTCGGGTCCGCTGATCGAGATGCAGCAAGAATTCCGCCGAAGTACTCGGCCATGACCGGACCATCGCACCACGAGCCCTCCTCCAACACCCTCAGCGCTACACGGGGAGGAACCTCCCCAGGCTCGTCGATTCGGGTTCCGAGCTTCCGTTGGGCGTTCTGTCCAATCGTATTGAGGTTTCGCAATCGCCGCTCTGAGTATCGGCTGCGCCAATCCTCCGCCACCTCGTCAAAGAGGGGTCCAAGAAGCTTCCGCCCCGCCCAACTTACGGCGAGAAAGCCGCCGCCAGCCATTCCGATATCAGCCACGTCACAAGGGTAAACGCAGACCGGAGTTCGCGGGCGCGCCTCAGTCGAGCAGGTCGGGCTGCTCGCGCACGATGCGCTGGTAGAGGGGCTGGAAGGAGAACCAGCCCGCGAGGTGGGAGCCGACTGTGCTGTGCGTGCGCTCGGCCATCTCGGGCTCGATCAGCACCGGCGTGCCCGCCGCCTCTGCCATGAGCTGCACCTGGCAGGAGCGCTCCATCGTGATGAACCACCAAGCCGCCTCCTCGACGGAGTGGCCGACGGTGAGCAGGCCGTGGTTGCGCAGGATGAGCGCCTTGTGGTCGCCCAGCGCGTGGGCGATGCGCTTGCCCTCCTCGATGTCGAGCACGACGCCCGTGTAATCGTCGAACAGGGCGTGGTCGCCGTAGAAGGCGCACGCGTCCTGCGTGATGGGGTCGAGCAGGCGCCCGAGTGCCGACCAGGCCCGCCCGTAGGTGGAGTGGGTGTGAGCGGCGGCCACAACGTCGGGGCGGGCCGCGTGCACCTGCGAGTGGATGGCGAAGGCGGCTTGGTTCACGATGCCCTCGCCGTCGACGAGGTTGCCGTCGTGGTCGACCAGCAGGAGGTCGGCCGCCCGGATCGAGCCGAAGTGCTGACCGAACGCGTTCACCCAGAAGTGGTCGGCCAGGATGGGATCCCGGGCGGTGATGTGGCCCGCCACCCCTTCGTCGAACCCGAAGCGCGAGAACAGCCGGAAGGCGGCCGCCAGCATGAGCTTGCGATGGGCGCGCTCCGCCTCGGGCGTCTCGAACGTGGGCGGCGTGGCGACTCTCATGTGTCCCCCTCGGAGCGTCGACGGCTGTGCCAGTCTACGGCGGTGGAGGACTTCGAGCGCATCCGGCTCGACGACACGTCGTGGGTCGACGTCGGTCGCGGGTGGCTCTCCGACACCGACGAGCTGTTCACGGCCCTGCGCGATGGCGTGGCGTGGCAGACCGGTCGGCTGTTCCGCTACGACCACTGGGTCGAGGAGCGCCGGCTGGGCGCCATGTGGCGGCCCGGCACCCCACTGCCGCACCCCGCCCTTGCCGACGTGCACCGGGCGCTGCAGTCCCGCTACAAAGTCCGCTTCGATGGGTTCGGCCTGATCCACTATCGCGACGGCAACGACGGCCAGGCCTTCCACCGCGATACCGATATGCGTTGGCTGGACGACACGGTCATCTGCATCCTCACCCTGGGCGCCCGGCGACCGTGGCTGCTGCGACCACGAGCCAACCGCTACAGCACGGAGCCGGGCAAGGGCGCGACCCACGACTTGGCCCCGGGACCAGGCGACCTCATCGTGATGGGCGGTCGCTGCCAGGCCGACTGGGAGCACTCGGTGCCGTACCTGCCGGGTCGAGCGGTCGACGCCCGCATCTCGTTGCAGTGGCGACACGCTCGACGGACGGGCCGGCCCTTCGTGGGGGCCGGCTACCGGGCACCACTGCACTACGCCCGCCCTCGGTAGGCGGCTACGGCGCCATCGTGACGGTTCCTGCAGCCAGCCAGTCTGCCGCGCCGAAGATGCAGGAGCTACCCGCGGGCGTGTTCGGCACGATCTGGAGCACCCCGGCGGCCGCGCCTGTGATCACCATTGTCGAACCGACGACGGAGAACACGAAGAAGTGACCGGCGGCCATGCCGCTGCCCCAGGCGAACCCGCACCAACCGCCGATCGTGCCTGCCACCGCGAAGCCACCGGCTGTCGTGGCGCATGTCGCCAACGGCAACGGGAGCGCGAGCGCGAACGGGCCCGCGGGAGGCACCACCGCCAGGCCTGGGTACACGAGCGGCACCGAGACCATTGTTCCGACGCCTCCGCACGCCGTCTGTGTGCGCCTCGGCACCCCGGGGCGTCGCCACGCCCGCGAACAGCACCACCACGACCACCGGCACGGCCAACCGACGACGCACCCTCATCGCTCCCACCCCCAGACGCGGGCCTGTCCCTGCGCATATGCGCACGAGGCCGGCATCGTGTCAACCGGGCATCCGCCGCCCCGCCCTCCCAACCGGCGATAATTCTGCTTATGGCCGGTAAAGGCGGGAAGCCCAAGTTCAAGGTCGACCGCGTGCAGCTCTCGATCGGCTACCGGCGGGAGCGCGACTTCCCCGGGCTGGGCGCGCCGTTCGTGAGCTGGGTGTCCCGGCTGGTCACGCGCGACATGTCGCCGAACACGCGAGCCGGCTACGTGAGCGATCTCGCGGTGCTCGGTGAGTGCATGCTGCGCGTGCTCGGCTTGCCGCCGCCCCCGGAGCTGCGCGACCGACGAGCCCGCGACGAAGCGGTGGAAGCGGACGCCTGGGTGCGAGGGCTGCGGCAGGCGGGGATCCGGCCCCACTCCTTCGTAAAAGCGCGGGCGGCACTGTGCCTGGTGGCGCCCGAGGACATGACAGTCGCCACGGTGGAGGAGACGCTTGCGCTCGACGCTGCGGGGCGATCGCCCGCCAGCCGGGCGCGGGCGCGCATCGCGCTCAACCAGTTCTGCCGGTACCTCGTCCGCACGGTCGAGATCGACGTGAACCCCCTCGACCAACTCGAGACCGACCGGTCTCGTCGCCGGCTCCCCAAGCCGCTCGAGCCCTCGGCCGTGCGCCGTCTCCTCGTCACCATCGCCCAGCCGGACCCGCGGGCCCGACACCCTTGGCCGGGGCGCGACCTGGCGTTGGCCGCCGTGCTCAGCGCCACGGGGGTGCGACTGGCGGAGGTCCTCACCGCCAACGTCGGCAGCGTCGTCGACCTCGACGGGCCCGCCCCCCTGCTCCGGGTGCTCGGCAAGGGGAGCAAGGAGCGCGTGGTGGAGCTCCACGAGGAGGCCGCCGCCCTGCTGCGCCGCTACCTCGCCGAGCGGCAGGCGGCGCACGGCCGCGTCCGTCCCGACGATCCCCTCTTCGTGCGCGCCGACGGGACTCGCTTCACCCCAGCCGCGCTGCGACGCCTCGTCGACTCGTGGTACCGGCGGGCGGGGGTGCAACCGCCGCCGGGTGCGGTGGTGCACGCGTTCCGCCACACGTTCGCCACCGAGGCGGTGCGCGGTGGCGCTCCCCTGCGCGATCTCCAGGAGGTCATGGGACACGCGTCGCTCGAGACCACGGCGGGCTACCTCAAGGTCCTCGGCACTGCCGGCGCGGCTGTGGTGCGGTCGCACGCGTCGCGCGACCTGCTGCGCGACGTGCTGCCCGAAAGCGAATCGCCAGGGTGACAGGTTGTAGGTTGAAGGACCTATGGCTCGCAGGATCGACGTCGAGCTCACGAGCGATCGTGGCGACGGCTCGTGGACGTGGCGCGCCGCAGGAGCCAAGCAACCGAAGGGCGTGCTCGACGGGAAGCTGCTCTACGAGGGCGCGGCGGTCGGCGACGTCGTTCGCGTCGAAGCCGAGTTCGAGATCGACGGCATCTTCGTCACGTCGGTCATCCCGCCCAAGGAGAAGAGGCGGGCCGAGCCCGCTCGCCTCGAGATCATCGGCCCGCCGCGTGGCGAGCACGTCGGCGTCACCACCTCCCTTGCACCCAAGCCCGACCGCCCGCCCCGCCGCGAGCGCGACCGCGATCGGGACCGCGACAAGGACAGGGACCGCGAGCGTCGGCCGGAACGGGCCCGGGAGAAGCCGCCGCGCGAGCGGCGTGAGCGCCCCGCCCGTCCGCCGCGGGAGGAGCGGCCCGCGCCGCCCAAGCCCAAGAAGCTGGTGCCCCTCAACGTGCACCGGGCCGCCGTGCTCGAAGCCCTCTCCCCCGAGCAGCGCCCGGTGGCCGAGCAAGTGCTCCGGGGCGGCATCCCGGCCCTGCGCCAAGCCGTCGAGGCGCAGAACGCCAAGCTTCGGGAGGCAGGCGAGCCCGAGGTGAAGGCCGAGCCGTTGGTCGCCATGGCCGAGGAGCTGCTCCCCCGCCTGAAGGCCGCCGACTGGCGTGACCGGGCCGAGGCCGCCGTCAAGGACGTCGACGAGATCGGCCTCCGTGATCTCCGCTCGGTGGTGGCCGGCTCCGACGCCGCTGCCCGCGACGACGAGACCCGCCTCCTGGCGGGCACACTGCGCGAGGCACTCGAGCGCCGACTGGCCAAGGCCCGTGAGGAGTGGATCGCCGAGATCGAGACATGCCTCGAAGGCGGTCGCCTCGTCCGCGCCCTGCGCGTCTCGACGCGGCCACCCGACCCGGGGACCCGCTTCCCGGCCGACGTGGCCACCCGGTTGGCGGAGGCGGCGGGCGCCGCCTTGGCTCCGGATGTCACCCCCGACCGCTGGGCCGTGGTGCTCGACGCGGTGGCGTCCTCGCCCGTGCGACGACAGGTGAAGCCCGCGGGCCTGCCGCCGGAGCCCGGCGACCTGCTGCTGCAAGCGGCCAAGCAGGCGTCAGGGCTGGTGCCCGGTGTCGCCCAGCTGCTTGGCATCGACATGCCACCGCCACCCCCTCCCGCCGCTCGTCGGCCTCGGCCGCCCCGTCCTCCGCGGCCCCCTCGGCCACCGGCACCGACCGCCGAGGCCGGGAGCCGTGGCCCGGCCGATGGAGGCAAGCAGGCCGAGCCCGACGCCGCGCCCGACGCCCCGACGGGCGGCGACGCCCCGACGACCGCCGACACCGAGCCCGACGCCCAGCTCGAAGCCGCGCCGGACGGCCCGACGGGCGCCCACGCCGCGCCCGACACCCCTCCCGACGCCGCGTCTGAGGTCGAGAACGCCTGATCGCGCATTTTTCCTCGTCCTCGGCACTCGATCTGCCGATGTACAGACGAGAGAGGAGGACGCGATGGACGAGCGCCTGCGCAGCTGGCATCCCAACCGGGAGGA
>DATAAM010000027.1:0-2488 GCA_036260075.1 Acidimicrobiales bacterium
CCGGGTGCAGGTGGCGAGCAACGGCATGAACCGCTTCCCCCACGCCGACGGCGCCGACCACCACGAGGCGGGCGTGGCCGTCGACGACGACGGCAACCTCTACTACACCTGGGTGGCCCACGACCGCCTGCCCTACCTGGCGGTGTCCCGCAACGGCGGCGCCACCTGGAGCACGCCCCTCATGATCGGGCACCCCGGGGTGAAGGAGGCCAACCTGCCGGCGCTGGCCATCGGCTCCAAGGGCCGCATCGCCGTCGCCTACGTCGGCAGCGAGAACTCGCCGGGGGTGCCGTTTGCCGAGGACCAGTACGCCGACGTGACGTGGAACGGCTACATCACCATGACGACCGACGCCCTCGCCGCCGACCCCGTCTTCTACAGCGCCCCGGTGAACGACCCCGCCGACCCCATCGCCAAGGGCGTGTGCACCCACCGCTGCCGGGCCATCGGCGACTTCATCGACGTGCAGATCGGCCCCGACGGCGTGCCCTGGACGGCGCTCGTCGACACATGCGCGGCGGGCGTGTGCGACCGGTACACAGGTTCCTTCGACGGCTCCGAGGGCGGTGGCCTGGGCGCGGCCCTGACAGGCCGCCTCTCGGGTGGTCCTTCGCTGGTCGCCTCGGACGACGCACGACGAGGCATTCCTCCGCTCGCTCCGGGTTCGGGCTGACCGCTCCCCGTCCGCGGTGCCGCGGGCAACGCGCGGAACGCTGACGACAGCGAACCGCGGTTAGCGTCGTGCCATGAACGCCTCCTTCGGCGAAACCGTCCGCTTCATCGGCCGGAGTGCGAAACGCCTTGCCGTCGCCGTCGTGGGCGGCGCGCTCGTCGCCGTCGGCCTCGTGATGCTCGTCCTGCCCGGCCCGGGAGTCCTCGTCGTTGCACTGGGCTTCGCCGTCCTCGCCACCGAGTTCGTCTGGGCGCATCACGTGCTCGAAGCGGGCAAGCGCGGTGCCCGGCGCGTCACCGACGCCGCTCGACGGGCAGGGCGACGGGCGCCCCGTCGCTGATCGCTACGCGGGCTCGAGCAGCACCAAGGGCGTGTCGCGGTCGGTGCGTTGCTGGTACTGCCCGTGGCGAAAGGCCCCGACCACCTCGGCCACAGCTCCGCCTTCTCCTCGGGCGACACCACCCGGGCCCGCATGGCCGGGGGCGGCCGTTCGTCAGGATCTCGGCTTCGGGGTTGTCACCGAGGTTGAGGAACCACCTCAGGTGCCGGTCGTCCCCGCCGTACGAGGCCACCGGCGCCACTACCGGGCCGGCGTCATCGCGAAGACGAGGGGGTGGAGGCCGGTGACATTTCGGGCAATCCGCTCCTCGACGTTCAGGCTGCCGTATTTCATCAAAATTGAGGACGCCCCTCGCCGCGTCGAGCCCCACGCTGGTAGGGACATCGAAGACGGCATCGTCGACGGTGGGGAGGCTGTGATCCTCGGGACCGAACTGGTCACTGCGCCCGAGGGGAGCCAGGTGAACCCGGCCCCGCCCTCCGGAGGAGGAAACTCGTGGCAGGGTCAGGGAGCCGGGGGGCCGGAGGGACCACCAGTCGTCGACGCGCCCGTCGCGCCGTCCTGGCCGTCACGGCCGTCCTCGCCACCCTGCCGTTCGTCGGCCCGGCGCAAGCGGCACCCGGTCCCTCTGCCCGGTTGGAGCAGTGCGAGAACGGCAAGGCAGCCACACCGAAGGCCTGCGACTGGGTCACGGGCAACCTCGGGCCGCACAACTCGCACTGGGCGGAGGGGGAGTCGGTCCCGTATCGCCTGAAGCTCGACAACCTCTCGACGTTCGGGACGCACACGGTCACCGTCGAGTGGGACCCGACGAAGGGCGGCAAGCACGCCTTCGACTACCTCACCACCTACGACCGCAGCGCGACCACAGCGGCCACGCCGGCCGATCCCTGCGTCGGCGTGACTGGATGCGCCGTCGGGACGTTCTCGACAGCGTCCATCCCCGCCGACCCCGAGGTCACGACACGGGGCAAGACGCCGATCGCGGGCAACTTCACCATCTGGAACGGCGCGTTCACGGCGGTCTCGGCGTACACCACGTCGGGCTCGTACTCGGGGGACAGCTCGACGCGGATCACGCTCACGTTCACGGCGAGCGCGGCCAACCCGGTGATCGCCTGGAGCGCGCACGTCGCCGCTGATGCGCAATGGGGGACAGGCACCGCCGCGTCCACGATCTCCGGCTCGCCGTATCACATGCGCCTGATCGAGATCGACGGCCTCGGTGGCAACCAAGACCGCTCGATGAAGGTGGCCCCGGGCCCGGTGCCGGGCTCGATCACGATCGTCAAGCAGGCGTCGGTCGAGGGGTCCCGTGCCTTTTCGTTCACGGCATCCGACGGCCTCGGCAACTTCTCGCTGGTCGACGACGGCGACGACACGACCGCGCCGTTCAACTCGATGACGTTCGACGGGCTGACGGACTTCCACGGTGTGTCCGGCAACACCTACGACTTCACAGAGACGGTCCCGAC
>DATAAM010000028.1:0-28354 GCA_036260075.1 Acidimicrobiales bacterium
CCGGAAACTGCTCACCAAGGCGCGTACGCCCCATCGTGCCGAATGCCGGGACGACCTTCAATCAGGGATCCGGCGCGCTGATGCCGGGTCCGGAGACGCCCGGGACCGTGCTCGAAGGACAGGCGAGGTTGTCTCTCCCGATGGCCCGCCGTCGACGGCGAGCCGGCCGTTCAGGAGATCTGTGACGCATGGACCTGTGCCAGCAGCCGGTCGGCGTTCTCGACCGCAGGCGCCATGTTGGCTCCCCATCGAGCCATTGCCGACTGCAGCAGCGGGTCGTCGAGCCTGCTGCCCATCCCTCGCGTCAGGCTGAGGCGGCAGCCCTCCCTCCACGCCATGAGATCGGCCTCGGCTGCATGCAGCATGGAGGCCCGCAGCGAGCCGCGCACCACCGACACCCAGTCGACGGCGCGGTCGGGCTGGGGGGTGGGCGGGCACAGGCGGTTCTTCTCGGTGTCGTCGCCACGGGTCGCCTCCACGAACCCGACGAGCGCGGCGTTGAAGGTGGTGAAGCCGCCCATGAGCGACTGGAGCACGATGCGGCCGGGCTCGAAGATGGGGCGCGCAGGGGCGGTGCGGAACCCCGATGCCGTGCAATCGACGTGCACCTCGCCGCGGCTCGTGGGCACCTCGCCGTCCTCCATGGCGATCCGGTCCGTGCCGACGTGCCGGACCCGCCCCTGGCGCACCACCCGCTCGATGCGTTGCAGTGCGTCCCGTTCGGCTCGGCTCAGGATGGCGCCGCGGAACATCGTCGGCTCCACCGAGGCGTCGAGGCGGAACAGGTGGCCGCCGTCCTCCAAGCGGTCGAACAGGTCCCGCGCGTCGTGGGCCGCCGCCAATGCCTCGACGGCCCGCGAGAAGCCGTCGATCGTGGCCGGGAGCAGGTCCAGCGGCTGCACGAACGCCCGGTCGATCAGCCATGCCTCGCGCGGTCGAACCCACCGGATTCGCTCGGGATCGACGCCGTGGTCGAGGAGCCACGTGCAGGCGTCCATGGCCGTCTTGCCGCCGCCGAGGACGGTGTAGCCCGCAGGCGCTTCGCCGAGCTCCGCGAGCTTCCCGACGGGGATCACGCGGGCGTCGGGATCGACCGTGAAACCGGGCGTGTGGGTGGCGGGCACCGACACCTCCAGATAGGTCGTGTCCACGACCCGCCGCCGCACACGCACCTCCTTCGCCCTCCCCGTCAGTCGGGAGACCAGTGTGTGGCTGCCGACGAAGTCGCACATCGGCTCGAATCGGACTCGTCCGGTCGGAAGCAGTCGGTGCTCCAGCACCCGCCGGAAGTAGTCGCACACCTCCATCCCGGTGGCCCGCTCGTAGGAGCCGTCGGTGTCGAGCGAGTCGGTGCCGAGTGGCAGCGAGGGCACGCCGTAGGTGGCCGACGGCTGGTGCAGGCGCACGAAGGGATAGGCGTCGTTCCAATGGCCGCCCGGCGCGTCGCGTCGGTCGACCAGCACCACGTCGACATCGCATCCGGCGACGAGCGCGTCCGCGAACGCCATCCCCGCCGCGCCGGCCCCGACCACCAGGTAGTCCGTCTCCATTGAGAGCACTGTGCGGGCCGGGCCGCCACGAAGCATCCGCCATCCGGCCGATGTTCCCGCCGCCGTCGGCGCGACGATTGCAGGGAAATGGCGAACAACCTGCCGGTGCCGCTGACCTCGTTCGTCGGCCGACGTGCCGAGCTCGAAGTGCTGGCCGCACTCGTGGCCGACCACCGGTTGGTGACGCTCACCGGCGCGGGCGGATGCGGCAAGACGCGGCTCGCGCTCGAGGTGGCGACCCGCGTCCCGGACGACGTCTGTTGGGTGGACCTCGGTCCGCTGGACGACCCCTTGCTCGTGCCGGTCGCAGTGGCCGCCGCGCTCGGCATGCCCGAACCGCCGGAACCGGTGGCCGACGCCGTCCTCCACCGGCTGTCGGCCCGTCCCACGCTCGTCGTGCTCGATACGTGCGAGCACGTGATCGAAGCGTGCGCCGCGCTGGCGGTCCGGCTCGTGCAGTCGAGTACCTCGACCCGTGTTCTGGCCACCAGCCGCGAGCTCCTCGGTGTCGAGTGCGAAGCCAGGTGGCCGGTGCCGCCGCTGGCCGACGACGAGTCGGTGCAGCTCTTCACTGACCGAGCCTCGCTGGCCGGCTTCGTCCTCGGCGCCGACGACGCCGCCACGGTCGCCGGCATCTGCCGCCGGCTCGACGGCCTGCCGCTCGCCATCGAGCTGGCCGCCGCCCGCACGCGCATGATGGGCCTGGAGCAGATCGCAGAAGGGCTGGCCGACCGCTTCCGCCTCCTGACCGGCGGCGTCCGCGGCGCGCTGCCCCGACAGCGCACGTTGGAGGGCTCGGTCGACTGGAGCCACGACCTGCTCGGGCCCGACGAGCGCGTCGTCTTCCGCCGCTTGGCCTGCTTTTCAGGCAGCTTCACCGTCGAGGCGGCCGAGGCCGTGTGCGCCTGCGACGTCCTCGACCTGCTCGGCGCGCTGGTCGACCGCTCGCTCGTGCAGGTCGCGGGCGGGGCGGGTTCGGCCACGCGCTACCGAATGCTGGAGACGATCGCCGACTACGCCCGCCACCGGCTGGCCGACGCGGGCGAGGCGGAAGAGGCACGCGAACGGCATCTGGCGTGGTGCATCTCGTTCGCGCAACGGGCGCGCGCGGGCCTCGAAGGCCCGGATCAGGTCGACTGGCTGGCTCGCGTTGACGCCGAGCTCGACAACCTGCGCGCCGCCCTCGACTGGAACCCGTCGGCGGCCACCCGCGTCGTCGGCGACCTCCTGGCGTACTGGTTCGCCCGCAGCGAGGTTGCCGTCGGGCGGGATCGCTTGGAGGCCGTGCTCTGCGACCGCCACGGTGACGACCGCGTCGAGCGAGTGGAGGCGCTGACCGCGCTCTGCCTGGTCGCCTACCGGGCGGGCGACATGGTCGCCGCCGCTCGCCACGGCGACGAGGCCGTCGCGCTCGGTCGACGGCTCGGCGACCGACGGGCGTTGGGCCGCGCCCTCCACTTCCGCGCCTGGGTGCGCTACTGGGGCGAGGGCGACCACACCGGCGCGTGGGCAGGCTTCGAGGAAGCCGAGTCGTTGCTGCGCGACACGGCCGACATGGTGCGGGGACTGAACCTCGCCATGCTCGGGTGGTCGTGCATCGACACCCGTCGCGCCCCCGAGGCCCGGGCGCTTCTCGAAGAAGGGCTTCGGCTCTCGCCTGCCGTCGGGGCACCGCGCGCCAATGCCCTGTTCGCGCTCGGATGGCGTGACAACCTCGAAGGCCGCACCGATGACGCCCGTGCCCACCTCGACGAGGCGCTGCGCACGGCCCAGGCGGTGGGCGACCGATACGTCGAGATCCTGTGCCTGTCGGTGCTCGCGTTGCTGGACGTCGACGCCGGCCGGCTCGCCGAAGCGCAGGCCCGGTGCGAACGAGGACTGGCCTTGGCCCTCGAGCACCGCATGCCCACGGGCGAGGCGTCGATGCGGTTCGCCGCGGCCATGGTGCTGATGGCCGCGGGCGATGCCGGTGCTGCCGCAGCCGAGCTCGACGCTGCGCACGCCCGCTCGCCCATGCGCTGGTTCGCGGCCGTCGCGCGCGCCTTCCAGGCGAACGTCGCTCTGGCCGGGGCCCGTACCGACGAGGCGCGTTCGTATGCCGAAGAAGCGCTCCGTCTCGGAAGCGAGAGCGACAGCGTGTCCGCCGTGTCGATGGCCTTGGTGACGCTGGCCGAGCTGGCCCGGCGGGAGCCCGACCTCCGGGAGGCGGAGCGCCTGCTCCACGAGGCGCTCGAGCGGGCGCACCACGCCGGCTTCACACGCGTGACGGCGGCGGCGCTCGAGGGCCTGGCCGCGGTCGCCGCCGACGCGGGCCGAACGGAGGACGCGGCTCGCCTGCGCGTCGCCGTTGCGGCGGGACCGACTGAACTCGCCGACGCGGTGGCGTACGTGCGACGCGGCCGGGGCACCCGCAAGCGGCCCGCGCACGGATGGGAGGGCCTGACGCCGACCGAGCGACGAGTCGTCGACCTCGTCGCCGAGGGGCTCACCAACCCGCAGATCGGCCGGCGCCTGTTCGTCTCGCCCCGGACCGTCCAGGCACACCTGGCTCACGTCTTCGCCAAGCTGCATGTGTCCACGCGAGCCGAGCTGGCGGCGGTCGCTACGGCACGGGCACTCGATCCACCGAGGCGGTGAACGACAGCACCTCGGCGGCGAACCGCTCCGGCGCGAACGCGAATGCCAGGTGGCGCTGCGAGGGGATGCCGCGAATCTCGGCCGCAGGCAGGCGGCCGGGGACGTCGGCGGGGTCGAGGAACCACGGCGACTCCGTCTCCTCGCCGTGCAGGTAGAGCGTGGGGACGCCCGGCTGCTCCATCGTCGTGAGGCGGTCGGCCTCGGCCAGTGCGGCTCGGATCTCGCGGGGTGCGAGGCGGGCGCCGGCCAGCATCCGGTCCCACACCTTGGGCATGGAGCGGACGACCGCAACCTCCTCGTAGGTGATGCCCGCGACGGGCAGGAACAGCTCCAGCCCGGTTTCGACGTCCGCTTCCAGCTCGCGGGCGATCGCCATGACGGTCTCGGCGTCCACGCCTTCGATTCGGAGTGGGGGCTCGTACAGGGTGAGCGACCTGATGTCGGGCAGGCGAGGCGCGGCCAAGAGAGCGATCGTGGCGCCCGAGGAGTGGGCGACCACATGGGCGTCGCCGCCCGCGGCGTCGACCACGGCGCAGAGGTCTTCGATCTCCCGGTCGCCGCAGTAGTCGGGCCCGTCGCCGCTCCCGCCCCGTCCGCGGCGGGAATACGTCCAGACCGTGTGACATTCGGCCAGCAGCGGCTCGACCAGCGCGAACGTGTCGAGATCGCCGTTGCCGCCGTGCACGAGCACGAGCGGTGATCCCGAGCCGGACCTGCGAGCGGCGAGCGTGGTGCCGTCGGCAGAGCGGATGGTGACTTTCATCGGTGCCCTCCTTGTCTCGTAGGGGAGGGCGCGACATCCGGCCTCGCGTCGCGACGGCCGATGGAGCGACAATGAGGGCGATGGGCGGCCATCCGACGACGCAGTACGCCCGAGCCGGCGACGTCCACATCGCGTATCAGGTCATCGGCGACGGTCCCGTCGACCTCGTGTGGGCCTACGGCCTGGCCTCGAACATCGAGGTGTTCTGGGAGGAACCGTCGTTGGCCGCGTTCTTCCGGCGCCTTGCGGAGTTCAGCCGCCTCGTCGTGTTCGACCGGCGGGGATGCGGACTGTCCGATCGCGGCGGCGCGCTCACCACGCCGACGCTGGAAGAGCGCGCCGACGACATCGTGGCCGTGCTGGACGCGATCGGGTCGAAGCGGGCGTCGATCCTCGGTGTGTCGGAGGGCGGTGGAGTGGCGGCCCTGTTCGCCTCCGTCCACCCGGAGCGAACCACCAGCATCGTCGTGTACGGCACGGCCATCGCGCTGGACGAGCACCACGACGCGCTCGTCGCCACCACCGGCGTCGCCAACCCCATTGCCGCCGCGGAGGTGTGGGCCAGGGGGTGGGGAACGAGAGAGGCAGCCGAGTTCGCCGTGCCGCTGTGGGCGAGCAGCATGCGCGACGACCCGCGCTTCGTCGAGTGGATGGGCCGCTACCAGCGCCAGTCGGTGAGCCGCAACGAGGTCCGGCCGCTGCTGCTCAACACGTTCTCCTACGACCTCAGGGAGGTGTTCCCGGCGGTGCGGGTACCGGCGCTCGTGCTCTTCCGCCGCGACGACCCACTCGTCCCGAGCCATCACGGGCGCACGATCGCCTCGATGATCCCGGACGCGCAGTGCGTCGAGCTCGAGGGGGCCGACCATCTGCCCTTCACGGGCGACGCCGAGGCGGTGGCGGCCGCCATCGAATCGTTCCTCGTGGGGTCGCAGGCGGCGGGGTCGCGGCCTCGCCGCCTGATCACCTTGCTGCACGCCGACGTGGCGATGCCGGAAGGCCTCGCCGACGGCGCCTGGCAGGAGCTCCTGGGCGCCTTCGACCAGGAGGTGCGTGCCCACGTCGGCCGTTTCGGCGGCGAGGTCGTCGACCGCCTCGGCAGCCGTTTCGGGGCGGTGTTCGACGGTCCCGCCCGCGCCATCCGTTGCGCACTCGGCATGGCCGACGCGCTCGAACGGCGAGGCGCTTCGCTGCGCGTCGGCATCCACACCGGCGAGTGCGAGGTGCTCGACGACGAGGTGCAGGGCGTGGCCGTCCACGTCGCCGAGCGCATGGCCGAGTCGGCCAGGGCGGGTGAGCTCCTGGTGTCGGGCACGGTGCGTGACCTCGTGGCCGGCTCCGGCGTGCGCTTCGGCGACGGCCGCGACATCGAGCTCGTGGGGACGGGCGGCCACCGAAGCGTCTTCCCGGTCATCCGGCAGGGCTTCACGCCCGACGCCGCGAGGCGATTGGCGAACGAGCAGGCGAACGTCTTCCGGCTCGACGGCGAGTACTGGACGGTCGGCTACCGCGGCCTGGTGGTGACGCTGCGGGACAGCAAGGGCTTGCGCGACATCGCGCGCTTGCTGGCCGACCCCGAGCGGGAGCTCCACGTCCTCGACCTTGTGGCCGACGCGGTGGTGCATGGCGTCGGGTCGCGCACGCCGGTGCTCGACGCGACCGCGCGCGAGCAGTACAAGCGCCGCATCGTGGAGCTCGAATTCGACATCGAGGAGGCCGAGGGGCGGGGTCACGACCCGACCGCCGCCCGAGAAGAGCGCGACGCCCTCGTCGACGCGCTCGCCTCGGCCTACGGGGTCGGCGGGCGCGTGCGCACGGCACCCGACGAGGTCGAGCGGGCGCGCAAGGCGGTCCCCCGGCGGGTCCGCGACGCGATCAGCCGCATCGACCGCATACACCCGTCGCTCGGCCGTCACCTCGACGCATCGATTCGCACCGGCGTGTTCTGCCGGTATGCGCCGGAGCGCCCGGTGGCATGGACAGGCGGTACGGTGCCCTCGTCATGACCAGATGACACTCGCTGCTGTCATCGGTCGCCTTCCTTCGTCGGCCCTTGCGGCTCCGGCGTGGTCACCCTCGCGCTGGAACGAGAGGTCGTGGCGGGCTGGCAGCCCTTCCTCGTCGACGGGAAGGTGCGCGGCGAACAGCCCATGCTCGTCGCCGGCGGTCGCAAGTAGCCACTGCTCGGAGGAATGCATCACTTCTCCGGCCGGTGAGCGACGGTCAAAGCGGGTAGGACGGGCCCGAAGGAGGGCTGACCGTGTCCGGCATCGCTGTCATCACCGAGCCTGCATCGACGTGAAGGACCGTTCCTGCGTCGACGTCTGCCCTGTGCAGTGCATCTACGAGTTCGTCCCCCAGCAGAGCGCGCTCGTCTCCGAGGACCAAGCGGGAAGCGGCATCGTCGCCAACACTCATTCGCCCCGGGAGGACGCCGTGGCGCTGTTCGGCGAGCGCATGCTGTACGTGCATCGCGAGGAGTGCACGGCCTGCACGGCGTGCTACCAGCCCGACGTCTGTCCCGTCGGCGCCATCTATCCCGAGGACGAGGTACCCGACGGAAGCACCCGCACCAAGTACAACCCCGACGACCCCAACAAGGGCCACGACCACACGTTCTTCGTCGACCTCAACGCCAACGTGTTCGCCGACTGAGCGGCCGCGAATCGACGGCATTCGCCCGGGCGACAATCGCCCCGGCCGTCACGATTCGGCTTTGCCGGAGAGGGCGAGCGTCGGTGTCGCCACCGCGTTGTTGCTCGGCGGGCGTTGGGGGTCTTCGACCTATCCGACGGCAACGCCGGCGTCCCGACGGAGGCTGCGCTCGACGGCGTCGGCCGCTTCGTCCCGGCCACACGGGCGTCCCAGGTGGTAGCCCTGCACCAGCGGGCACGCCAGCTCTCGCAGCCGGGCCAGCTGGCCTTCCGTCTCGACGCCCTCGGCCACCGTGGTCATGCCCACGGCCGCGGCGAGGCCCAGCACAGCCGTGACGATGGCCGAGTCGACGGGTTCGGTGTCCACCCCGCTCACGAAGCTGCGGTCGATCTTCACCACGTCCACCGGGAAGCGCTTCAGGTAGGTGAGCGAGGAGTACCCGGTGCCGAAGTCGTCGATGGCCAGGCGCACACCGAGGTTCTTGAGCTGTTCCAGGGTGGCGATCGTGCGGGCCACGTCCTCCACCGCCAGCGACTCGGTGATCTCCAGGCACAGGTCGTCGGGTCGGAGCCCGGTCATGCGCAGGATGTCGGCCACCTCCTGCACCAGGTTGGGGTCGGAGAACTGCCGCGCCGACAGGTTGACGCTCATACCGACGGGGACGCCGAAGCGTTCGTGCCACTCCCGGGCCGTCCAGCATGCCTCCTCCAGGACCAACCGGCCCAAAGGCAGGATCAACCCCGTCTCCTCGGCCAGCGCGATGAACCGACCCGGCGCCAGCATGCCCTGCTCCGGGTGCCGCCACCGGACCAGGGCCTCGGCGCCCACCACCACGCCGGTGTCGGTCACGACCACGGGCTGGTAGTGGACCTCGAACTCCCCGGCGTCGAGCCCACGCCGCATGGCCGCCTCCAGGTCGAGGCGGTCGATCGAGCGTCGCCCCATGGCGGCGGCGTCGAAGACGGCGTAGCGGCCCGCCCCGTTGCTCTTGGCCTGGTACATGGCGACGTCGGCGTCGTGGAGCACGTCGTCGGCCGAGGCTGCGCCCGAGGCGAGCGTGATGCCGATGCTCACCGCCGCGACCACCTCGTGGCCGTCGGGCAGCAGGATCGGCGCGTGCAGCGACTCCAGCAGGCGGGCGGCCACGGCCTCGGCATCGGTCACACCGGACACGTCCTCCAACAGCACGGTGAACTCGTCGCCCCCGAAGCGGGCCAGCGTGTCGCCCGGGCGCAGGGCCGTGCTCAGTCGTTCGGCGATGGTCACCAGCAAACGGTCGCCCGCCTGGTGGCCCACGCTGTCGTTCACCAGCTTGAACCGGTCGACGTCGGCGAACAGCACGGCGTGCACGGCGCCTCGGCGCTGGCTGCGCCGCAGCGCCTGCTCCAGGCGGTCGAGGAACACCCGCCGATTGGGGAGGCCCGTAAGGTCGTCGTGGAACGCGTGCCGGGCCAGTCGCTCCTCGAACGCCTTGCGCTCGGTGATGTCGCGGAACACCGCCACCGCGCCGCCGATCCGGGAGCCGTCGAGGACGGGCGAGCAGGTGAAGGCCACGGGGAAGGAGGTGCCGTCCCGACGGCGGAACACGGTGTCGTCGCTGCGGACGGTGTCGCGTGTCCGCATGGCCCGGAGGGCCGGGCCGATCAGGAACTCGACGGGGCCGGTGACGCCGACGTCACCCCCGGCGCAGGACGCCAGCTCTGTCTCGGTCCAACCCAACATGGTCTCGCCGGTCGGATTGAGGAACGTCACCCGCCCCTCGGCGTCCAGGGCGCACACCCCCTCGCCCAGGCTGGCGGTGATGGCGGCCAACCGCTCCCGTTGCCGACGGTCCTCCTCGTAGAGGACGGCGTTGGTGAGCGCTCCCGCACCCACCGCGCCCAAGGCGTGCAGCAGCGACCGGTCGGCGTCGTCGAAGGGCTCGGCCTTGCTGCGCCCCGCCGCCGTCAACCACTTGGTGGTCCCCCGCACGTCGAGGGCCACGGCTGTGGCGTCGCCCTCGGGCTCTCTGTCGGTCAGGGCCACCTCCCGACAGCGCAGCAACTCCCTGGTCGCCTCGCGCACAGCCCGGGTGACCTCGGCCTCTCCCATCGACCGGTGGGCCTCGAGCGTGGCCTCGAACAAGCCGTTCAGCCGGGCCCGGTCGTGGCGGGCCCGGAAGTGGCCGGCCAGCACTTGGCGGAACACCGCGAACGGCAGTGCGGCGAGCACCAAGGCCCACGGGTGTGCCGACAGGGCCAGCCCGCCGACGAGCCCGAGGATCACCCCGGCCCCCAGCAGGAGGAGGCGGATCTCGACGCCGTCGTTGACGGCCTGCCGCCACGACGACACACCGGTGAAGGTGAGGACGGCGGCCAGGAAGAGCCCGTTCACCACGAAGAAGACCGTGGCACCGACCGCTGCCCCCGCCAACGCGGCGGGCCGCATCCCCGAACCGACGCCGACGGCGTGGGCTACCGCCACCCCGAGCCCTGCCGCCGTCAGCACCTGGCCGCTGTTGAACAGTGACTTCACCAGGGGCCGCCGACGCACGACCTGGGCCAGGACAGTGGCGGCACCGAAGGCGACGAGCACCCCGGCGGGTGGCAACACCAGGGTCGTCACCACGAGGAAGCCCTCGTCGAGATGGACCGCCTCCGACTCGGCACCCCGGTACATGACGAGGGGCCACAGCCAGCTCGCCACCACTGCGGCGGAGAAGAAGGCCACCGCGGTGAGCGGGCCGATCCCGCCCTGACGGGCGAACTGGAGTGCCACCAGCGCCGTCATCAACCCTCCGCCGACGGCGAGGGCGACGACCGCCTTGGCGGGCCGGGAAAGGGTCGTCACCGTGCTGCTAGTTCCAGGCCGAGCCGTTCCAGGCGGACCCGTTCCAGGCCGAGCCGTTCCAGGCCGAGCCGTTCCAGGCGGACCCGTTCCAGGCGGACCCGTTCCAGGCGGACCCGTTCCAGGCCGAGCCGTTCCAGGCGGACCCGTTCCAGGCCGAGCCGTTCCAGGCCGAGCCGTTCCAGGCCGAGCCGTTCCAGGCCGAGCCGTTCCAGGCCGAGCCGTTCCAGGCGGACCCGTTCCAGGCCGAGCCGTTCCAGGCGGACCCGTTCCAGGCGCTGCCGTTCCAGGCCGACCCGTTCCACGGCGACGAGTTCCAGGTGACGGACAGCGAGACGGTCGTGCCCGGCAGCGTCGCCGTCGGGTTCGACAGGGCAGCCTGGCTGAAGCCGATGTCGGAGACGACGGCGGCGCGGTAGGCGTCCAGCGACCCGCCGCCGTCCACGAAGGGGTTGCCCACTGGTCCCGTCGCTGCCGTGCCGACGAGCCGGCCCTTCACCTCGTCGGGACGGGCCCAGGGTCGGGCGTCAAGGACGAGGGCGGCGGCACCGCTGGCCACCGCGGCGCTGAACGACGTGCCCGAGCCGACGAAGTTGGCCGTGCCGATGCGGGCCGAGGGGTTGGTCGTGTCGATGGTGGAGCCCGGCACCCGCAGGCTGACCACCGAGCGGCCCGAGGCCACGAGGTCCGGCTTGTACCAGCCGTCCACCGCGGTGGGCCCGACGCTGGAGAACTCGGCCATGGCGTCATCGGCGGCGTCCGCGGTGCCTCGGTCGTCGAGGGCGCCCGCGGTGAGGATCAGCGGGTCGTCGCCCGGGCTGGTGACGGTGCCGTTGAACGGCCCGGCGTTGCCCGCGGAGGCGACCACGACGATGCCCGAGCGCCACGCCGCCTCCACGGCGAGATCGAGCGGGTTGAGCACGGTCGAGCGGTTCATGACCGCGCCGAGCGAGACGTTGAGGACCCGGATGTTCAGCAGCAGCCGATTCGCCACCACCCAATCGATGCCCGCGATCACCCTCGCCAGGTCGGTCGAACCCGAGGCTCCCGCCACCTTCACCGGGACCAAGCGGGCGCCGGGGGCTTCCCCCTTGTAGAGACCAGCCGACGAAGCCCCGTTGCCCGCAATGAGGCCGGCCACGAAGGTGCCGTGGCCGAAGCTGTCGCGGTAGGGATTGCCCTCGCCCGACAGATCGACGCCGCTCACCAGTCGGCCCGAGAAGTCGGGCAGGCGGGCGATGCCGGTGTCGAGCACGGCGACGGTCACGCCCGCCCCTGTGATCCCCTTGGCCGCCAGACGGTCGGCCCCGGTCAGCGTGGGGAACACGGCCGCGGGCGGTCGCGTGGTGGCGACGGGAAGGTCGGTGAGGCTGACGGGGACGTTGGGCGTGACGACGACGTCGGCGTCATCGGCCAGTCGGTCCCGCTGCTGCGGGTTGAGGCGGGCGACCACGCCGCGGACGACGTGGAGCTCTTTCTCCACCCTGCCGCCGTGACGGTGGACCTTGCCCTTGGCCTCGCCCTTCTCCGCTGCGGTCACGATGAAGGTGTCGCTCTCGGTGTGGCCTGCCTCGACCGGCGAGGGAAGGATGGTCCCGGTCGAGAGCAGGAGCAGGCCGGCCAAGAGGACGATGGTCGTGCGTCGCCCGCCCCACACGACCGAGCGCGCGGGTCGGCGGAGGCGCCCCGCCGGGAGTGCCGGATCTGTCACTGGAAGTCTCCCCTGAAGCCCAAAGTGGTGCGTACTCCTGCCCTGCTTCGGCACGCTCCGTGGTCAAACTGAACCCAGTACGCGGTTTTTCGCGCTCCCTGATGTCGACTCTGTCGTACTTGTCCCGATTTGGGCGGGTCCGCTGGGTCCATGGGCAACCGACAAGCGTGTTCATGCCTTGTCCGCCGCCACTCGCCGCGACATCGTCCGCACGGTGCGGTCCCGAGCACGCGTCTCGGTGCCGCCTCGCGGTACCCGCCGAGCGTCGCCGCGGTGCAGAGGCAGGCGGCCGTCCTCGAGGGCGTCGAAGGCGTCCGCCCGCCCGGGCGTGGACGATCGTGTGATTCAGGTCGGCGGGCATCTCGGCGCAGGGTCCAGGGTGCCGAACCGTCGCTCGGGGTTGTCGCCCGCGCGCAACGGCGGCAGCGGCCTTTGGTGCACTGTCCCGACGACCGGGCCACGACGTGCGTCACACTTCGCAACATGAACGCCGCCGCCGCCCGTCACGCCCGCGCCCAGCGCGTCGCCGCCGATCTCGGCCTCGGTTCGCTGGTCTGCGTGCACCTGGGCGGTGCCTCCGACCGCAACTTCGTGGCGAGCCTGGAGGTCCCCACACTCGATGGGCTCGGCGCGGTGGGCGGTGGCGCGCACGCCGAAGGCGAGCACGTGGACCTCGACGCCATGCCCGTGCGCGCTGCGCTGCCGGCCGGGTTGGTGGACGAGCTGCGCCGCTGACCGCTCGTTGTACGAACGAGCCGTCGCCCGCGTGCGGGGCGGCCAAGACGGCCCGTCCTGCTCCGTCGTTCACTGGCACCATGAGCACGTCGCGCCTCGACGAGGACGTCGCCGTCGCCCGCAAGGCAGTGGAGCTGGCGGCGGAGCTGATCGCCACGGCCGATCGCCGTTCCGGCCGCCGCGATCGCCGACGGCTGGCGCGCATGGCCCGCATGCTGGACGACGACGCCGGACGCCGGACGCTGATCGTGCTGCTCGACGAGGTGGCCCGCATCCCCGACACCCGGCGCGCGGCCCGGCGCCTGGCCGACTTGGTCGAGGACGAGGGCGTGCCCGGGTTCCTCGGCCCCCTCGATCGGGTGGCCTTCGGCGCAGGCGCCCGCCTGGCCCGCCGCTTCCATCGCCTCGTGCTGCCGCTGGTGCAGGCGCGCGTGCGCCGCGAGACGGCCGGGGTGATCCTGCCCGCCGAGGACCCCGCCTTCGCCCGCTACGTGTCGACACGCACACGCCAAGGCGTCCGCCTCAACGTGAATGTGCTGGGCGAGGCCGTGTTGGGCGACGGCGAGGCCCGGCGCCGGCTCGATGCCGTGATCGAGCGGCTGCGCCGGCCCGATGTCGACTACGTCTCCGTGAAGCTCTCGGCCATCGCCGCTCAGCTCAACATCGTGGCCTTCGACGCCACCATCGAACGGGTGGCCGAGCGGCTCCGCCGGCTCTACGCCGCGGCCATGGCGTTCGACCCTCCCAAGTTCGTCAACCTCGACATGGAGGAGTACCGCGATCTGCGGCTGACCACGACGGTGTTCCGCCGCGTGCTCGACGAACCGCGATTCCGTGCGCTCGATGCGGGCATCGTGCTGCAGGCCTACCTGCCCGATTCGCACGACGCCTTGGTCGAGCTGTGCGAGTGGGCCCGCGATCGCCGGGCGGCGGGTGGCGGCCGCATCCGCGTCCGGCTCGTGAAGGGTGCCAACCTGGCCATGGAGCGCGTCGAGGCCGAGCTGCGCGGGTGGCCGCAGGCTCCCTACGGGTACAAGTCGGAGGTCGACGCGTCCTACAAGCGCATGCTCGACACGGCCCTCGACGAGCGCTGGGCGGACGCTGTCGTCATCGGACTGGCCAGCCACAACCTCTTCGACGTCGCGTGGGCGCTTGTGCAGCGCGACGTCCGGGGCGCATGCGGGCGGCTGGAGATCGAGATGCTGGAGGGCATGGCGCCGCCGCAGGCGGCCGCCACCCGCGACGCCGCGGGCAGCCTCCTCCTGTACGCGCCCGTCGTGCGCGAGGACGACTTCTCCTCGGCCATCGCCTACCTCATCCGCCGCTTCGACGAGAACACCGCACCGGAGAACTACCTGCGCTCGCTGTTCTCCCTCGATGTGGGCAGTCCCGCCTTCGACGCCGAGTGCGCCCGTTTCCTGCAGGCCGTGTCGCAGCGCCGCACCGTGCCCACCACGCCCCGCCGCACGCAGGACCGCAACCGCCCCGACCGGGCGGTCGACGACAAGGCGCCCTTCGCCAACGAGCCCGACACGGACTTCTCCCTGCCCGCCAACCGGGAGTGGCTGCACCGCGAGCTGTCGGCGTGGACGGCCCCCGCGCTCGTGTGTCCCGTCGTCGACGGCGACGAGGTCGACACCGGCAGGCACGTCACCACCGCGAGCCCGAACCGGCCGGACCGCCCGTTCCTCACGCACGCCGTGGCCGACGCGGAGACGGTCGACCGGGCCGTCGCGGTCGCCCGCAGGGCGGGCCCGGCCTGGGCCGCTCGGCGTCCGGCGGAGCGCCGCCGCATCCTCGCTCGCGTGGCCCACGTGATGGCGGAGTGCCGGGGCGAGACGCTCGCCGCCATGGCCCACGAGGCGGGCAAGACCGTCCTCGAGGGCGACCCGGAGGTCTCCGAGGCGTGCGACTTCGCCCGCTACTACGCGGCCTCCACCCGTGACATCGAGACGCTCGTCGGCGACGGCCTCACCTTCGAGCCGTTGGGCACCGTGGTGGTGGCCTCCCCGTGGAACTTCCCGTACGCCATCCCGGCAGGCGGCGTGCTGGCGGGGCTGGCGGCGGGCAACGCCGTGATCCTGAAGCCGGCGCCGGAGGCAGTGCTCACGGCGTCGTTGGTGGCCCGCCACTGCTGGGCCGCGGGCGTGCCCCGCGACGTCCTGCAGCTCGTCCCCTGTGCCGACGACGAGGTGGGCCGACGGCTGGTCACCCACCCGGATGTCGACGCCGTGATCCTCACCGGCGCCTACGAGACCGCCCGCCTGTTCCTCGAATGGCGGCCTGACCTCCGGCTGCACGCGGAGACGAGCGGCAAGAACGCCATCGTGGTGACGGCAGCCGCCGACATCGACGCCGCCGTGCGCGACATCGTGCAGTCGGCCTTCGGCCACGGCGGGCAGAAGTGCTCGGCGGCGAGCCTGGCCATCGTCGAAGCCGCCGTCCACGACGATCCGGCCTTCCGCCGGCAGTTGGCCGACGCCGCCTCCACCCTCGTCGTCGGGCCCGCCGACGACCTGCGCTCGGTGGTCGGCCCGCTGGTGCGCCCCCCAGCGGGACCGCTGGCCGACGCGCTGTCCGCCCTCGATCCGGGCGAGCAGTGGCTGCTCGAGCCGCGGTCGGTCGACGGCAACCCGCACCTGTGGTCGCCCGGCATCAAGCTGGGTGTGCGGCCGGGCTCCTGGTTCCACCGCACCGAGTGCTTCGGCCCCGTCCTCGGCGTGATGCGAGCCCGCTCGCTCGACGAGGCGATCGCCTGGCAGAACGACACCGGTTTCGGCCTGACCGGCGGGCTGCACAGCCTCGATCCTCACGAGATCGAACGCTGGACAGCACGAGTCGAGGTCGGCAACGCCTACGTCAACCGCGGCATCACCGGCGCCATCGTGCAGCGCCAGCCCTTCGGCGGGTGGAAGCGATCGGTCGTGGGTCCGACGGCCAAAGCAGGCGGCCCCAACTACGTGCTCTCGCTGGGCCGCTGGCGCAACGTCGGCGCGGTCGACGACGTGCCGTACCGTCGGTCGCTCGACTACTGGTGGAAGCGGGAGTTCGCGGTGGAGCGCGACCCCACGGCCTTGGCCGCCGAGCGCAACGTGCTGCGCTACCGCCCGTTGCCCGCCGGCGTGCTGCTCCGGGTCGGGGACGGCGTGCCCGAGGGCGACGTGCAAGCCGCCTTGACCGCCGCCGAGGTGGCGGGCACGCCGGTCGTCGTGTCCCGGCGTGCCGACGAGGACGACGAGGCGGTGGCCGAGCGCCTCCGCGCCGGCGCCTGTGCCGTCGACCGCGTGCGAGTGCTCGGGACCGTCGACCCGGTGGTGCGCCTGGCCGCGGCCGACGCGGGCGTCGTCGTCGACGACTCCCCCGTCGTTCGCCACGGTCGCATCGAGCTGCTGCACTGGGTGCGCGAGCAGGCGGTCAGCGAGACGCGCCACCGCCACGGCAACCTCATGCCCGATCGGCCCCGCCCGCCGGCCGTTGCTGGGCGCGGTAGGCACCGGGCGTGAGCCCCACCGCCCACTTGAACCGCCGCGTGAAGGAGCTCTGGTCGTAGAAGCCGCAGCGCGCCGCGATGTCGGCCAGCGACTCGTCGGTCTCGGCCAGGAGCCGGGCTGCTTCGTCCACCCGCGTGCGCAGGAGCAACTGCTTGGGCGACACGCCGAGCACGCGGCGGAGCCTGCGCTCGAGCTGGGCCGGCGTCATGCCCGCCGCCTCGGCGATGTCGGCCACCTGCAGGGGCTCGTGGTAGTGGCCGGCGACGAAGTCGACCACGGCGGCCAACCCGGCCACGTCGAGCCGGGTCTCGGGGGAAGCTTGGAGGTCCACCGAGACGGCGGCGATGGCGACCACCGTGCCGTTCTCGGTGATCGGCACCTTGGTGGTGGCGTACCAACCCCGCGAGCCGTCCGGTCGCAGGATCAGCTCGGGCTTGCCGCGAATGGGCCTGCCGGTGGCAACGACGGCGGCGTCCTGCTGCTCGTACGACACGGCCAGCTCGCGCGGGAAGAGGTCGGAGGCGCGGTGGCCCACCACATCGGCGGGGCGGGTGCGGGCCACCCGGTCGGCGAAGGCCTGGTTGACTGCCAGGTAGCGGCCGTCCACGTCCTTGACGCAGAACATGACGAGCGGCAGGCCGTGGAACAGCTCGGCAAGCGCCTCGACGCCGGCCGGGTGCACGGGGCCCACCGCCCGGGAGGGTAGTCAGCCGAACGGCATGCGTCGACCACGAGCCGCTGGTGGGTGCCCCCTCGCTGATGGCGCCGCTCTCGGCGGTCACCTTGACCGCGAACTCGTCGAGGTGGGGCCGACCGCCCGTGCCCGGCAACGAAGAAGCGCCCGTCGGCGCCTGCGAGACTGGCGCCCGGCGCGCTCGGCCGCCGGGCGCACTGCGGAGGTTCACGTGAAAATCGCCCGAATCGAGCTGCGCCGGCTGGCCATGCCGCTGGTGGCCCCGTTCCGCACGTCGTTCGGCGTCGAGCACGAGCGCGACGTCCTCCTGGTGCGGGTGGAGACCCCCGACGGCGCGGGGTGGGGCGAGTGTGTCGCCCTGCGCGAGCCCACGTACTCCTCGGAGTACGTGGCCGGCGCCGAGAAGGTGATCGAGGAGCACCTGGCCCCCCGCCTCTTCGCCGCCCCCGACCTCACGGCGGCTCGGGTGGCAGCCGTGCTGGCTCCCGTGCAGGGGCACCGGATGGCCAAGGGCGCACTCGAGCTGGCCGTCCTCGACGCCGAGCTGCGGGCGGCGGGCATGTCGCTGGCCCGCTACCTCGGCGGCGTGCGCGACGAGGTCGACGCGGGCGTGACGGTCGGCCTCACCGACAACGTGGCGCAGCTCCTCGACGAAGTGGAGGGCTACCTGTCCGCCGGCTACCGCCGCATCAAGCTCAAGATCCGGCCGGGCTGGGACGTGGCGCCCGTCCGAGCCGTGCGTGAGCGCTTCGGGCCCGACGTGTTGCTCCAGGTCGACGCCAATGCCGCCTACACCGCCGGCGACGCCCGCGTCCTGCAGCCGCTCGACGACTTCGACCTCCTGCTCATCGAGCAACCGCTGCCGGAGGAGGACGTGCGGGGCCACGCCGAGCTGGCTCGCGTCCTGCGCACGCCGATCTGCCTCGACGAGTCGATCGTGTCGGCTCGGGCGGCGGCCGACGCCATCGCCCTCGGTGCCTGCTCGATCGTCAACATCAAGGCGGGACGCGTCGGCGGCTACCTGGAGGCCCGACGCGTGCACGACGTGTGCGCGGCATCGGGCGTGTCTGTGTGGTGCGGCGGGATGCTGGAGACCGGCCTGGGCCGGGCCGCCAACGTGGCGTTGGCCTCGCTGCCGAACTTCACCCTCCCCGGGGACACGTCGGCGTCCGACCGCTACTACAAGGTCGACATCACCGAGCCGTTCGTGCTGCGCGACGGCCGAGTGCGGGTGCCCGCCGGCCCGGGGCTGGGCTGCGAGCCGATCCCCGAGGTGCTGGCCGACGTCACCACCACCGCCCGCGACGTCCTTCCCGGCTGACTCACCCCAGCTCGGCCACGATGCGGCACCCGTGCCGCCCCGCCGAGGCCGCCTAGGCCTGCCCGTCGTCGAGGAAGTTCGAAAGCACGATCGTGGAGCGGGTGCGCTCCACGACGGGCTCGGAGCGGATGAGCTCCAGCACCCGTTCCAGCGCGGCGATGTCGGGGGTGCGCAGGTGGAGGAGCGCGTCGGCGTCGCCCGACACGGTGAACGCGCCGACGATCTCCGCGTGCTTCTGGGCCAACGCCTGGATGTCGCCGGGCGAGGTGTGGTGCGAGCAGAACAGCTCCACGAACACCTCCGTCCCCTGCCCCAGGACACGGGGGTCGACCACGGCGGTGAAGCGCACGATCACGCCCTCCTCGCGCAGGCGGTCGACGCGGCGCTTCACGGCAGGTGCCGAGAGCCCCACGGCGCGGCCGAGCTCGACGAAGCTGGCTCGCCCGTCGGCGCGCAAGCGCTCCACCAGGAGGCGGTCGATCTCGTCGCGCACCAGGCCTCCCATCCCTCCTCGTCGTGTCGCACGGTACGGCGGCCGGCCCGCACAGGGAGAACAATCTTGCGTAAACGGGCAAATTGTGCAAGTTCATTGCAGCAATATGCAGTGAGACTCGCTTGTCGTTGCGTCCGGGCGCCCATACGGTCTGCCTCATGGCGTCGCCTCGCACCCCCACGCCCCGCCGCTGCCTGCTGTGCCGGGCGGCGTGATGGGCAGCTCGCACCTGGCCCGCAACTACGCCCCGCTGCCGGTGACGATCGTCTCCGGCCAGGGTGCGTGGGTGCGCGACGTCGAGGGGAAGGCATACCTCGACCTGCTGTGCGCGTACTCGGCGCTGAACTTCGGCCACTGCAACGAACGGCTGGTGGCCGCGGCCGAGCGCCAGCTGCGATCGCTGACGCTCACGAGCCGCGCCTTCTCCCACGACCAGCTCGAGCCGTTCTGCGCTGAGCTGGCCGCCCTGTGCGGCAAGGACGCCGTGCTCCCCATGAACACCGGCGCCGAAGCAGTCGAGACTGCCATCAAGGCGGCTCGGCGCTGGGGCTACGAGGTGAAGGGCGTGGCACCCGATCGCGCGCGCATCGTGGTGTTCGAGAACAACTTCCACGGCCGCACCACCACGATCGTCAGCTTCTCCTCCGATCCCGACGCCCGTCGCAACTACGGGCCCTACGCGCCCGGCTTCGTCACCGTGCCGTTCGGCGACGCCGGCGCACTGGCCGAGGCGCTGGCCGACGACGACGTGGTGGCCGTGCTGCTGGAGCCCATCCAGGGCGAGGCGGGCGTGTTGGTCCCGCCCGACGGCTATCTGGCCGCCGTGCGCCGACTGTGCACCGAGCGCAACGTGCTGTTCGTGGCCGACGAGATCCAGACCGGGCTGGGGCGCACGGGCCGCACGTTCGCCTGTGACCACGAAGAGGTGGTGCCCGACATCTACATCCTGGGCAAGGCGCTGGGGGGCGGCATCGTGCCGCTGTCCGCGGTGGTGGCCGATTGGGACGTGCTGGGCGTCTTCACGCCGGGGAGCCACGGCAGCACCTTCGGCGGCAACGCGCTCGCCTGCGCCGTGGGGCGCGAGGTCGTCTCCATGTTGGCGACGGGCGAACCCCAGCAGTGGGCGGCCGAGCGGGGCGAGCAGTTGCACGTCGGCTTGGCCAAGCTCGTCGGCGACGGGGTGGCCGAGGTGCGCGGACGCGGCCTGTGGGCCGGAGTGGTGCCGGCGCGAGAGGTCGGCACGGCCTACGAGGTGTGCCTGCGGCTCCTCGACCGCGGCCTGCTCGGCAAGGACGCCCACGGGGCCATTCGCATGGCCCCCGCCTTGGTCGTCGAGGAGGCCGACATCGACTGGGCGGTGGAACGACTCTCCGAAGAGCTGCACGGCTGACACGGGAGCAGCCACCATCGGGATCGACTCAGCACGTGCTTGCGGTCCTGCTGAGTCGGCCTTCGGGCGCCTCACCCTCTGCGCCGTCGACCCCGCCTCCCGACCGTTGCAGCACCTGCTCGCGCTTGGACGCGCCTGTCGGCTTCACGGCGTCCGAGTCTCTGCCGCGCACGTCTCACTCGAAGTGCAGGACGTAGGCCAGGCCCCACGGAACGTCGTCGGCATCGGCGCGGCCGCCGTAGTGGACGGCGGGATGAAAGTCGTGCTCCGGGGCCCGTTCGAATCCGAGGCGCTCGTAGATGCAGCGGGCAGCAAGCATCGACGGTGCGGTGTGGAGCCCGATGTAACGACTCTTCCGGGACCGCGCGTCCTCGATGCAGGTGACGGTCAGCCGTTCCCCGAGGCTGTCGCCGCGCGCCGCCGGGTCGACCGCAAGGAAGCGCAGGACCGATCCGGCCGGAGGCCACGGGTGGACGTCGTCGGCCGCGTGCGGGAGGAGAGCGACCGTGCCGACGATACGCCCACGATGTTCCGCGACGTAGGTGCGTGCGACCACCCGCCGACCGGCGACATCGGCGAGCTCCGCCCGGTACGTCGAGGCGACCTCCGGCGGAAAGGCGGCCAGGTTCTCCTCGTTGGCGCGGAGCAACAGGTCCCCGACAGCAGCGGCTTCACGGTCCTCCATCGGACGGATGATCAGAGTGTCCATCGCGCTATGGTCCGGCCGTGCCGGGCACCGACGACCATGGCGTGGTGCGCCTCGAAGCGGTTCCGGTCCACGTCTTCCTCGAATCCCAGGACCACCAGAAGGACCTCATCAGGGAGCTGCAACTGATCCGCTTCGGCGCCGATGATGCAGACGGCGCGACGGCGGACGTGTCACGTCGGCTGGCCCGGCTCATCGGCGACATCCTCGCTCGTTATCAGTCCGTCCGCTCCGCCACTCGGGAGCAGGCCATTGCGGCACTCGAACGGGGCGAGGATTTCGTGACGCTGGAGGTTCCCGTCCGCCCGGGAATGGCGGATGCCTTGCGAGAGTGGCTGCGGCTCCTGGAAGAGGCAGATGATCTCTGCGGGCACGGCGAACTTCTCCTCCTCGCCTCCTCGCCGGAGGTGAGGAGGCTGCGCCGACGGTACGCAGACGAGATCATCGCTCAGCTCGAAGGTCAGCCTCACCGCGACGCGTGAACCGCGTCGGTCCATCAGCCGACTTGGCCTAGGCGGTGAGCTCCACGTTCGGAGCAAGGCTGTCGAAACCACCCAGCTGCCACACGCGGCGCAACACCGGCGACGTCCGACGGAACACCACCCGGTTCTTCCTTTCTCGGGCGACGGATGCGATGGTCCGCAGGCCTGAGACGTCGATGAACTCGAGGTCGGAGACGTCCACGACACAGGGAGCATCCCGAGCCGCGGCCCGGAACGCAGCTTCGAAGACAGCCGCCCCGGCGAGGTCGACCTCGCCCGAAAGCCGCCATGTCTCCACGTCGCCCGCCACCAGCCTGAACTCCGGCTCGTCGCCGAGCGAGACGGGATGCACGCTCAGGGCACCTCCGATGGCCTCGGAGTCGAAGGAGGCGGTCCGGTACGCGCAGACGACCGTGGCGTCGAGCTCACCGATCACGCGATCGAGGAAGAGCTCGAAGGCCACGATCGAGTCGACCGACGGCAGCGCCGGAAGCAGCCAGTCCATGTCGGCGACGAGGCACAGCGCCTCGTAGCCCTCCGACCGGGCGACAGCGGTCTGTTCGCGGAACATGGCGAACATGGTGTCGGGGTCGAGCATTCCGCCGCCGAGGAACGCCGGGCGAGGGTCGGTGGCAGCGCTCACGATGTCGGCGAGGACTCGAAGGGAATCGCTCCCCGAGGGACCGAAGGCGACCGGCTTGCGACGATCCGCAACGCCGTCCGAGAGGATGGCTTCGGCGAGGTCGGTGTAGTCGTCGGGATCGGCGACGACCCAGCACACGTGGCTGCCTCGGCAGCGCTCGATGACGGCGGAACGATCGTCGCTCAGGATCACGGGCAGGCCCCCAGTTCGGCCCACACCGACTTCCCGTCGGCGCTCGGCTGGACGCCCCACCGCCGTGCCAGTGCCGCCACCACCAGGAGTCCCCGACCGGAAAGTCGCGCCAACGAGTGCTCGTTGAGGACGGGCGCTGCTGCACTCGTGTCCGAAACGGCGATCCGGACGCCGTCACCCGATCGTGAGACGGCCACGACGAACACCGACCCGGCGTGGAGCACGGCGTTCGACGCCAGCTCCGTGACGACGTACTCGGCGTTCTCGACGAGCTCTGCCCGGCCCCACCGCTCGAGGACGGTGGCCACGAACCGGCGGGCTGCGCTCGGGGACTTCGCCGAGGCGGCGAAGGTGCGCTCCTCGCGCTCCTCGGCAGACGAAACGCCGTGCATGACGCCGGAGTGCAGCCGACAGACGTGGTCGAACGCCTCACGGTGCACCTCGTCGGTCATCGCATCCGCGGGATAGGCACAGAACAGGGAGAAGGGAACGCGACTGCCGAGGTCGTTCCACATCGACTCGAGCTCGATGGCGGCGTTGACCGCTCCGGCGTCCCAGAGGAGCGCCACCATCTCTCCGTAGGCCCGCACCGCGCTGCCGTCCGACCCGGCACGGCGGACCAGCTGCCCTACCGTGGCCTCGAATCGGATGGGGTCGGGCTCACCGCCCACTGTGCATCGTGCCAGCGTGTCGGCGGCATCGAGGAACACCATCCGATCGGTGCGCTTCGCTTCCTCGACATCGACGCCCGCCGACGTGAGCGCAGTCTCGAACGCCTGCCGGTGCGACGGCGTGGCGATCGCGATGGCCACCTCCCCGCGCAGCAGCGCGTCGGCCAGATAGCAACCGACCGCCGCCGCAAGCTCGTCGTCGTCCGCGTAAAACTGGACGAGGTGATCCCTGGGGTCCATCGTGACCGACATCCGACCTCCAGCCCCGCCGGGCATCTGCCCGGATTGCACGACATTGTAAAGAACCCGGCCGCCAGTGCGAACCAGCCGGGTGGTACCACGGGCCTTGTGGCGACGCCTGCGGATCGGTTCGGTGCTGTCCGTGGGCGTCACGATCGTACCGAACCTCCCGCTGCGCGGGCCGGACCGGCCGGGGTCCCCCGATGACGGTCGACGTGGCCGCAGCCAGGGACTTCGTCACGACCCACGCCCGCCTGCTCGACCGGCGGCGGCTGCAGCAGGCGGCCGGACGCGCCGACGCCGCGGCCGTGCTCGCCGCCCTCGACGCCTACCGCAACGACGACGGCGGCTACGGGTGGGGCCTCGAGCCCGAACTGCGGACGCCGGGCAGCCAACCGCTTCACGCCCTGCACGCCTTCGAAGTGCTGGAGGAGTGCGGCCCCACCTCCGGCTCACGCGCCGTGGAGCTGTGCGAATGGCTGGCCACGATCGCCTTCGACGACGGGGGCCTCCCGTTCGTGCTGCCCATCGCCGAGACGGCTGGTTGCGCGCCCTGGTTCACCGACGCCGACCCCACCACACCGTCGTTCCACGGCACCGCGGCAGTCGTGGGCGCCGCCCTCCGGATGGCGCGCCGCGACTCGGTGGTGGCCTCCCATCCGTGGCTCGCCCGCGCCGTCGACTGGTGCCTCGACGCCATCGCTGCCCTTGAACGGCCGCATGCCTACGAGACGATGTTCGCCCTCCGCCTGCTCGACGCACTGGCGCCCGACGACCCCTTGGCTGCCGACGATCTGGCCCGGGTGGCGGCCACGCTGCCGCCGTCGGGCGCCCTGCCCGTGGAAGGCGGCATCGAGGGCGAGATGCTGCGCCCGCTCGACTACTCGCCCGACCCGGGCACGCCGTTGCGCGCCCAGCTCGACCCGGCGATCGTCGAGGCCGACCTCGACCGCCTGGCCGGGTTGCAGCAGGCCGACGGCGGATGGGCGGTCGACTTCGCCTCGTTCTCCCCCGCCGCCGCCCTCGAGTGGCGCGGCATCGCCACCGTGCGCGCCCTCACGGTGCTGCACGCCAACAGTCGGGTAGGGCTCGGCCATGTCCGCTGACACCTCCTACGACAGGCAGTTCGACTCGATGCCGCGGGAGGAGCTCGAAGGCTACGCCCGCGACTGGGGCATCCAGGGAGCCGACGGCATGTCCGACACCGAGCTGCGCAAGCGGATCAAGGACGCGCAGGGCACCACCGGCACAGCGCCGGAGTCGGACGCGCCCGTGGAGCACCGGGGCGACCCGGGCCCCGGCCCCGCTACCTGAGAGCCCGGGCCACCCGCGCCTGCCACGGCAGCGCCACGAGCGGGATGACGATCTCGATCCCGAGCAGCACCACGTAGGTGCGGTGGGGACGGCCCGCCGCGCGCAACGACAGCACGCGTCCGAAGGCGGCCAGCCACAGCGCCACGCTGGTACCCCGCACTGTGGCGGTGGCGGCCTCCGGACGCGGGGCGGCCCGGAGGAGCAGCGCGCCCGCCAGCGCGTACCACGCGGCGAAGAAGCGGAGCTCGCTGTCGACGTTGCGCGCCCCCCGTTCGCCGAAGTCGACGCCGCGCGTGCTGTCACGCACGCCTCGTACACCCGCCAGCACGCCCTGCAGGCCGAACACCGTGGCCACGGTGCCGAGCACGAACAGGTACGCCTGGAGCAGACGCCTGCTCACATGCCCAGGCTCGACTGCCTCCCACGCGGCCGTCCGGAACGGCTCCACCACGGTGGCCTGGTGCGTGGCCGCGGTCATCGGCCTCCGTCCGTGGTGAGGTGCCTGAGGAACCAGTCGCGGGCCAGGTGGGCGGCCATCGCCAACGTGCCCGGTTCCTCGAACAGGTGTCCGGCGCCGTCGACCACCTCGACGCGGTGCTCGCCGCCCAGTCGGGCTGCCGCCTGCCGGTTGAGCTGGAGCACCACGTCGTCGCGCTCGCCCACGACCAGGAGCGTGGGAACATTCACCGCCGGCAGCCGGTCGCCTGCCAGGTCGGGGCGGCCGCCCCGCGACACAACCGCGGCCACGTCGTTGCCGGGCTCGGCCGCCGCCCACAGCGCGGCCGCCGCTCCGGTGCTGGCACCGAAGTACCCCAGCGGCAGCCCGCTTCCCTCGGGGCGGTCGCGCACCCAGCGGGTGGCGTCGAGCAACCGCCTGCCGAGCAGCCCGACATCGAACACGTTGGCCCGGTCGGCCTCCTCGCCCGGCGTCAGCAGGTCGAACAGCAACGTTCCGAGGCAGGCCTCGTGGAGCACGTCGGCCGCGAAGCGGTTGCGGGGGCTGTGCCGGCTGCTGCCGCTGCCGTGGGCGAACAGCACCACGCCGGCAGCACCAGCAGGCACGGTGAGCCGGCCGCCGAGGGAGGCACCGCCGGAGAGGACCTCCACCTCCTCGTCGACGGCTGCCCGCGGGTCGGCAGCTTCCTCGAGGAGGGCGACCACCTCGTCGTCCGTGGTCTGCGAGAAGTCGGCGTACCACTGCCCCACGGCGTGGAAGTGAGCGGGCATGTCGACCACCACCACGTCGTCGGCGACGCGCTGGAGCTCGTCCACCGACCGAGGCGGCGCCACCGGCACGGCCAGGATCACGCGGGCGGCCCCCGAGGCCCGGGCCACCCGGCAGGCAGCCATGGCCGTGGACCCGGTGGCGATCCCGTCGTCCACCACCACGACCGTACGCCCCGCGAGGGGGATACGGGGACGGGCGCCGCGGAACCGCGCCACCCGACGGGCCAGCTCCTCCCGCTCCCGCTGTTCCACGCGCGCCCACTGGGCTTCGCCCACGCCCGCGGCGCGCACCACGTCGTGGTTGACGATGCGCACGCCGTCCTCTCCCACGGCCCCCATGGCCAGCTCCGGCTGGAAGGGCACGCCCACCTTGCGGACGACGATGACGTCGAGCGGGGCGTGCAGGGCGCGGGCCACCTCGGCGGCCACCGGCACGCCGCCCCGGGGGAGGGCGAGGACCACCACGTCGTCGTGGCGGTAGCGCTCCAGTCGCTCGGCCAGCCGGCGACCGGCATCGGCGCGGTCCCTGAACCCCGTCATGTGCACGTCTCAGTCCTTCCCGGCCGGAGAGCACGGCGTGCAGCGAACTCCGTCAGGCTCCTGCACCCGGTGCTCTAGCACCCGATCCAGGAACAAAGCGAAGGGGGTCAGCTCGTGGCGGCCTTGATGGCGTCGCGCACGCGATCGACGATGGCAACGAACGGGCCGACCACCATGTTGCCGACGGCGCTCTCGGGGGCGAGCTTGTGGGGGTGGGTGGGCGCCACGCCCTCGGCCACCGTCAGGGCCGACGTCATGCGCCGCAGCTGCTCTTCGTCGGTCGTCCGTTGCAGCAGCGGGAAGGCCTCGCGCTCCTCGCTCTCGGCATGGGCCTCGACGGCGGTGCGGAACTGCGTGAACAGCCGTTCGAAGTCCTCCGACCCCGGGTCGAGCTTCTCCAGGTCGGACAGCATCTTCTTGGCCTCGTCCTCCTCGGTGAGTCGGGCACCGGCGATTCGCTTGCCTTCCTCGCCGGCGGCCCGCAGCGCCGGGTAGACGACCATCTCCTCCGCCGTCTCGTGCACGGCCAGCAGTCGCACCAGTGGCTCGAACGCCTCCCGCCGGGCCTCGCCGGTCGAGGACCCGACGGCCTCGAACAGCGACCGCACCTGCTCGTGCTGTGCCAGGAGGAACTGCACGGCGTCCTGCTGGGTCTCGGACATGATGTCGCTCCCTTCCTCCAACGGCACGGGCCCGTGCGCCGGGTCCGCCGTCCCCACCTTCCGGACGATCGAGAGGTGCCCGCCCAGGTAACCGCCGACGGTCGCCGCCAGCCCGCCGGCCAGCCCCAACCCGACGGCCGGGCGGTGGCGACCGCGCAGTCGGGCGACGAACGACATGGCGTAGAACAGGGTGGCCGTGCTGTTCGCCACCGCGTGCACCACCCCGACCCGTCGCGACACGGGGCCCGCCGCCTTCCACTCCGCCATGCCGGTGACGGCGGTGGGCACTGTCATGACCAGGCCGAAGCCGACCAACCCGGTCGCCGCGGGCCGGGACCGCGGGCCGCCGAACAGGTCGAGCAGCGAAGCGCTCGTCCACGAGCCGAGCGGGAAGTCGGTGAGGAGCGGGTGCAAGGCGTGGCCGAACCAGTCGCCCCGCAGCGCGCCCTCCACCCGCGGCGTGCGCACCACCACGTCGGACAGCCGGGACAGCAGCGCCACCGGCCGGTCGAGCAACGGCGATTGCTCGACGGCGTCGACCTGGCGCATGAGCCACGTCGGCGTGCGGCCCTCCACGGGATCCTGCCAGTCGGCCGTCACGGCGCCGGCACCGAGGACTCGTCCGTGGCGATCCACGTGACCGCCTCCGGGGTCGGGTCTTCCTCGTCCACCTCGCACACGTCGAGCAACGCCCGCACGGAGTCGGCAGTGGCCAGCGCGGCGTCGATGGCGGCGAACAGGGCCGTGGCCTTGGCCGCCTCGAGGAGCTCGCGTGTCGCGTCGTCGGCGCACAGTCGCACGGGCACGCCCCGCTCGCAGGCACGTGCGGCAACCGCGACCAGGCCGTCGGCGGCCTCCCGGTCGGCCACCTCCGCACCGCGCAGGTCGAGGGTCAGGCTCGTCACCCCTTCGTCGAGGAGCTCGTTGACCGCCTGTTCGACCGCTGTTGTGGTGCGCGGCGTCAGGTCGCCCAGGGCGACCAGGCGGGCTGTCGTGCCGGACACCACGGGGGCCAACCCCAGCTGAGCCATGCCCTCCTGCTACCCATCAGCCGCCGAACGCACGCTCGACCGAGGCGCCTGTGGCCGCCCGCACCCGCCAGCCGTCGAGCGGGGTGCCTTCCTCGGCCAGCGCCACCACGCAACCCCCGAAGCCCGCGCCGGTGAGGCGGGCGCCGAGCACGCCCGGGGTCGACGCCAGCCGGGCCACCAGCGCGTCGAGCGCGGGCACGCTGACCTCGAAGTCGTCGCGCAGGCTCGCGTGGCTGCAGGCCATGAGATCGCCCAGGTCGCGGAGATGGCCGGCGGCCAGCGCGTCGGCGAACTCGCGCACCCGCTGGTTCTCGCTCACCACGTGCCGAGCCCGCCGCCGCACGACCGCGTCGGCGATGGCCGACACGTCCTCGAGCGAG
>DATAAM010000029.1:0-1982 GCA_036260075.1 Acidimicrobiales bacterium
GAAGTCGCTCGGCGGCACCGGCTCGCCGTCGGCCAGGACGGGCGGGTCGCCCGCCAGGGCGAGGATGTTCTCGATCCCCTCGTCGCGGTAGCCGGTGAGGATGTCTTCGATCTGGGCGCGGGTGTGGGCGACGCACGTGAGGTGGGCCATGGCCGTCATCCCGAGGTCGCGCTCGATGTGGATCACGATGTCGTGCGTGCGCTCGCGGGTGGACCCGCCGGCGCCGTAGGTGACCGACACGAACGACGGCTGCAGCGGCTTGAGCTCGTGCAGCGCCTTCTCCAAGGCGCGCTCGGCTTCGTCGGTCTTGGGCGGGAAGAACTCGAACGACGTGGTTCGGCCCTGCGCCAGCAGGTCGGCGATCTTCACCATCCGCTCAGCCTGGCACGCGGCGCTCGGCGGCCTCCACCGTGTTCCGCAGGAGCATGGCGATGGTGGTCGGGCCCACGCCGCCCAGGCGGGGCGTCACCCACGACGCCACCTCCCCGACCGACTCGTCCACGTCGGACAGCAGCTTCTTGCCCTCCCACGTGATGCCGCCACCCACCACGACGGCGCCGGGCTTCACCATGTCGGGCGTCACGAAGCCGGGCACGCCCACGGCGGCCACCACGATGTCGGCCCGGCGGGTGTGCTCGGCCAGGTCGCGGACGCCGGTGTGCACCACGGTCACCGCCGCGTTGGCCCCCGGGCGCTTGAGCGTGAGGAGCAGGGACAGCGGCCGGCCCAGCGTGGGGCCGCGGCCCACGATGCACACCTCCCGGCCCTCCACCTCGATCCCGTAGTGCACGAACATGGCCTGGATGCCTGCGGGCGTGCACGGCACCGGGCCGTCCTCCTGGAGCACGAGCTTGCCCAGGTTGACGGGGTGGAGGCCGTCGGCGTCCTTGGCCGGGTCCATGGCAGAAAGCGCGGCGTTGAAGTCGAACCCGGGCGGCACCGGGTGCTGGACGAGGTAGGCGTCCACCGCCGGGTCGGCGTTGAACTGCGCCACCGCCTCGAGCAGTGCCTCGGGCGGCGCGTCGCCGGGGACCGAGATGTGGTGCGACGCCATGCCGACCGTCTCGCACGCCTCGTGCTTCTTGCGCACGTAGCCCGCGCTGGGCGCGTCGTCGCCCACCAGGATGGTGCCGAGGCCCGCGGGTCGGTCGAGCTTGGCCGCCCGTTGGCGAACCTCCTCCAGCACCGCCTCGGCCACGGGCGCCCCGGCGAGCAACTGAGCGGGCATCAGTGGAGGAAGTGGCGCTCGCCGGTGAACACCATGGCGAGGCCGTGCTCGTCGGCGGCGGCGATCACCTCGTCGTCACGCAGCGAGCCGCCCGGCTGCACGACCACGGCCACGCCCGCGGCAGCGGCGGCGTCGACGCCGTCGCGGAAGGGGAAGAAGGCATCGCTGGCGCACACGCCGCCCTTGGCCCGGCCCGCCGCCTTCGACGCCGCGATCTCGCTCGACTCCACGCGGTTCTGCTGGCCCGCGCCGATGCCGACGGCCTGGCCGTTGGCCACGAGGACGATGGCGTTGGACTTCACGTGGCCGACCACCCGCCACGCCAGCTCGACGTCGCGCCACTGGTCGGCAGACGGCTGCGCCTTGGTGACGACCCGCCAGCCGTCGCGCTCGGCCTGGAACGAGTGCGGCTCCTGCACGAGGAAGCCGCCCCCGATCTGGCGCAGGTCGCGGACCGACGGTGTGGGGGCAGGCGCGGTGAGCACCCGCATGTTCTTCTTGGCGAGCAGCACGTCGAGGGCATCGTCGTCGTAGGCGGGCGCCACCACGACCTCGGTGAACACCGGGGCCAGCGCCTCGGCCAGCGACCGCGGGACGGGCCGGTTGACCGCCACGATGCCGCCGAAGGCAGACCGCGGGTCGCACTCGTGGGCCAGCGTGTAGGCGGCCGTGATGTCGTCGGCCACGGCCACGCCGCACGGGTTGGCGTGCTTGATGATCGCCACCGCGGGCCGGTCGCCGAGGTCGTGCACCA
>DATAAM010000030.1:0-12231 GCA_036260075.1 Acidimicrobiales bacterium
ACCGTGGGCGACTTCATCGACGGCACGATGGCGATCACCCGATCGAGGTCGTCGGTGGAGACGTTCAGCTTCACCAGCACCTTGCCCCGGGCCTCGAGCGCACCCTGGAGCAGCGTGAGGATCTGCCCCATGGCGTGGCGCTTCTCGGGGTTCTCGCAGGAGGTCGGGTTGGCGATGAGCTCGGTGTACGACACCAGCACCGTGTCGACGATCTTCAGGCCCGCCGCTCGCAGGGCCCGGCCCGTCTCGGTGATCTCCACGACAGCGTCCGCGATGTCGGGCACCTTGGCCTCGGTGGCGCCGTACGACAGCGTGACCTCGGCCCGCACGCCCGCCTTCTCCAGGAACCGCTTGGTGAGCTCGGGGTACTCGGTGGTGACCCGCACGCCGTCGGGCAGGTCCTCCACCCGCTCCACAGGCGAGTCCTCCGACACCGCCAGCACCACGCGGATGGGGCGGGCGGTCGCCTTCGAGTAGTGGAGCTCGCCCAACGTGACCACCTCGCTGGCCGTCTCCTCCACCCAGTCGCGGCCGGTGATGCCGAGGTCGAACAGCCCGTCGGCCACGTAGCGGGGGATCTCCTGCGGCCGCAGGATGCGCACGTCGACGATGCGAGGGTCTTCGATCGTGGCCTTGTAGTCGACCGACGACGAGCGGCTCACGGCCAGGTCGGCGGCCTCGAACAGCTCGAGGGTCGCTCGTTCGAGCGAGCCCTTGGGCAGCACCAATCGGAGCATCAACGTTCCTTCACCAGCGTGGCCATCTCGATGGCGACCTCAGCGGACTCCACACCCTTGTCGATGCGCTCCTCGGCCTGCTCGACATTTTCGGTGGTGAGCACGCCGAACACGCAGGGCACGCCGGTGTCGAGCTGCACGCGCATCAGTCCCGCGGCGCACTCCCCCGCCACGTAGTCGAAGTGGGGCGTGTCGCCCCGGATGACGGCGCCCAGTGCGATCACGGCGTCGACGTCGTCGCGCCGGGCGAAGTGCTGCGCGGCCAACGGGATCTCGAACGCCCCCGGCACCCATGCGACGACGGGCTCGGGCGCGCCGTGCTTCTCCAGCGCGGTGACGGCGCCTTCGAGCAATCGCTCGGTGACGAAGTCGTTGAACCGCCCGCAGACGATGGCGACGCGCACGCCTCGGCCGTCGAGGTCGACCCCGCTACCGCGGCTCTTGGACGGCGTGCTCATCGAGTCCTTCCAACAGGTGGCCCATGCGCTCCCGCTTCGTGCGGAGGTAGTGGATGTTCTCCGGGTTGGGCGTGGACTGGAGCGGCACCCGCTCCACGATGTCGAGCCCGAACCCTTCGAGGCCACCGTACTTGGCCGGGTTGTTCGTCATCAGCCTCATCGTGGTGATGCCGAGGTCGACGAGGATCTGGGCGCCGATGCCGTACTCGCGGCTGTCGGCGGGCAGCCCCAGCTGGAGGTTGGCGTCGACGGTGTCGTGGCCCTGCTCCTGCAGGGAGTACGCCCGCAGCTTGTGGCCGATGCCGATGCCCCGCCCCTCGTGGCCGCGGAGGTAGACGACGGCGCCTTGGCCCTCCCGGGCGATGCGCTCCAGCGCGGCGTCGAGCTGCGGGCCGCAGTCGCAGCGCAAGGAGCCGAAGACGTCGCCGGTGAGGCACTCGCTGTGCACGCGGACGAGCACGTTCTCCTCACCCGAGATGGCGCCCTTCACGAGGGCGAGGTGGTGCTCACCGTCGAGCAGCGACTCGTACGCGAAGCAGGAGAACTCGCCGTACGGCGTGGGGATGCGGGCCTCGGCGATGCGCTTCACCAGCTTTTCGTTCTGACGGCGATAGCGGATGAGGCCGGCGATCGAGATCAGCAGAAGCTCGTGCTCCTCGGCGAAGCGCTCGAGCTCGGGCAGCCGGGCCATGTCGGTCTTCTTCTCGTCGACGACCTCGCACAGCACGCCCGCCGGGTAGAGGCCTGCCATCCGGGCCAGGTCGACGGCGGCCTCGGTGTGACCCGCCCGCTTGAGCACGCCGCCGGGGGCGTAGCGCAGCGGGAAGATGTGGCCCGGCCGGGCGAAGTCGTCGGCTCTCGCCTCGGGCGAGATGAGCGCCTGGATGGTGGCGCAGCGGTCGTGGGCGGAGATGCCCGTGGTGGTGCCGTGCCGGTAGTCGACGCTCACCGTGAAGGCCGTGCGCTGGGCCTCCGTGTTGTGCCTGACCATGAGCGGCAGGTCGAGCTCGTCGAGCCGCTCCGGGAGCATGGGCATGCAGATCACGCCTGAGGTGTGCTGGAGGAAGAAGGCGATCTTCTCGGGCGTGGCCGCCTCGGCGGCCATGATCAGGTCGCCCTCGTTCTCGCGGTCCTCGTCGTCGACCACCACGACGATCTCTCCACGGCCGACGGCGACGATGGCGTCCTCGATCGATGCGAACGGCATGGCTCAGGCACCCCTTTCCGGGAGCAGGCGCTCGACGTACTTGGCCAGCACGTCGACTTCGACGTTCACCCTGTCGCCGGCTCCCTTGGAGCCCAGCGTGGTGACCGCCATGGTGTGCGGCACGACGGCCACGGTGAAGCCGTCGGGCAGGGTCTCCACCACCGTGAGGCTGCAACCGTCGACGGTGATCGACCCCTTGGGGACGACGTAACGGGTGAGGTGCGACGGGATGCGCACGCGCAGGTCGGGCGCAGGCGTGACGATCTCGCCTACCCCGTCGACGTGGCCTTGGACCACGTGGCCCCCCAGTCGGTCGACGGGGCGCACGGGCCGTTCCAGGTTGACGGGATCGCCCGGCCCCAGGTCGGCCAGGTTGGTGCGGCCCAGCGTCTCCTCCACGGCGTCGGCCGCCCACGTGTCGCCGTCGAGGGCCACCACGGTGAGGCAGCACCCGTTCACGGCGATGGAGTCGCCGACCTTCGCGTCCTGGGTGACGACGGTCGCCTCGAACACGAAGCGCCCGCCCTCCCGCGAGCGGACCCGGCCCAGCTCCTCCACGATGCCGGTGAACATCAGCGCCCCCCTTCCCGTTCCGGCACCGGGATCGGGCCACCAGTGGCCGGATCCTGGTGCCAGACCCCCCGCGGGGTCACAGCTCGACCTCCACCCGCAGGTCGTCGCCCACCCGCTCGACGGCCACGATCCGGCCCCGCCACACGTCGTCGACGGTCGGTGCGCCCGGGCCTGCGAACAGGCCGCGGGCGTCGTCGCCGCCGAACAGCGCGGGGGCCAGGTAGACGACGTAGCGATCGACCAGGCCCGCGCTGTGGAAGGCGTGTGCGACGGCCGCGCCGCCCTCCACCAGGAGCTGCACGACTCCCCGGCTGCCGAGGTCGTCGAGGACGGCCCCGAGGTCTCCCTCCACTTCGAGCGCCGGGTGGACCTTGGCGCCCTCCGGGGCTCGGCCGAGCACCACCCGCAGCGGGTCGCGGCCCTCGGCCCCCCGCACCGTGAGCGATGGGTCGTCCGCCCGCACGGTGCCCGCCCCCACCAGCACCGCATCGCTCTCCGCCCGCAGGCGGTGGGCGTCGGCCCGGGACGCTTCGCCGGTGATCCACTTGCTGCTGCCGTCGGGGGCAGCGGTGCGGCCGTCGAGGGTGGCGGCCAGCTTCAGCACCACCCAGGGCCGGCCGGTGCGCCGGTGCTTGAGGTACGGCGCCAGCTGGGCCCGTACCTCGTCCTCGCACACGCCGACGACGACGTCGATCCCCGCAGCCCGCAGGGCGGCGATCCCGCGGCCTCGCACCCGCGGGTCGGGGTCCTCGACGCCGACGACCACGCGACGGACGCCCGCGGCGGCGATGGCGTCCGCGCAGGGCGGCGTGCGGCCGTGGTGGGCGCACGGCTCGAGGGTGACCCAGAGCGTGGCGCCCCGGGCTCGCTCGCGGGCGGCGGCGAGGGCCACCGCTTCCGCATGCAGGCCGCCCGGCGGCTGCGTGGCCCCTTCGTGGCCGGTCGAGAGCACGCACCCGACCCACGGGTTCGGCGAGGTGGTGGCGCGAACGGAGGCGGCCAGCTCGATCGCACGCCGCATCCGTCCTTCGTCGTCCATCTTGACCGACCAGTCTAGTTTTTGCCTCGATTCCGGCGACAGCCGGACAGGAGCGCAGACGATATGTGGCGAATGCTCCCTCTTACACAAGGGGGGGAGCCCGATCATGCACGCCTACCCGGCCGAGGGGTCAACCGGGGACGACGACGCCGCGTTCGCAGCCATCTGCGAGCAACACCGAGCACGCCTGGTGGCGTACTGCCGACGGCGACTGGGCACGCCCCACGACGCCGAGGACGCCGCCCACGAGGCGCTCGTGCGGGCCTACCGGGCCATGGAGGGCTTCGACCACTCCACCGATGCATGGCCGTGGCTGCGCACGATCGCCGGCCGCGTGTGCACCGACATGCAGCGCCGAGCGGCGCGGGCGCCGGCTCCCGGCTTCGTAGACGGGTACGCTGCCGACGACGTCCACGACGAAGTGGTGAGCCGACTGCGAGCCGACATCGTGGACGACGCCATCGACCGACTGTCACCCCGGTACCGCTCCGTGCTGTTGCTGCGCGAGTACGGCGGGTGGAGCTACGACGACATCGCCCGCGCCCACGGCAAGTCCCTCTCGTCGGTGCGGTCGATCCTCACCAGGGGACGCCGTCGGCTGGGCGCCCACGTGGAGTCGATCGCCAAGGCTCGGGGACAGTGGCCCTTGCCCGGGGTGGTGCCGTCGTTGCGGCGCGTCCGCGACCAGCTCCGGACGTGGCGACACGCCCTCGACCGGTCGGGTTCCCTGTCAATGGCGGCCTACGAGCTGTCGTCGACCGCCGGTCGCATCCTGCTGTCCACGCCTGCCGTCGCCACGGTCCTCACGCTGTCGTCGTTGACGGCGGTCGGCCAGCGCCACGCGCCCGGCGTCACGGTGGCGCACGCCGCCACGACATCGGCGGCGGCGCCGGTGGCGGCCGTCGTCGCCGACGTGGAGAAGCCCGCAGTGATCGCGGCGGCGCACGTCAGGGCGAGCAAGGCGACGGCCACGGCGTCGGCCCGGGCGGAGACGTTCACCCGCCTCGATGCCGACGCCGTCGTCGGGCCTGCTCCCCCGTCGGGCATGCCGCCCGCGGGCGGCACCGCCTCGGTCACACGCGACGATGACCACCTCTGGCTGCACTCGGACACGAGGGTGGGCGACACCACGCCCACAACCAGCACAAACATCCCGTGCGCCCATCGACAGGCCATCACAGTGGCCTGCTCGGTCGTCGGCCTCGCGCTTCGAACCCTCCCCAAGCCCTGACGCTCAGGGCACCTCGACGCACGCCACCGCGACCGCGTGTGTCGTCGCCACGCGCGAACACGAATGGGTCGTCGGCGGGGCCTCCGCCTCCCCCGTGCAAGCCGCGTCTTCGAGATCGATCGGCTTGGCCTTGACGACGTAACACGTGTGCGCATGTCCTTCTGAAGGCACCCACGACAGGCCCGCCGCCAACGAGATCGTGGCGAGGGAGCCCGCGAAGCGCCGCCGTTCCCGCTTCATGTCGACCCCTTCCTGCTGCGACGCGCTGCTCTGATCACAACTACGTCCGGGGAGTCGAAACGTCGCGGTCTGCGACCGATGATCAGCAGCGCTAGTGGGGGCGTCCTCCGGCCAGGAGATCGAGCGCGTGCGGCACCACGTCGAGCACGGCATCGAGGCACTCGACGGCGCCGCCGGTGGAGCCGGGCGTGTTGAGCACGAGCGCAGTGCCGATGGTGCCCGCCGTGGCGCGGGAGAGGCGACCCAGCGGGTTGGCCAGTCGCATGGCCTCGGCCAACCCCGGCGCCTCGCGGTCGACCGCCGCCCGGGTGCCTTCGGGGGTGAGGTCGCGCGGCCCGAAGCCGGTGCCGCCGGTGGTGACGACGAGCCCGGCGAACCCGGCGGCGAGGTCGCGCAACGCGTCGGCCACCGACTCGACGCCGTCGGCCACCACTCGTCGCTCCACCACCTCGTAGCCCGCGGCGGCCAGCCGTTCGGCCAACGCGTCGCCCGAGCGGTCGTCGCGGGTGCCTTCGACGACGCCGTCGGAGACGGTCAGGACCTTGGCGCGGAGCATGCGGCCTCGGCGGCCCGGCGGATGCGGCGGGCGGCGTCGGCGGGGTCGGCCGCCCGGAACACGGCGTTGCCGGCCACGAACACGGTGGCGCCTGCCTCGGCTGCCACCCGCGCCGTCTCCTCGTTGATGCCGCCGTCGACCTGGATGGGCAGCGCCAGGCCGCGACGGTCGAGCTCGTCGCGGGTCCGCCGCACCTTGTCCATCACCTCGGCGATGAACGACTGCCCGCCGAAGCCCGGGAACACCGTCATGAGCAGCAACAGGTCGAGGCGGTCGAGGAACGGCTCGTAGGCCTCGTAGGGCGTGTCGGGGTTGACCGCCAGGCCCACGTCGAGGCCCAGGCCCCGCATCTGCTCGATGAGGTCGTCGGTACCACCGATCTCCACGTGCACGGAGCACCCGTCGGCCCCCGCCTTCCGGAAGGCCTCGAGGTAGTCGGCCGGGTCGGTGATCATCAGGTGGCAGTCGAGGTAGAGGTCGGTGTGCTTCCGCAGCGACGCCACCACCGGCGGGCCGATGGTGAGGTTGGGCACGAAGTGGCCGTCCATCACGTCGACGTGCAGCAGGTCGCTCTCCGGGGAGACCGCGTCGACCGCGGCGGCCAAGGCGGCGAAGTCGGCGGAGAGGATCGACGGGGCGATGCGAACGGCCATCGGTGACAACGCTACGGGGCGCGCACGGCCAGCACGTACATGCCGTCGGTGCCGGCCGTCTGCGGGAGCAGGCGGGCGCCCCGTCCGAGCGGCTCCCACGGCGGGCCGGGCGGCGGCAGCGCCTCCCACGCCGGATGGGCGCCGGCCAGCCACTCGTCGATGCCGGCGGACTCCGCCCGGGTGAGCGTGCACACGCTGTAGACGAGCACGCCGCCCGGCCGCAGCAAGGGCATGGCGGCCACCAGCAGCTCGCGCTGGAGGCCGGCGAGGCGCTCGACGTCCTCCCGCTGCACGCGCCAGCGGGCGTCGGGCCGACGGCGCAGCACGCCCAAGCCCGAGCAAGGCGCGTCGACCAGCACGCGATCGACCGACGCAGACCGGCAGGGTGGGCGGCGGGCGTCCGCCTGCACGACGGCGACGTTGCCGAGGCCCAGCCGGCGAACGTTGGCCTGCACCAACCCGACCCGGTGGGACGCCACGTCGGACGCCACCACCAGCCCGGCACCCGCGGCGGCCAGGGCCGTGGCCTTGCCGCCCGGTGCCGCGCACACGTCGGCCACCCGCTCTCCCGCCTGCACGCCGACGAACGCCGCCACCCACTGCGACGCCTCGTCCTGCACGTAGCCGTCCTCGCGTTCGGTGACGGGGGGCGGCTCGTTCATCTGCTCCAAGGCAGCCGCCGCCGCCTCGGCGCCCAGGTCGTCGGCCAGCAGGCGCACGATCCAGTCGGGGTAGCTCAGGCGAGTGGGTGGGTCGGGCCAGCGCGGCGGCAGGTCGGCGGCGACCTTGCGCAGCACGGCGTTGACGAACCCCCGGGCCCGAGGTCCGACCTCGGCCACGGTGGCGGACACCGCGGCGTGCGAAGGCGTGCCCAGGAAGGCGAGCTGGTAGGCGCCGAGGCGGAGAGCGGCTCGCACGTCGGGGTCGAGGGGGCGGTCGACGAAGCGGTCGACCAGCCAGTCGCACGCCCGCCGCATGCGAGTGGTGCCGTAGGCCAGCTCGGTGACGAAGCCGCGGTCGCGCCGCGACAGGCCGCTCTCGTCCAGCAGCGACGGCACGACGAGGTTGGCGTAGGCACCCTCCTCGACGCGCACCAGCGCGGCCAGCGCCACGCCCCGCGCCGAGGGCCTACCGGCCGAGGCGCTCACCGGGCTGGGGTCGGGCGCCGTTGGCCCATGCGGTGGCGAGCTGGGCCGACTTGCCCTCCGGCTGCACTTCGACGAGCTCGACGCCCGCCCCGTCGCCCGCCGCCACCACCAGCCCCTCCAGCTCCCCCGGCGCCCCGGCGGCGGCAGGCACGGGCCGGGCCCGCAGCACGCGCAGGCGCTTGCCCCGGAACGTCGTCCACGCCTTGCCCAGGCGCGCCACGCGGTGCACGTGCTCGGCGGGCTGCGACCAGTCGATGTGCAGCTCGTGGGGCTCGACCTTCGCCGCGTACGTGGGCTCCCCCTCCTGCGGCACCGGCTCGCCGAGCCCGCCGCCCAGGCGCTCGACCAGCAGGCGAGAGCCGATCGTCACCAGCCGGGCGCGCAGCTCGTCGGCCGTCTCCTCCGACCCGATGGGCACCCGCTCGAGTGCGTACACCGGGCCGGTGTCGAGCCCTTCCTCCAGCTGCATGAGGCACACGCCGGTCTCCGTGTCACCGGCCAGGATGGCGCGCTCCACCGGGGCGGCGCCCCGCCACCGCGGCAGCAGCGAGAAGTGGATGTTCACCATCGGCACCTTGTCGAGCACGTGGGGCTTGATCAGGCGGCCGAAGGCGACGACCACGCCCAGCTCCACGTCGGCGTCGAGCACGTCGTCCACCCGGTCGGTGACGGGGACGCCCCGGGCCTGGGCCACCGCCTTGACGGGGCTGGGCAGCAGGGCGCCGCCCCGACCGCGCCGCCGGTCCGGCTGCGAGACGACCAGGGCGATGTCGTGGCCCGCGTCGAGCAGCGCCTCCAGCGGGGGGACCGCCGCCTCGGGCGTGCCCAGGTAGGCGATGCGGGTCAGTGAGTGGTCCTCCTGCGGGGGACCACTGCTACCACGGCGCCCGCAGCTCGGTGTCGGCCGCGGGCAGAGTCAGGGCCCGGCTGCGGAGGATGCGCAGGGCCTCCTTGCGCTGGTCGGCGTCGAGCCGGTCGAGCAGGAGCGTGCCGTCGAGGTGGTCGAGCTCGTGCTGGAACACGCGGGCCAGGTACTCGTCGGCCTCGATGGAGATCTCGTTGCCGTCGAGGTCGCGGCCCACGAGGTGCACCTGCTTGGGCCGCACGATCTCCCACGAGAGGCCCGGCACCGACAGGCACCCCTCCTCGAAGGCCCACTCGCCGTCGGACCCCTCGATGCGGGGGTTGACGATCACCTTCGGGCCCTCGCCCACGTCGTAGACGAACAGCCGCTTCTGCACCCCGACCTGCGGCGCAGCCAGGCCCACGCCGGGTGCCGCGTACATCGTCTCCACCATGTCCTCGGCCAGCCGCACGAGTGACCCGTCGATCTCCTGCACCTCGGCGGCGCGCTGCTTGAGCACGGGGTCGCCGAAGACGCGGATGACGTAGGCGGGCACGACCTCAGACTACCGGAGGGGGTGGCGCACTCCGATCGACGCGCTCGTGCTCGCGCAGGTGGACGGCGGCGACGAGCCCCGCCCCTCCGGCGAGCGCGCCGGCGGTGAGGAACAGGCGGGCACCGCCTTCGCGCACGCTCTGGGCCTCGCCGTCGGAGAGCAGCCCCGGGACCAGCACTTGGGCCAGGCCGTAGAGCGTGACGGCGCCCGCGCCGACGAGGACGAGCACGGCCACGAACTGCGTGGCGTACAGGTAGGCGTGCACGACCCGGGCGCCCGCCCCGCCACGGAAACCCTCCGCATCGAGCAGGCCGAGCAGGGTGCGGCGGTGGTGCCACAGCATCCCGCCCGCCACGACCACGACGAAGGCGCCCGCCAGCGCGCCCGCGGTGGCGTCCTCGACGTCGCTGTCGTCGACGGGTGTGAGCGGGGTCTCGCTCCGCGGCTCGAAGTCGTCGCCGAAGTCGGGCTCGGCTGTGACGGAGAAGCTGTCCTCCTCCCCGATGAGCGAGGAGACGGACGCGACCGCGGCGGTGAGCCCGAACAGCGCGGTGAAGACCAGGACGAACGACACCGCCGTGAGGTAGGTGGCGGGCAACCGGTGGTTGTGCGGGTCGGGCTCGTTGCGCGCCGTGGAGACGCCGACCACCACGACCACGAGGAGGCCGAAGAGCACCAGCGGCAGGACGATCGAGAAGCCGGCGAACAGCAGTCCCAACGAGGCCATGCCAAACCGTATCGCCCCTGCCCCTGCGGGGGACGGAGCCGGCGCTGCGCGCTGTTCCCGGTCGGCGCACCCGTGGCGCACAGCGAACGGATCGGTGTCAGGCCCGGAGGGGGTCGACCTCCACGCGCAACCGGCCGGAGGGGCGGGAGGTGCGGGCCAGGGCGTCGCAGAGGCTGCGGTGGTCGGGCGCCCGCAGGAGCCACCGCCCGTCGGCCGGGCCGAGGCGCTCGAGCTCGGGGGGCGCGGCGGCCACGTACTCGTCGGCCGCCTCCCCCGCCACCAAGGCCAGCGCGGCGGCGGGCGGCAACCGCAGCGCCTCCCGCCGGGGCCGCTCGACGGCCGCCACCCGGCCCGGGTCGGCGTGCACGGCGGCAGCCACCACCTCGTGGTCGGGCACGCGGGTCTGGAGCAACAGGCGCCCGCCCTCGGCTCGCCCCCCCACCACGCGGGCGGCCCGGGCCAGCAGGGCCAGCGCCTGCTCGGCGGCCCGGAAGCGGGGCGCCAGCAGCTCCTGGTCGAGGTCGAGGAAGGCGACGACGTCGGCGTGCGGCACCCGGTGCAGCACGGCTTCGGTTCCCACGACCACGGCCGTGGTCGGCACGTCAGCGGACTCGCCGGTGACCTCGCCCACGGGCACGCCCGCCAACGCCTCCAGCTCCTCGCGCACCCGGGCCACGCCTGCCCGCAGGTTGCGCAGGCGCGTCGCCCCGCACGAGGCACAGACCACCGGGCGGGTGGCCGCGCACGCACGGCACCGCAGTCGCTCGCCTTCGTCCTGCTCCAGCGCCGACCCGCACCGGTCGCAGCGGGCGAGCTCGCCGCACGACGCGCAGGCCAGCAGGCGGGCCCGACCCTTGCGGTTGAGGACGCACACCACCCGTCCCCCGCTGCGCAGCAGGTCGACCAGCCGCTCGGAGTACAGGCCCGAGCGCGGGTCGTCGCGGCGCCGGTCGGCGACGAGCACGGCAGGCCAGCCCGCCCGCTCCTCGGCCCGCGAGAGGAGCAACGGCTCAGGCAGGTCGAGCGTCGGGCACGGCGACAGCAGCACCACCGGCACACCCGCCCGGCGGCCGCGCTCGGCCGCCACCTGCCAGGCGTTCCACGTGGGCGCCCGCTCCTCTTGGTAGACCTCGTCGTGGGCGTCGACCACCACGACGGCAGCCAGGCCCGGCGCGGGCGCCCACGCCGCCGCCCGGGCGCCCACCACCGTCACGCCTCCTGCCGCCGCCCGCGCCCACTCGCGGGGCACCAGCGCCACCGGCCTCCCCGCCCGCCGGAGCCGCGCGGCCAGGTGGGCGGCAGCGCCGAGCGAAGGCGCCAGCACGAGGGCGGGGTGGCGGGCCGCCACGAGGGGGAACGGGTCGGCGGCCGGCGGCAGCCGCACCGTCACCGGCGACGGACTGGCGAACGCCTCGTGCACGAGCTCGGGATCCGCACCGACGGCGGCGGCGGGGGGCACGGCAGGCGCCGGGGGCGGCAGCCCCCGCACGGCCGTCGGTGGCGAGGCCGTGCGCAGGAAGGTGGCCCGCCGCCCCGCCCACCGCCACGCCGCCCACCCGCTCAGGGCCACGACGTCGGGCGGCGGACCCCACCCCGTCACCTTGGCCAGCGGCTTGAGGGCCTTGCCCGCGGGCGGCTCGACGTCGTCCTCCACCACCCAGCCCCCCACCCGCCGGCCGTGCAGGGCGATGCGGACCATCGTCCCGACGCGCACCTGGTCCGCGACCGCGTCGGGGACCAGGTAGTCGAACGTCTTGTCGATGGCGGGCACGTCCGGAAGGACCCGCACGACGCGCTGCCCGCCGTTCTGGTGGGGGGAATGGACAGCCGGCGGTCCATTCCCCCCACCAGAACGGGGAGGGGCGGGGCTGCTCAGAGGCCGACGGCCGACTTGAAGTCGTCCAGGCGGGAGAGCTGCTCCCAGCTGAACTCCTTGTCGGACCGGCCGAAGTGGCCGTAGGCCGCCGTGCGCCGGTAGATCGGCCGGCGCAGGTCGAGGTCGCGCACGATCGCCGCGGGTCGCAGGTCGAACACCTCGTCGACCGCCTTGGCGATGGCGTCGTGGCCCACCGTCTCGGTGCCGAACGTCTCCACCATGATCGACACCGGTCGGGCCACCCCGATGGCGTAGGCCACCTGGATCTCGCAGCGCCGGGCGGCGCCCGAGGCCACCACGTGCTTGGCCACCCAACGGGCGGCGTAGGCACCGGAGCGGTCGACCTTCGAGGGGTCCTTGCCCGAGAAGGCGCCGCCGCCGTGGCG
>DATAAM010000031.1:0-3221 GCA_036260075.1 Acidimicrobiales bacterium
TTCCCCTCCAACGAGGACCGGGGCTACGTGCTGCGCCGCATCATCCGCCGAGCCGTCCGCCACGCCTTCCAGCTGGGCGCCGAGAAGCTCGTCACCCCGGCGCTGGTGGAGGCCACCGTCGACACGATGGGGGAGGCCTACCCCGAGCTGGTGCGCAACGCCGACCTGGTGGCGGGCATCGTCACCAGAGAGGAGGAGCGCTTCCGCCAGACCCTGAAGTCGGGCTCCGCCATCCTGGAGGAGCAGCTGTCGGCGGGCGTCACCGTCGTGCCCGGCGACGTGGCCTTCAAGCTGCACGACACCTTCGGCTTCCCGATCGAGCTCACCGAGGAGATCGCCCGCGAGCGAGCCGTCGACGTCGACCGGGCGGGCTTCGCCGCCGCCATGGAGGAGCAGCGCCGCCGGGGCAAGGAGGACCGCAAGGCAGCGGGCGAGGCCGACGACGACCGCACCGAGGAGTACCGCGTCATCCTCGACGGCTTCGGTCCCACCGAGTTCACCGGCTACCAGGAGTACGAGTCGAAGGCCCGGGTGCTCGCCGTGCTCGACCGGGCCGACGACACGGTGGAGGTCTTCCTCGACCGCACGCCCTTCTACGCCGAGGGGGGCGGCCAGGTGGGCGACACCGGCACGATCACCACCGACACGGGCACGGCCCGCGTCGTCGACACCACCGCGCCGCTCACCGGCCTCCACCGCCACGTGGCCGTGGTCGAGCAGGGCGAGATCACGACGGGCCAGGAGGCCACCGCCGCCATCGACGTGGAGCGGCGCGAGGCCATCCGCCGCAACCACACGGGCACCCACCTGCTGCACTGGGCCCTGCGGGAGGTGCTCGGCCCCCACGTGAAGCAGCAGGGGTCGCTGGTGGCGCCCGACTACCTGCGCTTCGACTTCAGCCACCACGCGGCGGTGAGCGAGGAGGAGCTGGCCCGGGTCGAGGAGATGGCCAACGAGCGCATCCTGGCCGACGAGCCGGTGCGGGCCTACGAGACGTCGAAGGAGCACGCCGAGCAGCTGGGCGCGATCGCGTTCTTCGGCGACAAGTACGGCGAGACGGTGCGGGTGGTGGAGGCGGGCACCCGCTCCATGGAGCTGTGCGGCGGCACGCACGTGTCGGCGCTCGGCATGATCGGCCCGGTCAAGATCACCTCGGAGGGCTCGATCGGCTCCAACATGCGGCGGATCTTCGCCCTCACCGGCACAGGCACGTTGCGCCACATGCGGGAGCAGGAGGACCTGCTGGAGCAGGCAGCCGACCTCCTGCGGGCCAAGCCGGAGGAGCTGCCCGACGCCGTGCAGCGGGCGCTGGCCAGGCAGAAGTCGCTGGAGGAGGAGCTGAAGGGGCTGCGCTCCCAGCTGGCCCGGGGCGAGGCTCGCGGGCTGGCCGAGGCGGCCGTCGACGGGCGCGTGGTGGCCCGCCGCGACGGGCTCGGTCCCGACCAGCTGCGGGAGCTGGCCCTGGCCGTGCGGGACGAGCCGGGCGTGCAAGCGGTCGTGCTGGTCGGCACGCCCGATGGCGAGCGGGTCTCGCTGGTGGCCGCGGTGGCCAAGGACGGCGGGCTCCAGGCAGGCCCGCTGGTGGCGGAAGCGGCCAAGGCCGTGGGCGGCGGGGGAGGCGGCAAGGGCGACGTGGCCGTGGCGGGCGGCAAGGACGTGAGCGGCATCGACCGGGCGCTGGAGGCGGTGCGCTCGGCCCTCGGCCTCGCCGGCTAACGTGCGCGTGGTGGGGATCGACCTGGGCACCAAGCGCATCGGCGTCGCCACCAGCGACGCCACCGGCACGCTCGCCTCGCCCTACACCGTGATCGAGCGGCGGGGCGACCGGGCCGCCGACCACCGGGCCGTGGCCGCCGTGGTGGCCGAGGTCGAGGCCGAGCGGGTGGTGGTGGGCCTGCCGCTGTCGCTGTCCGGCCACGTCGGCGCGTCGGCGCAGGCGGCCTCGGCCGAGGCAGGCGAGCTGGCCGCCGTCCTCCCCGTCCCGGTGGAGACCTTCGACGAGCGGCTCACCACCGTGAGCGCCGACCGAGCCCTGCAAGCGGCGGGCACCAACGCCCGCGACCGCCGTCGCCGCGTCGACAGCGCGGCCGCCGCCGTCATGCTGCAAGCGTGGTTGGACGGGCGGCGATGACCACGCTCTACGACGACGAGGCAGTGGTCGTCGAGCCCATGCCCGAGCCGCGGGGCGGCTTCCCGCGGTGGGCCAAGGTGCTGCTGGCCCTGGCTGTCGTCGGGCTCCTCCTGGCCGGTGCCGTGGGCTTCTGGGCCACCAGCCACGTCCGGGGCACATCGGGAGGCGAGGAGGTGGCCGTGGAGGTGCCCATGGGGTCCTCCACCCAGCGCATCGCCGCCATCCTCGACGACAAGGGCGTGATCGAAAACTCCCGCCTCTTCCGCCTGTACGTCCAGGTGCGGGGGGCGGGGCCGTTCCAGGCGGGGGCGTACACCTTCCGCGAGAAGCAGGGCTACGGCGAGGTGGTGAAGATCCTCGAGAAGGGCCCGGAGCTGGTCTTCGAGCGGGTCACGTTCCCCGAGGGCCTCACCCTCGAGCAGATCGCCGCCCGGGTGGGCCGCCTGCCGGGCCGGTCGGCCGAACGGTTCCTGGAGCTGGCCCGCAGCGGCACCGTGCGGTCGGCCTTCCAGCCGCCCGACAGCACGAACCTCGAAGGGCTGCTCCTGGCGGAAACGTACGACTTCGAGCCCAAGGACGACGAGCTGGCGATCCTCACGCGCATGGTCGAGTCGTTCGACGCCGCCGCCCGGGAACTGGCCCTCGACCAGGCTCCGCAGAAGGTGGGGCTCTCGCCCTACGAGGCGGTGATCGTCGCCTCGATGGTCGAGGAGGAGTCGAAGATCGACGAGGAGCGCCCCAAGGTGGCCCAGGTCATCTACAACCGGCTCCAGAAGGGCTGGCCGCTCGGCATCGACGCCACCATCCGCTACGCGCTCAACCGGCCCACCGAGCCGCTGCGCAAGAGCGACCTGGCCAACGACAACCCCTACAACACCCGCCTCCGCAAAGGGCTCATCCCCACGCCGATCGCCGCCCCCAGCCGCTCGGCTTTGCAGGCGGCGCTCGTCCCCGAGCCGGGGCCGTGGATGTACTACGTGCTCATCGAGCGCGACGGGCGGCACGCGTTCGCCGTGACCGACGCCGAGTTCGCCCGCTACAAGGCCGAGGCCAAGGCCAAGGGGCTCCTCTGACCCGCCTCGCCCTCTGT
>DATAAM010000032.1:0-21610 GCA_036260075.1 Acidimicrobiales bacterium
GTTTTGGGCACGGTTGCCCGCGCCTGCCGCGGGAAACCGTGCCCAAAACGAGGGGTTACGCCAGCTCGACGCGGGGCGGGGCGTCGAGGACCTCGCCCACGACGGTGAAGCCGGGGAGGTCGCGGGCGGCCGCGGGAGGCAGCGAGGCGAGCAGCCCGCCCGAGGTCTGCGGGTCGTAGGCCACCGCCTCCACCGCGGCGGACACGCCGGGGCCGACGACGACCCGGCCCTCCAGGTGGGCGCGGTTGCGGGCGTCGCCGCCCGTGCGCACGCCCGCCTCGGCGGCCGCCGACGCGCCCGGATAGACCGGCAGGGCCGCCGCCTCGAACCGCAGCGCCACGCCCGAGCGCTCGGCCACCTCCCATCCGTGCCCCAGCAGGCCGAACCCGGTCACGTCGGTGACGGCGTGCGGCCCCACCGCCGCCAACACCTCGGCGGCCGACCGGTTCAGCGTTCGCATGCCCGCCACCGCCGCGGCCCGGGCCGCCTCGTCGCCGCCCGCCAGCACGATGCCCGTGCCCAACGGCTTTGACAGCACGAGCACGTCGCCGGCCCGCGCATCCGCCTTCGACCACACCCGCTCGGGGTGCACCAGGCCCTGCACGGCCAGCCCGAAGATCGGCTCCTCCGACCGGATGGTGTGGCCGCCCGCCACCACGCCGCCCGCCTCCTCCACAACGGCGGCCGCCGCCCGCAGCACCGCCGCCACCGCCTCCACCGGCAGCGATTCCGGGAAGGCGGCCACGTTGAGCGCGAGCACCACCCGGCCCCCCATGGCGAACACGTCGCTGCACGCGTTGGCCGCGGCGATGGCGCCGAAGTCGGCCGGGTCGTCGACGAGCGGCGGGAAGAAGTCGGTGGTCGAGACCAGCGCCACGTCGTCGCCGAGGCGGAGCACGGCGGCGTCGTCGGAGGGAGCCAGGCCCACGAGCAGCCCCGATGCCGAGGCGGCCAGCTCCGCCACCAGCGCCCGGAGGGGCGCCGCCCCCCACTTGGCGGCGCAGCCGCCGCAGGAGGTCCACTCCGTCAGCCGGACAGGCTCCGAAAAAAGTTCAGTCATCGTGCAGACGATCTTCGCTCAGTGGGAACACTGCCGTCTTGCGCACGAAGCACGAGGGGCGCAGGATGGAGTCGATTGCTCCAAGCACGCAGTTCCACCCCATCCGAGGCGAGGGCAGGGGGAGTCGAGCATGGCGACAGGTGCAGAGCTGCTCGTGGAGGAGTACGTGAAGCCGGGGACGCGCGTCGAGGTGCGCAGCCGCTTCGACGACCGGTGGGCCCGGGGGTTCGAGGTGGCCGAGGTGCTGCCTGAGGGATACCGCCTGCGCCGGCTCTCCGACGGCAGCGTGCTGCCCGCCGAGTTCCCCTTCGACGACGTGCGCCGGGAGCGGAAGAAGCAGGGCCTCTGGTGGTACTGAGCCGCTGACCTCCGCCGTTCTGGACCGGCGGGGTGAGGCTAGGGCTCGCGCAGGCGGGCCAGGTACTCGTCGATCGGGATGGCCGACATGGTGAGCGTCTTGACCGTGCCGCGCGCCCCGAGGACGAGCGCCACCTTGGCCATCGTGACTTCGTCGGGCGCCTCCAGGATGTTGCAGAAGTCGTAGGGCCCGAGCAGGGCGAACTGCTCCAGCACCCGTACGCCCAGCGCCTCCAGCTCGGCATTGACCGCCTTGGCCCGCTCGGGGTTCTCCCGCAGCGTGGCCGCCCCTTCCGGGCCGAGCGTGGACAGCATCACGAACGTCGGCATGCGCGCACGCTAGCGCTAACCGACGCGAGCGATCTGCTCGCGCTCGTCATCGTCGGGCTCGGTGGCCAGGAAGGCCTCGAGCATCTCCCGGGCCAGCGGCTCGGTGGTGAGCCGCAGCGACAGGGCGAGCACGTTGGCGTCGTTCCAGCGGCGGGCGCCCCGGGCGGTCTCGGCGTCGGTGCACAGGGCGGCCCGCACCCCGGGCACCTTGTTGGCCGCCATCGACACGCCGGTGCCCGTCCAGCAGCACACGACGCCCCGGTCGGCCTCGCCCCCCGCCACCGCTTCGGCGACGGCCCGCCCGACATCGGCCCACCTCTCGCCGTCGGCCACCACGACGACGTCGTGGTCACGACGGCGCAGCTCCTCCACGATCTCCTCCGTCAGCGGCGTCCGCTCGTCGGTGCCGAACACGATCCTCACGCCTGCCAGGCTAGTAAGCGATGTCGACGGTGCTGCCGAAGTCGAACGACCCCTGCTGGTGCGGCAGCGGCCGGAAGTTCAAGCGCTGCCACAAGGTGGCCGAGGAGCGGGTGCGGCCCGGCCGGGTCAGCCCCCCTCGTCCGGTGCCCGACCACATCCCCCGGCCGCCGTACGCCGACAGCGGCGAGGTGGAGCCCTGGGACGAGCCCCTGGTGAAGCCGCCCGAGGTGATCGAGCGCATGCGGCGGGCGGGGCGGCTGGCCGCCGAGGTGCTGCAACAGGTGGGCGCCGCCGTGCGCCCCGGCGTCACCACCGACGAGCTCGACCGCCTCTGCCACGAGGCCCTCGTGGAGCGGGGCGCCTACCCCAGCCCGCTCAACTACAACGGCTTCCCCAAGTCGCTGTGCACCTCGGTGAACGAGGTGATCTGCCACGGCATCCCCGACGACCGGGAGCTGCGCGACGGCGACATCGTCAACCTCGACGTGACGGCCTACCTCGACGGTGTGCACGGCGACACCAACGCCACGTTCCTCGTGGGCCGGGTCGACGAGGCGTCCCGACGGCTGGTGGAGGTGACGCGGCGCTGCCTCGACGTCGGCATCGAGGCGGTGAAGCCGGGCAGGCCGATCTCCGACATCGGCCGGGCCATCGAGGACGTGGCCCGGGCCCACCACTACGGCGTGGTACGGGCGTTCGTGGGCCACGGGATCGGCGAGCAGTTCCACACCAGCCTGCACGTCCCCCACTACTACGAGCCCAGCGCCCGCACAGTCATGGAGCCGGGCATGACCTTCACCATCGAGCCCATGATCACCATGGGCGACTGGCGCCCGGTCGTCTGGGACGACGGGTGGACGGCGGTCACCGCCGACGGCCGGCGCACGGCGCAGTTCGAGCACACGGTGCTCGTCACCGACGACGGCGCCGAGGTGCTGACGCGGTGCGACGCGTAGCGATCGTCGCCCACACGCACTGGGACCGCGAGTGGTACGCGCCGTTCCAGGCCTTCCGACTGCGGCTGGTCGACCTGCTCGACGAGTTCCTGCCCCTGCTGGAACGCGACCTGTCCTACGCCCGCTTCCTGCTCGACGGCCAGATGGCCGTGGTCGACGACTACCTGGAGGTGCGGCCGGAGGAGGAGCCCCGGCTGCGGCGGCTGGCGGCGAGCGGGCGGCTGTCCATGGGGCCGTGGTACGTGCTCATGGACGAGTTCCTCGTGTCGGGCGAGACGATCGTGCGCGACCTGCAGCTGGGCATCGAGCGGGCCGCCGCCTTCGGGGGCGCCTCGCCCGTCGGCTACCTGCCCGACATGTTCGGCCACATCGCGCAGATGCCCCAGCTCCTGCGGCTGGCGGGCATGGAGCACGCGGTGGTGTGGCGGGGCGTGCCGTCGGCCGTCGACAAAACCGGCTTCTGGTGGTCGGCGCCCGACGGCTCCACGGTGCGCGCCGAGTACCTCGTCACCGGCTACGGCAACGGCGCCGCCGTCCCCGACGACGCCAAGGCGCTGCTGCGCCGTCTCGCCGCCCACGAGGCGGAGATCGGCTCGTTCCTGTTGGACGGGATGCTCTTCATGAACGGGACCGACCACCAGGTGCCGCAGCCGTGGCTGGGCCGGGTGGTGGCCGAGGCCAACGCCGTCCAGTCCGACTACGAGCTGGTCGTCACCTCGCTGGCCGAGTACCTGGCGTCGGCGCCGGTGGAGGGGCTGCCGTCGTGGACGGGCGAGCTGCGGTCGGGCGCGCGAGCCAACCTGCTCATGGGGGTGGCGTCCAACCGGGTGGACGTCAAGCAGGCGGCGGCCCGGGCCGAACGGGCCTTGGAGCGACGGGCCGAGCCGCTCGCGGCGCTGTTCCTGTCCCGGTGGCCGCAGCGGTTGTTCGACCTCGCCTGGCGGGAGGTGATCCGCAACGCCGCCCACGACTCGGTGTGCGCCTGCTCGTCCGACGAGACGGTGGCGGCCGTGCTGCACCGCTACGGCGAGGCCCGCCAGATCGCCGAAGGGCTGGCCGAGCGGGCGCTGACGTCGGTGGGCCGTTCCATGCGGGACGCGGGCGTCGTGGTGGTGAACCCGTCGGCCCGCCCGCGGGGCGGCCTGGTGGAGCTGCTGCTGCCCGGCTCGGGGCCGGTGGAGGGCGCGCAGGTGCTGGAGGCGCGGGCGGCGACACTGTCCGACGAGCGCATCGCCGCCCGCGACCTGGGCGGCCTGCTGGGCCAGATCCGGGGGCAGCAGCTCGACCAGTCCACGTTCGTCAACGCCATCCGGGTGGAGGAGACCGAGGAAGGCATCGACATCGTGCTGGAGGCCGACGCCCGGCTGCGCACGGAGTTCCTCGTCGACCAGGTGAAGCGCGACCTCTACGCCCGGGCGGGCTCCGATCCCGACCGGCCGGTGCGGGTGCGCATCGAGCAACCGCCGAGCATGCGGGTGCTGACGCGGGTGGAGGACGTGCCCGGCTTCGGCTGGGCGATGTGGGCGCCGGAGCCGCCCACGTGCGCGCCGGTTGCCGTCGAGGGTCGGCGGCTGGCGAACGGGCTGGTGGAGGTCGAGGTCGCCGCCGACGGCACGTTCTCCGTCGACGGCGCCTGCGGGTTCGACCGACTGGTCGACGGCCTCGACGTGGGCGACACCTACAACTGGTGCCCGGCCGAGCACGACGTGCCGGTGGACGCGCCGTCGTCCGTGGAGGTGGCAGCCGTCGAGTCGGGACCGATGCGCGGCCTCCTCGCCGTGCGGCGGGTGTACGAGTGGCAGGGCGTGCAGGTGCCCGTCACCACCGTGGTCGAGTTGCACGCGGGCGAGCGCCTGGTGCGCGTGCGCACGTCGTTCGTCAACCCGGTGTGGGGCCACCGCCTGCGGGCGCACTTCCCGCTGCCCCGACGGGCCTCGTCGTCGTCGGCCGAGTGCGCGTTCGCAGTGGTGGAGCGGGGGCTGGACGCCGAGGGGGGGCCGACGGAGGCGGGCCTGCCCACGTTCCCGTCCCGGCGGTTCGTCCAGGCGGGCGGGCTCACCGTCGTGCACGAGGGCCTCCTGGAGTACGAGGTCGTGGACGGGGGCACCGAGGTGGCGCTCACGCTGCTGCGCTCCACAGGGATGCTCTCGCAGGTCGACATCCCCACCCGCCCGCTGTCGGCCGGCCCCCCGATCCCACTGGAAGGACCGAAGCTGCTCGGGCCGGTCGACGTGCGCTACGGCCTGTTCGTGGGCGACGACGCCGACCCGTACGCGCTGGTCGACGACGCGTTCCTGCCGCTCGAGGTGGTGCACGCCGACGGCGGCGGCACCCGCGAGCCGACAGGCTCCGCGCTCGACGTGCACGGGGCGGAGGTGTCCGCCGTCGTGCGCCGGGCCGAGGCGCTGGAGGTGCGGGTGTTCAACCCGTCCCCGGAGCCCACGACCGTGACGATCGAGGGACGCTCGGGTTGGCTGGTCGACCTCCTCGGCCGGCCGCTGGCGCCCTTCGAGGGGGCGTTCGAGCTACGCCCCTGGGGCATCGCCACCGCTCGCCTCGACGACTGAGCACTCGTCCGGCCCGCAATCCGGCCGATAACAGGCCCAAGTTTGCAGCCAGAACGAGGAAGTGGCAATCGTCGATGAGAAGCGAACGACGCTCTCGACAGACCCGCGCCTGCCCAGTGGAGGCCTTTTTGTCTGCTCAGCGGGCCAAAGGGCCTCCACTCAGCAGGGCTTCACCTCGAAGGTCGGTCGAGGACCACGTGGGGTCGAGGCCCGGTGCCGTGATCGGGACCGGCCGCGTGATGTCGGGATGCGGCTGGAGCTCCCACAGCAGCGCGGGACGGTCGCCGTGGCGGCGCACGGCGAACGACAGGCGGCCTGCGTGCGTAGGGGCGTCGTGCACCTCGATCCCCTCGCTCGCCCATGCGTCGGGCAGCATCGAGCACAGCGCCAGCCCGCCGTCGACCGTCTCCCGCACCAGCAGCTCGCGCACGAGGGAGAGGAAGTCGGCGGCCGCCCAGCCGTGGTGGCCGTCGCCCATGCAGCCGGTGCCGAGCTGCGGGTGGATGGCCTCGGGCCACGTGAAGGTGGGCGTGGCCGCTTCGAGCAGCCAGTCGAGGCGGTCGAGCGCCCGCCGGTCCCCCTGCGCCAGCTCCACGAACGCCAGCTGCAGCGTGAGGTACGTGCCCAGCCCCGTGTGGCTGATGCCCTGGAAGAACGCGCGGTCGATCGAGAACCGCGACCGCACCACGTCGAGCGTGGCCGCCACGCGGGGGTCGTCGGCAGCCAGCAGGCCGAGCGGCGAGCAGGCCACGAGGGAGCCGATCACGCCCGGGTCGATGCGCCGCCGCGGCCCGGCGGGCATGGCCTCGGTGCCCAGCCGCGCCGTCACGTCGGCCAGCGAGGCGTCGATCGCGTGGGACAGCTCGCCCGCCCAGGCGCGCGCCTGCTCGGCCTGTTCGGGCATCCCGGTGGCGTCGAGCAGCACGGCGCCGTCGAGCAGGCCCCGCAGCGACCAGAACGAGTCCCAGTAGTAGAAGTCGAACGGCCCCAGGTGCTCGGCCGAGATCGAAGCCGGCATGAGGCCGCGCAACGCCGGGTCGTTGCGCCGCCGCTTCGACCGGCGCTTGCGCTCGATCCACTGCACGCCGGCCGCCACCACCCCGGGCTCGATGCACGACAGGTCACGCGTGAGCCGCCAGTGCTCCGCCATGGCGAAGAGGGCGGCTCCGTTGGCGTCCCACTCCTGGCGCTGCGAGAAGAAGAACCCGTCCACCCGCTGTCGGCTGCGGAAGTTGGCGATCACCTCGGCCGCCTCGCGATGGAAGCCGTACCGGTCCATCGCCCGCAGCATGTAGGCGGCGTCGCGGAACCAGAAGCGGTGGTACGTGTAGGGCCCCGGCGTCACGTCGGCCCCGTCGTGGAACAGGAGCAGGAACCGGCGGTTGGCCTCGACGGCCTCGGCCAAGCGCCCTTCGGGCAGCTCCAGGCGCATGCCCCGAGCGGCTTGCGCCCGCCACCCCCGGGCCACCGACTCCGCCGACGGCAGGGCGACGGGCAACTTGGGCAGGCGCTCCACCCGCCGCAGGGTGAGGCCCTTGCGACGCGTGCGGCGTTGGACGGTGAGCGGGAGCGCCACCCGGAGCACCGCGGTGTGGGGCAGCGGGTAGAGGAAGGCCGCCTGGGCCAGGCCCACGTCGCAGCGCAACGGATCGGGCAGCGACGTGCCCGCCCGGCCGCTCGTCACGACGTGCACGCAGTCGCCCTCCTGGAACGTGGAGCCGGCCACCCGAGCGGGCTCCTTGGGGAGCAGCAGGGCAGGCCTGCCGTCGACGGTGACGACATCGTCGAGCAGGCGGATGCGCTCCACCACCGCCAGCCCCTCCGGGTTGTACGGCCGCACGGCGAGAGCGACGGCGAACGGGACGGGCGAGCGGTTCTCGATCTCCACCACAACGAGGTCGTCGGGGCCGGGCACGCCGTACACGCGCTGCACGGCGTCGCCACCGGGCACGCGCATGGCCGTCTCCACCACCGGGCTGTCGTCGACCAGCTGCTGGCGCACCGCCGTCTCGCGTGAAGGCAGGTGCCACCGGTCGTCGGCGCCGATCCACCAGTCGAGCGACCACCCGTCGAACCACGGCGTCACCAGCCCCCGCGGATCGACCACCGCTTCCCGCGAGGAACCCAGGCTCCCGACCATCGTCCAGTTGCGGCCGGTGAGGTTGGTGAGCAGCGCCACGTGGCCGCGCGGGACGAAGGCGGGCGAGTGCGGGTCGAGCTGCCGTTCCAGCCAGTGCGGCCACACCCAGTCGACGCCCAGCTGGGCCGCCGCCCGCGTGCGCACGGCCCGGAACAGCGTGCGGGCGCCCACCGGCAGCAGCTCCCCCGGCAGCTGCACCTCCACCGTCTCGCCGAGGCGTTGGAAGGTGGACAGGTGGCGGACGATGTCGTCGTCGATGCGGAAGCGGCCCATGGCCCGCCGCAGCGCCCAGGCCTTGAAACCCATTCAGTCCTGCGCGATGCCGTCTTGGTCGGGCATCGCCTCCCGGGCGATGCCGTGGAGCTCGGGCTTGGCCTCGCGGCGCATCAGCGCGGGGATCACCTCGGCTGCGGTCCGCCCCTCGTACAGCACCGCCACCACCTGCTCGGCGATCGGCATCTCCACGCCCGCTCGCGCCGCCAGCTCCAGCGCCACCCGCGAGGTCTTCACGCCCTCGGCCACCATCTTCATCTCGGCCACGACGTCTTCGATGGTGCGCCCCTTGCCGAGCTCCTCCCCGACGTAGCGGTTGCGGCTCTGGCGGCTGATGCAGGTGGCCACCAGGTCGCCCATCCCGGCCAGGCCGGAGAACGTGAGCGGCTCGCCGCCCAACGCCACGCCGAGGCGGGTGAGCTCGGCCAACCCGCGGGTGATCAGCGCCGCGCGCGTGTTGTCGCCGAAGCCCATGCCGTCGGCCATCCCCGACGCGATCGCCATCACGTTCTTCAGCGCGCCCGCCACCTCGCAGCCCACCACGTCGGGGTTGGTGTAGACGCGGAACACCTGCGTGCTGAGCAGGCGCTGCAGCTCCTCCGACAGCGCCTCGTCGGTGGTGGCCACCACCGACGCCGCGGGCTGGCCCGCCATGATCTCCTTGGCCAGGTTGGGCCCGGTGAGCACGCCCGTCGGGTGCCCCGGCACCACCTCGGCCACCACCTCGGTCATGCGCTTCAACGTCTCCTGCTCCAAGCCCTTGGTGAGGCTCAGCACCGGCACGCCGCTGCGCAGGAACGACGATGCCGACGCCAGGATGTCGCGGAAGCCGTGCGACGGCACCGCCATGACGACGACGTCGACGTCGGCCACGGCCTCCTCCAGCGACGCGGTGGCCGCCAGCGACTCGGGCAGGAGGAAGTCGGCCAGGTAGGCGGAGTTGCGGTGCTTCTCGGTGATCTCCTCGGCCAGGTCGGGGCGCCGGGCCCACAGCACCGTGGAGGCGCGCCCGGCGGCGATCGACGCCACCGCCGTCCCCCACGAGCCCGCCCCGATCACGGCCACCTTCCCCGGCACGGCGTTCACCGTAGACTCCCCGGGTGGCCGCGGCCGTGCTGGTCCCCGTGAAGGCGTTCGCCCGCGCCAAGCTGCGACTGGCGCCCGCGATGCCCGCCGCCCAACGCGAAGCGCTCGCCCGCTCGATGGCCGAGGTGGTGCTGCGGGCAGCGGCACCGCTGCCCACCGCCGTGGTCTGCGACGACGAGGACGTGGCCGCCTGGGCAGCGGGCCACGGCGTCGACGTGGTGTGGGCGCCCGGCCTCGGGCTCAACGGCGCGGTGGAGGCAGGCGTGCACCACCTGGCCGAACGAGGCGCCGCCCACGTCACCGTGGCCCACGCCGACCTGCCGCTGGCGGAGGACCTCACGTGGGTGCCCGACTTCGACGGCATCACGCTCGTCCCCGACCGGCGCGACGACGGCACCAACGTGATCGGCGTGCCCGTGGACGCCGGGTTCCGCTTCTCGTACGGCCCCGGCTCCTTCGCCCGGCACCGCGCGACAGCCGAGGCGCTGTCGGTGCCCGTGCGCGTGGTCCGCGACGTGCAGCTGGCATGGGACGTCGACGTGCCCGACGACCTGCCCGTCGCGCCGTGACCACCGACCTGCCCGTGCCCTCCCGAGCGCTCGCAGTGGGCGCCCACCCCGACGACGTGGAGTTCGGGTGCGGCGCCACGCTGGCCAAGTGGGCCGCCGCCGGCTGCGAGATCCACCACCTCGTCTGCACCGACGGCTCCAAGGGCTCGTGGGACCCGAGCGAGGACGCAGCCCGCCTCGTGGCCGTGCGGCAGGAAGAGCAGCGGGCGGCCTCTCGGGCGCTGGGCGGCAAGGGCGAGGTGGTGTTCCTCGGCTGGCGCGACGGCGAGCTCGAAGCGGGCCTGCGCCAGCGCTGGGAGGTGTCGTACTGGATCAGGGCGGTCAAGCCCGACGTGGTGCTGGGCCACGACCCGTGGAAGCGCTACCGCCTGCACCCCGACCACCGCGCCGCCGGCTTCCTCGTCGTGGACGGCATCGTGGCTGCCCGCGACCCGCACTTCTTCCCGGAGCAGGGCCTCGAGCCCCACCGGCCGAAGGCGCTCCTGCTGTGGGAGGCGGACGAGCCCGACCACGTGGAGGACGTGGAGGGCTTCCTCGACCGCAAGCTCCTCGCCCTCCTCGAGCACCGCAGCCAACTGCGGTCGACCATGCACATCGACGACCCCGACGACGCCGAGCAGGTGGAACGGTTCCGCCGCCGCGTGCACGACCGGGCGGCCGAGCACGGCGCTCTTGCAGGCGTGGCTTCGGGCGAGGCCTTCAAGCTGCTGGCCGACCTCTGATCACCCGGCCGGTACGGGAAGCGAACGCGACGAAGGGGCCCCGCAGGGCCCCTTCGTCGGTCGGAGCTGCTAGCGCTTCCGGGCTGCGCCGGCCTTCTTGGCGCCGGCCTTCTTGGCGCCGGCCTTCTTCGCGCCGCCGGCCTTCTTGGCGGTGGCCTTCTTGGCCGGCGCCTTCTTGGCAGCGGTCTTCTTGGCCCCACCGGCCTTCTTCGCAGGCGCCTTCTTGGCGGTCGCCTTCTTGGCGGTGGTCTTCTTCGCCGCGGTCGTCTTCTTGGCGGGTGCCTTCTTCGCCGCGGTCTTCTTCGTGGTCGCCTTCTTGGCGGGAGCCTTCTTGGCGGTGGTCTTCCTCGCCGCCGACGTGCTCTTCTTGGCAGGAGTAGGGCTCATCAGTCGGTGCCGCCTTTCGCTTATCGCTTCTTGGTGGACTTGGCGGCCTTCTTGGCCGGCGCCTTCTTGGCTGATGCAGCTCCCTTCTTGGCCGAAGCCTTCTTGGCGGGAGCCGCCTTCTTCGCCGCCGCCTTCTTGCCGCCCGCGTTGAGCTCTTGCTTGAACGCGGTCGCCGGAGCGAAGCGGACACCTTTGGAGGCAGCGATCTTGACGGGGGCCCCGGTCTGCGGGTTGCGACCGGTACGAGCGGCCCGTGTGGTCGGGTTGAAGATCCCGAACCCGGAGATGGACACCTTGTTGCCGGCCCTCACGTCGCTCATGACCGCGGAGACGAACGCGTTGACCGCGGCCTCCGCTGCACGACGATCGAGACCGGCTGCGTCTCTCACGTGATCGACGAGTTCGGATTTGTTCACCGCCACCTCCTGGCTTGGGGAAGTTCCCGTGCAAATGTTCGAGGAACGCGCGCGCAAGGTCAAGCATTTCCCTTGCATCACAAGGGTTTTCGATTCTCGGTGGTCGAAAAACCCTTTGTTTGCAAGGCTTTTCGGCCATGGCACTGCTGAGCGACGGATCGCACGACGTTGTCGTCGTCGACGCGCGCGAGGACGACGAGGGCGTGTTGCACCTCGAGCTCGCGGTGACGAGCGGCGCGCACAAGGGCGACGTCGTGCGCGTCGCCGCGCGCGCGACAGCGCGCGGCGCGCTCGACGTGTTGGGTCTTCCCGCGACGCTTCACGTGCACGACGGCGTGCCTCGCGTCGACTTCTAGGACATCGTCTGGAGGAGCGTGAGCAGGTCGTCCGCGTGCTCCTCCTCGACGGCGAGGATCTCCTCCATCAACCGACGCGTGGTCGCGTCCTTGTCGCCCAGCCACCTCGCGATCTCCTGGTAGGACGTGATCGCCACGCGCTCGGCCACGAGGTCCTCCTTCACCATGTCGAGCAGGCTCGTGCCCTCCACGTATTCGGCGTGGCTGCGTGCGGTGAGCGTCTCGGGGTTGAAGTCGGGCTCTCCCTGCAACTGCGTGATGCGGGCGGCGAGCTGATCGGCATGTGTGAGCTCCTGCGTCGCGTGCTCGAGGAACTCGGTGGCCACCGGCCCCGCGTTGAGCCCGGTGGCGGTGAAGTAGTGCCGCTTGTAGCGCAGGTAGCAGACCAGCTCGGTGGCAAGGGCCTCGTTGAGCACGGCGATCACGCGCGTGCGATCGGCGCCGTAGGCGTCAGTGACCGGGCCCTCTTCCATCTTCTCTCGGGCCCGACGGCGCAGCGTCTCGACGTCGGTGAGGAACTCTGACATGCGCCCTGTCTACCCACACTTCGTCGCTGCTACGTTGCTTTCGTCACCGGGGAGCCCGAACGGGCTGAGAGGGGTGCGCCGCACCCGACCCGCCGAACCTGCTCCGGGTAATGCCGGCGAAGGGAGAGAGACATGGCCGTCGAGCCGCGTGACCAACCCGATCGCGACGAGGTGCCGCTGACGCTCGTCGGAGCGCCGCCCCCTCGCCTGCTGGGCCTGTGGGACCAGACCGCCCTCTGGGGCAACCTCGGCATCTCGCTGCTGCTCCTCGTGGCCGCGGGCTTCGTGCTCGCTCCCGATCCCACACTGCCGCCGCTGTCGCTCACGGCCGCGCTCGTCGCCGTCGTGGTCGGCGCGGTCGTGGGCAACATGCTCCTCGGCCTGGGCGCGGTGCCCGGCGCGCAGACGGGTGCACCCGCCATGGTGCTGCTGCGCGGCATGTTCGGCCGACGAGGCTCCTGGGTGCCCACCGCCTTCAACATCGTGCAGAACATCGGGTGGGCGACGCTCGAGATCTGGATCATCGCCGACGCCGCCTCGCGCCTGACCGACGGCAGCCTGCGTTGGGTGTTCACGGTGGCGGCGGGCGCGATCGCCACGTTCATGGCCGTGCGCCCGTTGGGCGTGGTGCGCGGCTACCTCAAGCGCATCGCCGTCTGGGCGGTGCTGGCCTCCACGGCGTACCTGTTCGTGCGCGTGCTCGGCCGTGACCTCCCTGCCTTCGGCGACGGGTCGTGGCGTGCCTTCTGGAAGGGTGCCGACATCGTGATCGCCCTGCCGGTTTCGTGGATCCCGCTGGCCGCCGACTACTCGCGCCACTCGCGCTCGGCCCGGGCCGCCTTCGGGGGTGCGTTCGCCGGCTACGGCGCCGCCACGGTGGCCTTCTTCTCGCTGGGGGTGCTCGCCTACTCGTCGTTCTCGCTCGACACGTCGGCGGGCACCCCTGTCGACGTGCTCGGCTCGCTTCTGGCGCTGCCTGCGGGCGCCTTGGCGCTGCTCATCCTGGCCGTCGACGAGCTCGACGAGGCGTTCGCCAACCTCTACTCCACCACCGCGTCGGCGCAGAACGTGGCCCCGAGGATCGACCGGCGCTGGGTGACCGTGCCCGTCGGCATCCTGTGCACGGTGCTCGCCCTCGTGGTCGACATGCTCGCCTACGAGAACTTCCTGCTGCTCATCGGGTCGGTCTTCGTGCCGCTGTTCGCCGCCTTCGCCGTCGACTACTACATCCTCCACCGCGGGCGCTGGGACGTGTCGGAGGACGCCCGCCCACGCTGGCGGATGGCGGTCCCCTGGGCCGGGGGCTTCGTGGCCTACCAGCTGGTGAACCCGGGCACGGTCGGGTGGTGGGCCGACTGGTGGCGCGACCTCGGGTTCAGGGCGCCCGACTGGGCGAGCGCGTCGCTCGTCTCCTTCGGCGTGGCCGCCCTGCTCGCGCTCGTCGTCGGTCGCCTCGGCTCCGACCGGTAGGCAGCGGCCACGGCGGGGGCGTTTGTCGCCGTGGCGGGCGGGGACAACCGCCACGGTGAGTGACGTCGTGGTTGCGGGCAGGCGGGTCCCCCGGCTGCCCCGCCTCCCCCACTGGCACCGCCCGCACGTCGGCAGGCGCACCGTCGCCGCTGTCGCCGCGATCGTCGTCCTGTTCGTGGTGGCCGTGGCCACGATCCCGCCGCTGCGCCGGGCGGTGGCGCTCGGCGTGAGCAAGATCGTGCTGGCGGCGGCGTCGCCGTTCGCCCCGAGCGTGGCGGGCTTCGACGAGCTCCCCCAGGGCACCACCGTGAAGGCGGCCGACGGCAGCGTGCTGGCCGAGCTCGACGGCGCCCAGCGCAGGGAGCCGGTGAAGCTCGACGCCGTGCCCGAGCACGTGAAGCACGCCGTGCTCGCCGCCGAGGACGCCAACTTCCACGACCACGCGGGCGTCGACCCCAATGCCGTGATCCGGGCGCTGGTCCGCAACGCGCAGGGCGGCAAGCAGGGCGGGAGCACGATCACCCAGCAGCTGGCCAAGCTCAACTACACCGGCTCCGAGCGCACGTGGTTCCGCAAGCTGCGGGAGGCGCAGTACGCCGTGCGCCTCGAGAAGAAGTACTCGAAGGACGAGTTGCTGGAGCGGTACCTCAACCAGGTGTACTTCGGCGACGGCGCCTACGGCATCGCCGCCGCCGCCAAGACGTTCTTCGGCGTGGGCCCCGAGCAGCTCACCCCTACCCAAGCGGCCACCTTGGCCGGGAAGATCAGGGCACCCGAGGCGCTCGATCCTCGCGCCAAGCCCGACGAGGTGGTCGAGCGACGCAACCACGTGCTCGGTCGCATGAAGAAGCACGGATGGCTCGACGACGCCCAGCACCAGCAGGCGACGTCGGAGCCGCTCATGCTCGCCCCGGAGCAGCCCGTCGACCAGTCGACGCCCGCACCCCACTTCGTGGAGTACGTCAAGCGGGAGGCGGCAGGCCTCGACGAGCTGGGCGGATCGCCCGAGGCACGCGGCAAGGAGCTCTTCACCGGCGGCTACACCATCGAGACCACGCTCGATCCGAAGGCGTACGAGGGCGCCCGGCAGGCCGTGCAGAAGCAGCTCTCCGGGCCCGCCGACCCCGCGACCGCCGTGGTCACCGTGCGACCGGGCGACGGCGCCATCACCGTCCTGTTCGGCGGCCTGTCGTTCGACCGCAAGTTCGACGTGGCCAGCCAGGGGCGGCGACAACCGGGCTCGGCCTTCAAGCCGTTCGTCTACCTCGCCGCTGTTCGGGACGGCATCGACCCTCGCTCCACACTCGACGGCACCGCTCCCAAGACACTGGAGTACCGGGGAGAGCGGTACACGGTGCACAACTACGCCGACGGCCAAGGCCGAGGTGCCATGACCATCGACGAGGCCATGGTGAAGTCGATCAACACCGTGTTCGCCCAGCTCATCCTCGAGGTGAACCCGCGCAACGTCGTGAGCACGGCGCAAGCGGCAGGCATCCCCGACGTCAACGCCGACCCGGCCATCGCCCTCGGCGGCCTCAAGAAGGGCGTGAGCCCGCTCCAGATGGCGGCGGCGTACGCCACGTTCGCGGCCAAGGGCCTGTACGCCGAGCCCTACGCCATCCGGCGCATCCTCGACCGGGACGGCAACGTGGTGTACTCCCGCTCCCCGAAGACGCGCCAGGCGTTCGACCCCAAGGAGGCCGGCGTCCTCAACGCCGTGCTGCAGCAGGTGGTGCAGCGGGGCACGGCAACGGCGGCCGGCATCGGGCGACCGATGGCGGGCAAGACCGGCACCACGCAGAACCACCACGACGCCTGGTTCGTGGGGTACGTGCCCCAGCTCGCGACCGCGGTGTGGGTCGGCCACCCCGACGGGCAGGTGCCGATGGAGGACGTGCACGGCATCCGGGTGTCGGGCGGGTCGTTCCCCGCTCGCATCTTCGGCGAGTACATGCGGGTGGCGGTGGCGACCGTCCCCATCCAGCAGCTGCACACAGCCAGGCCGGAGGACCTGTCGCTGCGCCCGCTGGGCAGCATCAGCGGCGTCGACACGCTGCCCACGTCCTCCACGAGCAGCACGAGCAGCTCCACCACGAGCAGCACGACGTCGTCGAGCACCTCCACCACCGTCGAAGGGTCGCCGACCACCACGACGAGCACCACGGCCGCCCCGAGCACGACGACGACCACGACGACCAAGCCCAAGCAGAACCAGGCGTCGACCACCACGACCAGCACGTCGACGTCGTCGACCACGACCACCACGGCGACGGCGTCGGGCGACGACTGAGGCCGTGTGACCTCCGCCATATCGGGAGGAGGTACCGCGCCGAGCCCCTCTAGTCTGTCGGTGTGACGTGCCCGGCGTGCGCAGCGGCAGTCCCCGACAACGCACGCTTCTGCCCGTCGTGCGGGCAGCTCCTGTCGGCCCGCGGCGACGAACGCCGCATCGTCACCGTGCTGTTCGCCGACCTCGTCGGGTTCGTGACGCTCAGCGAGAACCGCGACCCCGAGCAGGTCAAGAACATGGTCGACCGCTGCTTCGAGCGCTTGGTGGCCGACGTCAACGCCTTCGGGGGCCGCGTCGACAAGATCGTCGGCGACGCCGTCGTCGCCCTGTTCGGCGCGCCGGTGGCCCACGAGGACGACGCCGAGCGGGCCGTGCGGGCCGCGCTCCAGATGCAGCGCACGCTCGCCTCGCTCACCGGCGAGCTCGACGCCGAGGTGCAGCTGCGCATCGGCGTGAACACGGGCGAGGTGCTCGTCGGGGCACTGCGGGCCGGGGGCGACTACACGGCCATGGGCGACGTGGTCAACGTGGCCAGCCGGCTCCAGACGCTGGCGGGTCCCGGCCAGGTGGTCGTCGGCCCCGCCACCTATGCCGCCACCCGCGACGTGGTGGAGTACGAGTGCCTCGGCGAGGTGCAGGCCCGCGGCCGCGAGGAGCCGATCACCGCCTGGGAGGCCCACGCCGCGCTGGCCCCGCCCGGCTACCGGCCCCGTCGCGCCCCCACCCCGCTCGTCGGTCGCAACGAGGAGCTGGGCCTGCTGCGGCGGGCGCTGACGGCTGCCGTCTCCCGCCGCCGCGCCCACCTCGTCCTCCTGCTGGGCGAGGCGGGCATCGGCAAGAGCCGCCTGGCCGCCGAGCTGGCGGCCGAGGCGGGAAGCGAGCACGACGCGCTCGTCCTCGAAGGCCGCTGCGTGCCCTACGGCGAGGCCAACGTGTGGTGGCCGGTGGCCGAAGCCGTGCGCCAGGCGTGCGGCATCGAGCCCACCGATCCCGACGACGTGTCGGCCGAGAAGAGCATGGCGGCCGTCCGCACAGCGACCGGCCTCGACCCGGCGTCGCCGGAGGCGGCTCGGCTGGCCGACGGCCTTCGCTACCTCATGGGCGACGAGGACGCGCTCGCCAACGTCGACCCGCAGCGCGCCCGCGAAGACGCCAACCGCTCGCTGCTGACGCTGCTGGAGTCCTTGGCCCAGACGCGGCCGTTGGTCGTCGTGCTGTCCGAGCTGCACTGGGCCGACGCCGTGGTGCTCGACCTCGTCGACCGGCTCCTCGAACGCTTGCGCCACCTGCCCGTGCTGCTCGTGGCCACCGCCCGCCTGGAGCTGGAGGAGCGTTGGGCGCCCAAGCCAACCCACCACAACCTGGTGTCGATCCACCTCGACCCGCTCGACGCCCACGCCGCCCGCGACCTCCTCACCGCGCTGCTCGGCGAGGCGCCGCCCCCCGACCTGCGCGACGTGCTCCTCGACCGGAGCGGCGGCAACCCCTTCTTCCTCGAAGAGCTGGTCTCGCTGCTCAACGAGGCGGGCGTGCTGCGGAACCGGGCGGTCGACACCGCCGTCGCCCAGGAGCTGCCCGCCACCCTGCGCGGCCTGGTGGCGGCCCGCCTCGACGCGCTGCCCGCCGCCGAGCGGGCGCTGCTGGAGGACGCCGCCGTGCTCGGCCACACCGGGCCGATCGCGGCGCTGTCGGTGCTCGCCGAGGACCGCGGCGACACCGACGTGCCTTCCGTGCTGCGGTCGTTGGCCGCCAAGGACCTGCTGCACTCGCTGGCCGACGGCGAGTACGAGTTCCGCTCCGAGCTCGTGCGCGAGGTGGCGTACGAGACGCTGACCAAGGCCGAACGCGGCAGGCGCCACGCCGCGTTGGCCGACTGGCTGAGCGACAACGCCCGGCGCACCGGGCGGGAGGACGAGTACCTCGAACAGCTCGCCCACCACTACGGCGCCGCCGCCGAGCTGTCACGCGAGCTGAGCGGGATCGCGGGCGTTCCCGACGAGATCTGCGACATCGCGCTGACAGCGATCGAGCGCGCCGCGGTGCGGGCCAAGCAGCGCGACATGCACGGCGTGTCCGTCCCCCTGCTCGATCGGGCGCTGCGACTGCTCCCGCCCGGCCCCGGCCGCCCGAAGCGGCGGGTGCTGCTCGAACGGGCCCGGGCCCGCACCCACCTCCACGACCTGGAGGGCGCCCGCGCCGACTTGGCCGAGGTCTACGCGCAGATCGAAGGCGGCTACCACCCGCGCTCGCGCGCCAAGGCGCTCAGCGTGCAGGGCCACATCGAGCAGACCGAGGGCAACCTGGCCGCCTCGGCGCGCACGCTCGACGAGGCCATCGAGGCGTGGCGCGCGCTGGGCGACGCCGCCGGCGAAGCGGAGGCCCTCAGCCTCCGCGGCATGACGAGCCTGTTCGCGGGCGAGCCCCAGCAGGCCGAAGCCGCCATCCGCCAGGCCCTCGACGTCTTCCGCTCGCTCGGCGCCCGCCGGGAGGAGGCGTGGGCGCTGTGGAACCTGGCGTGGATCTCCTTCGAGAAGGGCGACCTCGACCGCGCCGAGGAGCGCCTGGCCAAGGCCGAACAGGCCTTCACCGACGCGGGCGACTTCGGCGGCATCGGATGGGCGCAAGGCCTGCGGGGCTTCGTGAAGTACTTCCAGGGCAGGCGGGCCGAAGCCGAGCGCCTGGCCCTGCACGTCCTCAGCCTCGTGACCGAGAGCGGCGACCGCTGGGCCCACGGCATGGTGCTCGTGCTCCTCGCGGGCGTGCGCCTGTGGGACGGGCGGGCAGCCGAGGCCGTGGAGCCCGCCCAAGAGGCAGTGCAACTCTTCCGCGGGCTCACCGACCTGCGGGGCCAGAGCATGGCCTACGGCACGCTGAGCCGGGCGCTGGCCGCGGCGGGCCGCATCGACGAGGCCACGGCCGTCTTGGACGAGGCCGACGAGATCCTCACACCGGCCTTCACCGACGACATGAGCTTCATCCGGGGCGGCGTGCTCACCCACGTCGGGATCACCGAGGAGTTCTCGACCTCGATGGCCTGGTACACCAAGAGCAAGGTCTTCGCCGCCGACATGGTGCGCAGCGGCGGGCTCGCCGTCATGGGCCTGGCCGAGCTGCAGCTCGGGCGGGCGGCCGAGGCCACGGGGCACCTGAAGGAGTCGGCCGACCTGGCGGTGGCCGACGGACCGCGGGCCAACTCGCTGTCGCTGCTGGCCTTGGCGCACGCGGCCACAGGCTGCCCCGACGCCGCACGCGAGACGGCGGCCGCCGCCCTTCGCTTGGAGGCTCGTACGTACCTCGACTCGGTCTACGCCCTCGAAGCCCGGGGCTTCGCCTCGGTGCAGGCGGGCGACGTGGCCGGGGCCGAGGTGGCCTTCGGCGCCGCCCAGGAGACGATCGACGCTACGGCCGACCGCGTGCAGCAGGCCATGGTGCGCCTGGCCCGCGGGGTGGCACGCGCGACGCTCGGCATCGACGGGGCGCAGGCGGTCCTCGACGAGGCGCGGGCCCGCTTGGCGGCCCTCGGCCTGGAGGACACAGGCTGGGAACGGCTCTTCCGCCTGGCCGCCGGCGGCACAGCGCCCGACGCCGTGGGGGCGGAGTCCGGCGCCGTTCAGGCCTGAAGGGCCAGCAGGGCGGCGGCCACCGCGCCGACCTCTTCGTCCCAGTCGGGCGGCTCCACGATCGGGACCACGACGAACTTGGAGAAGCCGACGTCCACGAAGCGTTCGAGGCGCGTCCGCAGGGCGTCGAGGCCGACGGGCACCACGTCGACGGGATCGACATCCGGCACTCGCCGGCGCAAGCGCTCCACCACCACGTCGGGCAGCGGCGCGTGCGCGTACGCGACGAGCACGCCCCAGTGCTCGGGGTCGATCGATCGACCGGCGCCGGCCGCCGCCGCCTCGACGACGGCCCGTCCTTCCACGGCCTCCTCCGGCGTGGTGAAGCTGGGCAGCCACCCGTCGCCCAACCGACCCACGCGGCGCAGCTCGGCGGGCGCCCGTCCGCCCAGCCAGACGTCGAACGTCTCCTGTACCGGCTTCGGCCCCACCCGCAGGCCCGTGTAGGAGAAGCGGGGACCGTCGTGGTCGACGTCGTCCTCGGACCACAGGCGGCGCAGCAGCGGCAGCGCCTCGTCGAGCCATGCGGCTCGCTCCTCGCGGGCCACGCCGAACGCCTGCTGCTCGTGGGGGTCGGCGGCGCCGAGGCCGACGGCGGGGAGCAGGCGGCCCGCCGACAGCACGTCGAGCGACGCCAGCTCGGAGGCGAGGACGACGGGGTTGCGGCCGGGCAGGATCAGCACGCTGAAGCCGACCTTCAGGTGCGTCGTGCGGCCCGCGGCCACGGCGGCGGCCACCACCGGGTCGAGCGCGGAGCCGGTCAGCCGTTCGGAGAACCACACGGAGTCGAAGCCCTCGCGCTCGAGCGCGTCGACGAACGGGGCGAAGTGGCGTGCGGGGTCGCGCATGCTCTGCGTGCCGAGCCCGAGGCCGATCCGAACCTTCACAGGATGGGAGGCTACCGGCGTGCATCGTGAGACGGTCGAGGTGTACGAGGAGCGGGGGCGCGAGTGGGCCACCCGGCGGGCGGCGGCCGTGCGAGCCGACGACGCCCGTGCCTTCGCCGCCGTCGTGCCTCTTGGCGAGCCTCGCCTCGATGTGGGGTGCGGGGCGGGTCGCTACCTCGACGCGCTGGGGCGGCCCGTCGTCGGGCTCGACGCGTCGTGGACGATGGTGGCGCTGGCGAGGGAGGCGGCGCCCGACGCCCTGCTCGTGCAAGGAGACGTCGAGGCCATGCCGTTCCGGGACCGGAGCCTGTCGGGCGCGTGGGCCAACATGTCGTACCTGCACGTGCCCCGGCCCCGTCTGCCGCTGGCGCTGGCCCGGCTGCACTGGGTGCTGCGCCCCGGCGCGCCGTTCGACCTCCAGGTGCACCGCGGCGACTTCGACTTCTCCACCCTGCCCGACGACCACGTGCCCGGGCGGTGGTTCGCGGGCTGGGAGCCGGAGCCGTTGGCCGACGTTGTGGCGGGCGCGGGCTTCGAGGTGCACGAGAGCGCGCCCGGCCCCGAGGGCGATGTCGTGCGCGTGCGGGCGGTCCGCCTGCGCTCGCTGCCCGACACCGTGGGGCCCGACATGCGGCTGCTCGTGTGCGGGCTCAACCCGAGCGTCTACGCGGCCGACCGGGGCATCGGCTTCGCCCGTCCCACCAACCGCTTCTGGGGCGCCGCGGTGGCCGCCGGCATCGTGAGCCGGCCCTTCGACCCGTTGCACGCGCTGGTGGCCCACGGCGTCGGCATGACCGACCTGGTGAAGCGGGCCACCGTGGGCTCGCGGGAGCTGTCGGCCCAGGAGTACCGAGCGGGCGCCGGGCGCGTCGAACGGCTGGTGCGGTGGCTGCGGCCTCGGGCTGTCTGCTTCGTCGGGCTGGAGGGGTGGCGGGCTGCGGTCGACCGCCGGGCCGCCCCCGGATGGCAGCCCGAAGGCTTCGGCGGCGTGCCCGCCTACGTCATGCCGTCGACCAGCGGGCTCAACGCCCACGCCTCACGGGACGCGCTGGCCGCCCACCTGGCTGCGGCCATCCACCCTCCGGGGTGACGCTGTCGTTACCCTCGGTCCGCATGGACGAGTGCACCGAGCTGCTGGTCACCCACGACGACGGGCACCGCTCCTGCCTCG
>DATAAM010000033.1:0-17136 GCA_036260075.1 Acidimicrobiales bacterium
GCGGGAAGCCGACTGTGAAGGGGTCGACGGCGATGCGGACGTCGCCTGTGCGGGCGGCGACCACGAGGGCGATCGCGACGACGACCGACCAGGCGCCGAGGGCCAGGGCGGTGCGGGGCAGGCGGCCGGCGCCGAGGGCCACGAGGACCACGAGGGAGGCGAACCCGGCGATCAACATGCGGCCCGGGAACCACCACCCCATCATCGTGATGGAGACGAACGTGCCCATCAGCACGCAGATGCCGAGGGCGGCGGCGTGCACGTTGCGGCGCAGGCCCCACAGGGCGAGCACGGCGATGGGGAGCCACCGGAACAGCCCGAAGCGGGCGTCGAGGAAGAGGCCGTAGAGGCGGTAGCTGCGCCCGCTCCAGTCGACGTGGTCGGCCAGGATCGACGAGTCGCCCTCTCCGGACCACACCACGTTGGTCGAGTACGGCGTGAGCCCGCCGAAGGTGTCGACGTGCCACCAGAGGTAGTGCGCGCCCGCCACGGCGAGGACGGCGAGCGCCCGCTTGTCGACGCCGTGGCGGCGGGCGTACAGGACAGCGGCCAGGGCGCCGAGCGGCACGTACTTCACCCCGAGCCAGGCCAGCCCCACCAGCACAACGGCCATGAGGAACGGCCGGGCCCGTTCGCCGGTGGCGAGGACGAGCGCCAGTGCCACGGCCAACGCGGCCGTGCCCTCGGGATAGACCTGCGAGGCGTACACGACGCCGGGGGTGCCCGCGCCGACGACGATTGCGGCGAGCACGGCTGCCCACCGGGGCGCCCCGGCCCGCAGGGCGAGGAGCGCGCCGATCGCCATGGCCAGCGCCCAGAGGAGCACGAGGAAGCGCTGCACGCCCCGTAGCCCGCCTGCGGCGTAGGCAGGGAGGATGAGCAGCGGCAGCCCGGGGTCGTGCGGAGCGAGGAGGCGGCCGTCGGGCGCGGGCGTCATCTGCTTCCACAGCTCGACCCGGCCGTCCCAGAACTCGCGGTACTCGCGGTTGCGGTACTCGTCGCGCAGGTCGAGGTCGCCGTCGCTCTGCAACGACTGGGCGGTCAGCAGGTAGAAGGGCTCGTCACCCGTTGTCGAGGCCGTGGTCGACGCCCGCATGCCGACGGCGAGCTGCCCGGCCACGGCGACGACGACGAACACGAGGAGGGCCGCCCGGCGCTGCACCAACTGATCTTAGGCGCGCCTAACGAAGTACACTCGGCTGCATGTCCGACGGGTTCCACCCGCCTCTCGAGGAGTACCTCGAAGCCATCCACGAGCTGGAGGAGGAAGGCACCACCGTCATCCAGGCCCGCCTGGCCGAGCGGTTGGGCCACTCCGCCCCGTCGGTGTCCGAGATGATCCGCCGGCTCAAGAGCGAGGGCTACCTCGACGTCGAGGGCCGGGCCGTGGTGCTCACGGCCAAGGGCCGCCGTCGGGCCGAGAGCGTGGTGCGCAAGCACCGGCTGGCCGAGCGCCTGCTCACCGACGTCATCGGGCTGGAGTGGCACAAGGCCCATGTGGAGGCGTGCCGGTGGGAGCATGTGATCTCCGACGAGGTCGAGGCCCGGCTGGTCGACCTGCTCGGCAACCCGTCCACCTGCCCGCACGGCAACCCCATCCCCGGCACAAAGGCCAAGCGGCCCGCCACCAAGGTGCTGGCCGAGTCGGAGCCGGGTGAGAAGGTGCGGCTGGAGCGCATCACCGAAGAGGTGGAGATCGACACCGAGTCGATCACCTATCTCGGCACACACGGCTTCGTGCCCGGCACCGACGCCCGGGTGAAGACCAAGGCGCCCGACGGCACGCTGACCCTCGAGCTCGACGACGGCAGCATCGCCCTGGGACGGGGCCTGGCCGAGCAGCTCTACGTCGCCATCGTCTGAAATTCTCCCCGGTGGCGTCAGGGAATCGACGCCTCTCGCTCGTTGAAGGACATGTGGGAGCGCGCGCCGTCGAGCTGGGAGCGGTGACGGCAACGGCGGGTGCGGCGGCCGTCGAGAGCTTCGACGAGGCGTTCTGGCCGCTGTTCCTCCTCGCCTTCAAGGCCGCTTTCCGCGTCCTGCGCGAGACGGCCGCGGCCGAGGACGTGGCGGCCGACGTGCTCGGCCGCCTGCACGTCCGCTGGGGGCGGCTGGGGCACGTCGCCCACCGGGACGCGTGGGTCGTGCGGGCCGCCACCAACGGCGCCATCGACGTTGTGCGCCGGGGCGCGCCGCCGGCGGCGGTGGAGCACCGGCCGACGACGTTCGAGGAGGACGTCGCCTCGCGCTTGCTGGTGGCCTCCGCCCTGGGGAACCTGTCCCGCCGCCAGCGCGAGGTCCTGGCCCTTCTGTACCTGGTGGGCCTGTCCGAGGACGACACCGCGACCGTCCTCGGGATCGGGAGCGGCAGCGTGCGGCGCCACGCCGCCCGGGGGCTGGAACGACTGCGGAGAGGGATAGAGCTGTGATCCGGATCGACGAACCGACCCTGCCCGCCTCGTCGCCGACGGAGGTGCGCGTCGAGGTCGCTCGCCGCGCCGGCCGTTTCCGCCGCCGTCGCCACGTCGGCCGAGCCGCGGTGACGGGCGCGGCGCTGGCGACCGTCGCCTTCCTGCTGGCTGTGCTGCCCGGCACGGGGGACCCGCCTGGCACGACTCGCGTGGGTACCGATCGCTCACCCGCGCCCGACCGTTCGGCGCCGCCCTCGGTCGCGGACGACCAGAGCCCGGATGCACCGGGCACGCACCAGGGGCGGTCCGAGGCGCCGAGGCGACCGAGTGCACCCGGCGCGTCGAAGCCGGGGGCGGGCGCAGTGCCGACGACTCCGACCGTGCCCTCGTTGTCGAAGTCCAAGGCACCCCCCCAGGACCCGTCTGCCCCACCGCTGCCCAACACCCGGGTGAAGGTGCTGGTCTCGCGCCTGGACGGCCTCTTCGAAATCTCTCCCGACGGGAGCAACCGCAGGATCAGGACGTCCGGGGGCGATCTCCGCTGGTCTCCCGACGGCCGGTACCTGCTCTCGTACAAGGACGAGAACATGGAGGTGCACGACCTGCACACCGACACCGTGAGGACGGTGTTCAGCGGGTCCAACGACGACCGCGCGGGCAACGGCGCCGCGTGGATGCCCGACAGCCGCAGCGTGGTCTTCGTGCGCCGGTTCGCCGAAGGCGTCATCGACAGCCGGGCGGAGCTGTGGACGGTGGATGTGCACACGGGGGAACTGCGACGGATACGGGACCTGGAGAATGCAGCCGACAATCCCCTCTCGGTGTCCGAGGCCGGACTGATCGTGTACCGGTGCAAGGTGAGCAATCGCCATCGGCTCTGCCTCACCAATGGGTCGGGCGCAGAGCTGGGGGAGGTGCCCAACAGCCTTGGGGTGCTGGACTTCGAGATCTCGCCGGACGGCAACTGGATCGCCTATCCCTGGCCCGAGGGTGACCGCACGACACTTCTCGCCATCCGCACCGACGGATCGCTCCAACGCCGGATCGTGCACGACCGCGCCGACACGTCCGCCCGCCCGGGCTGGACCTCCGACAGCTCCCGGGTCGTGTTCGGCCTGATGTGGCCCGACCACAACCCCCCGCCCTGCGCCGGCGCGCCGCCGTGCGCAAGCGACGGCGGCGTGTGGTCGATCGGAGTCGACGGTACGGACGCCCGGCCGCTCGCCGGCACAGACAGGCACGACACACTCGAGGGGGTCGTGGCGGCGCCGTGAGCCGTCAGCGGGTGCGGGCCGCCCGCACCATGGCGGGCAGGACTCGGCGCAGGTACGGCAGGAGGCGCACGAAGCTGCGCCCCTGCCGGCGCCGGGAGTAGCCGATCGGCACCTCGCGGTAGCGGAAGCCCTTGCGCAGCAGGTCGAGGGTGAGGACCTGCGCGTAGTTGTAGTCGTGGGCGATGCGGGCCACGGCGAGGGCGTCGCGGCCGAGGGCGCGAAAGCCCGATTGGGCGTCGGAGAGCCGACGGCGGGCCACGGCGGACGTGAGCCACGTGAGCACGACGTTGCCGACGCGGCGGTGCGGGAGCATGGCGTCGATGCGCCCGTCGAAGCGGGAACCGACCACGTAGTCGGCCTCGCCGTCGAGGATGGGCTGGACGAGGGCGGGCAGCTCGGCGGGGTCGTACTCCCCGTCGGCGTCGAGGAAGGCGACGACCGATGCGCCCAGGGCGCGAGCCTCCTCGAAGCCCGTGCGCACAGCGGCGCCGAGCCCCCGGTTGCGGTCGTGGCGCACCACCTTGGCCCCCGCCGCCAGGGCGATCTCGGCGCTGCCGTCGGTGGAGCCGTCGTCGACGACGACGACCTCGAAGTCGTGGGGCACGCGGGCGATGACGTCGGCCACGACGGCGGCCTCGTCGTGCACCGGGAGCACGACGACCTTGGGGCCGTCGGCCCGGTCGGCGTGGTCGGCCCCGTCGCAGAGCAGGCACTCTCCGACCGAGCGCTCGGGCGCGCGGGTGCCCATGCGGTGCGCCAGCGTGGGCGCCACGTCGAGGACCGAGACGTCGTCGCGCTGCGGCGTGCTCGGCACGCCCTCGCCCCACCAGATGCACGGCACCAGTCGCTCGGTGGGCGTCCAGTGCCCGTGGCCGCCGATGCCGATGCCCTGCCCGTGGTCGGACAGCACGCCGATGGTCACCCCGTCGAGGCCGCCCCACTGCTCGGCCAGCCACGTCACGAGCGACTCGATCTCGCGGTCGGTCGACTCGATGTGCTGCACATACTCGTCGTAGTAGGAGCCCCGGAAGTGGCCGGTCTGGTCGACGGAAAGCGTCTGCACCACCAGCAGGTCGGGGTCTTCAGCCTTCACGACTTCGCGGGCCTTGGCACACAGGGCGGCGTCGATCTCGTCGTTGGGCATCACCGCGGTGACGGTGCTGACGTGGTCGCCGAAGGCGTCGACGAGGTGGGCGATGCCGACCATGTGCGACGACGGGACCACGTCGAAGATCGACTCGCACTTCACGCCCAGCGACGGCACGAAGTTCGAGCGCATGCCGTGCACTGCGGGCGGCGCACCGGTGAGCATCGACGAGAAACAGGTGACCGTCCGCGCCGGGTAGACGGTCTCACAGTCGTCGTAGGCGATGCCCTCGGCAGCCAGTCGGTCGAGGAAGGGGGTGTGGGCCTCGCGCAGGCGGTCGAGGCGGCAGCCGTCGATGACGACGAGCAGCACCTTGCGGCTGGGCGGGCCGCAGCGGGCGGGGCCGGGGTCACGGGGGCGGCGGTCGAGGGCCCGGTCGCCGGTGGCCCGGCCCGGGACCCAGGTGAGGAGGCGACGGTGCACCACCGCGCCCACGGCCCAGGCGGCCAGGCCGAGGGCGACGAGCGCCGGCGTCGGGCGGCCGCTGTGGCCCACGGCGAGAAGGGCGGCCACCTTGGGCACCTGCTCGAGGAAGTTGCCCGACGTGGGGTCGGGGTTCTCCAGCACCAGGCGCCAGAAGCGGGTGAAGTTGGTCAGCGGCGCGCCGAGGCGGAGGTGGTAGTAGACGCTCCCCCACAGCACCACCGTGAAGAGGAGGTAGAGGCCGAGGCCGAGGAGTGCGGGCGCCAGGGGCAGGCCCCCGGCGCCGACCACGACGCCGACGGCAACCACCCAGAGCACAGCCCGCAAGTGCAGCGGGTAGGCGTGGCGCCACCACGCGAGTGCCAGTGGCGCGGCGGCGACGATGCCCCAGAGAGGGGCGCCCGTCAGCAGCAGCAGGCCGAGCCCGAAGACGACGGTGAAGGGCTTGCCCTCGTTGAGGACGTTCCAGGCTCGGGCGGCTGCCTCCTCCATCGGCCCCGCCGAGCGCGAGGTGCCCGACGTGCGCCGATGGAGAAGTGACGAGCCGCTCAACGCGCGCCGGCGGGGTTGGGGCCCCCGCCGGCACCGCGATGAGCCGTCAGGCGAAGAGCCACGAACACAGAGCCGCTCAACTCACGGTGAAGTCGAAGTTCATGCCGAGCTTGTCGTGCCGGGCGCCCCCGGAGCCGACGAGGCACGTGGCTGTGTACTTGCCGGACTTCAGCTCGATCGCCATCTCGCCGGACTTGCCCGCGTCCATGGCCTCGATCTCCGCCAGCTCCTTGTCGCCCTGCATGATCACGAGCTCGTGCTCGGTCGGGCCGTCGTTCTTGGCCCGGAAGAGGATCTTGTGGCCCTCGATCGTGGCCGGGAGGCCCTCGATCTTGAAGTCCTTCAGGACCACGTCGACGGTGACCTCGGCCTCCGATGCCGGGATGGTCTCCACAGTCTGCTCGCCGGCGTGGGAGCCGCTCCCGCTGGCCGAGCCGCTCCCGGAACCGCTGGCGCTGCCGGCGTTGCCGGGTCGATCCTCGCCGTCGCCGCAGGCGGCGCCGAACAGGGCGAGCACGAGAACAAGGAAGGCCACTGCAAATTTCTTAGGCATGCCTAAGAAGCTAGTCAGGGCTGGAGATCGCCGTCCAATACGCGCTGGGCGATCGACTTCATCGTGGCCCGCTCGTGCATGGCCGTCTTCTGGATGAAGGAGAAGGCGTCCGATTCGGTCATGGCGTGGCGGTCCATGAGGAGGCCCTTGGCCCGGTCGACGATCTTGCGGATCTCGAGCTGCTCCTCGAGCGACTTGGTCTGCTTGTCGAGCTCCTTCAGTTCGGCGAAGCGGCCCAGGGCCACCTCGATGGCCGGGATCAGCTCGCTCTTCTGGAAGGGCTTGACGAGGTAGGCCAGCGCGCCCGCGTCGCGAGCCTCCTCGATGAGGTTGCGCTGGCTGAAGGCGGTGAGGATGAGGACGGCAGCCCGGCGCTCCCCGGCGATCTCTCGGGCCGCAGCCAAGCCGTCCATGCCCGGCATCTTGATGTCGAGGATGGCGAGGTCGGGGTCGTGCTCCCGAACGAGGACGACGGCTTCGTCGCCGCGCCCCGTCTCCCCCACGACCTCGTAGCCCTCCTCTTCGAGGATCTCCTTGAGGTCGAGGCGGATGATGGCCTCGTCTTCGGCGATGACGACCCGCACGGGCACCGGCGTGGCTCCTTGGGGGTTGGGGTCAGCGGGACTCGATGACCAGACGGTCGAGCAGCTCGTCCTGGGCGCGCTCGAGCTCGGCGATGGCGGCGAGCACGGCGGCCCGGCTGCGCAGCATGGCATCGGCGTGCTTCTGCGCCTCGCGGTGCTCGCGGTCGGCGAGGGGGGTCTCCGACACGAGCGAGCGCAGGCGGGTCTCGTCGGCGGCCTCGGTGAAGACGGCCAGCTGCTCGTCGAGCACGGCCAGCTCCTCGCGGGCGCGGCGGAGGCGGTCGTGGACCTCGGTGAGGCGGCGCTCGATCAGGGACCGGGACATGGCGGCGTCAGTGTAGGCGGACGTGTCGAGGGCACCTCGGGAATAGAGCTTCTGTTTCATTAGTTCCTACCTCTCGATAACCACAACACAGAGGAGACGTGACATGGGCGTGGCACTGGGGACGAGGACCCTCGACGGCGTGCAGCTGCCCACCGCCGGGCGCTGGGAGATCGACCGCTCGCATTCGAGCGTGGAGTTCGTCGTGCGGCACCTGATGGTGTCGAAGGTGCGGGGCCGCTTCGGCGAGTTCTCCGGCTCGCTCCGGATCGGGGAGGTGCCGGAGCAGTCGTCGGTGGAGGTGGTGATCGACGCCGCCGGCATCGACACCGGCGACAGCAGCCGGGACGAACACCTGCGCTCGGCCGACTTCCTCGACGTGGCGACGCACCCCACGCTCACGTTTCGCAGCACGGCGGTGCGGGAGCGCGGTGGGCGTTGGCTGGTGGACGGCGAGCTGACCGTCCGCGGCGTCACTCGACCGGTGACGCTCGACGTGGAGCTCCTGGGCGTGGTGACGAGCCCGTGGGGCAAGCAGGTGGCCGGCTTCACGGCCACGGCCGACATCGACCGTGAGGACTTCGGGCTCACCTGGAACCAGGCACTCGAGACCGGCGGCGTGCTCGTCGGGCGCAAGGTGCGCATCGAGCTGTCGGTCGAGGCGATCCTCGCCGATTAACTCGGGCGGCACGGCGGGAGCAGGCCGGTAGCGTCGAAACGTGCGCCGCGTCCTGCTCCTCGCCTTCATCTGGGGCTGGTCGTTCCTGCTCATCAAGGTGGCCCTGCGCGGCATGCCGCCCGCAGGCATCGCCTTCACCCGCATCGTGCTCGGCGCCGTGGTGGTGGGCGCCATCGTGCGGGGCCGGCGGCTGCCGGTGCCCACCGACCGGCGCACGTGGCGACACTTCGCCGTCATGGGCCTGGCCTACTCCGCCCTTCCGTTCTCGCTGCTGGCGTGGGGCCAGCAGCACATCACCTCGGCGCTGGCGTCGGTGATGAACGCGGGCACGCCGCTGTTCGCCGCCATCGCCGCCGCCGTCGGCCTGCACGAGCGGCTGCGCCTCCCGCAGGTGGTGGGCCTGGTGCTCGGGTTCGTGGGGGTGGCGGTGGCGGCGGGCGTGGGCGGGGAGGACCTCGCCGCCTCGTCGCTGGCCGGCGCGGGCGGCGCCCTGGGGGCGGCCGCCTGCTACGGGTTCGGCTTCGCGTACGCGCAGCGCTACGTCGTGGGCATCCCCCCGCTGGTGGCGGTCTTCGGGCAGCTGGTGACGGGCTCGGTCCTCGTGGCACCGGCGGCGGCCGCCGCCGTGGCGGGCGAAGGCGTCGACCTCGACGGGCGCGTGCTGCTCAGCGTGGCGCTGCTCGGCGCCTTCGGGACCGGCGTGGCCTACGTCCTCAACTACCAGTCGATCGCCGCCGTGGGACCCACGCGGGCCTCGCTGGTCACCTACCTCGTGCCGGTGGTGGCCATCACCGTGGGGGTGGTGTTCCTGGACGAGCCGTTCCGCCTCCGACTCCTGGTGGGGGCCGGCTTGGTGGTGCTGGGGATCGCGCTGCTCCAGGAGCGGCTCAGCCGCTTCCGCCGCATCCCCATGGCGACAGCCGCGGTGGTGCTCATGCTGCTGCTCGTCGGCTGCCGTGGCGGCGCCGGGCCGGGCGGGGCGACGGCCTGCGGCGCGGCGGTGCGCGAGCCACTCGACCCGGCCGCCACCCGCCATGTGCTCCCGGGCGCGCCGGAACCGACCTACGCCACCGACCCGCCCACCTCCGGCCCCCACCAGGCCGGGCCCTCGCCCACGGGCGTGGTGGACGAACCCCTCCCCCGCCCCGTGCAGGTGGCCGTGCTGGAGCAGGGCGGCGTGGTGGTGCAGTACCGGGAGGCAGGTGATCGCGCCGCGCTGGCGCCCCTCGGCGGCGAGCGGGTGGTGGTGGCGCCCAACCCCGCCCTGCCCGTGCGGGTGGTGGCCACCGCCTGGCGGCAGAAGCTGGCGTGCACCAGCCTCGACGTGGACACGCTGCGGGCGTTCATCGCCGCTCCCCGGTCGTCACCAGGGCACTGATCTCGGCCCGCGCGCCGTCGAGGTCGGGCACCCGCCGCTGCTGGGGCTCCCCCGTGCCGGTGAAGACCAGCTCGCAGCGCGCCACCGGCCTGCCCAGCGCCCGCTCCACGGCCAGCGCGTAGGCGGCCGCCTGGGGTCGGTAGCGCACCACGGCGGCGTCGACGTCGGCGGCGCTGCGCACCGAGTCGGTCTTCCAGTCGACCACCACCAAGCCGTCGTCGCCCTCGTAGAGCAGGTCGACGAAGCCCTCGACCACCGTGCCGTCGATGTCGGCGGCCACGTAGACCTCCCGCCACGACCGGGAGGCCGCCGCCTCCCGGGCGGCCTGCGACCGCAGGGCGGTGCGCACGGCGTGGGCCACGTCGGGCGCCCGCCCGGGGATGCCCTCGGCCGCCGCCTGGGCCCGAGCCGCCCCGTCGACGCCGTCGCCCGTGACCAAGTCGACCGTCTGCAGCACGGCGTGCACCGCCCGGCCGAAGGCGGTGCCCACCCGGCCTCGCTGCCACGGGGGGGCGTCGGCCTCGGGCTCGTCCTTCTCCGGCTCCTCGTCGGCGGCCTCCGCCCCGGCCAGGCGACGGGCCGCCTCGGTGGCGGCCAGCGAGGGGAAGCGACCGCGGGCCGCCACCGCCTCGTCGCGCGCCCGCTCCCAGCGCTGCACGATGTCGGCGGGGGGCGGCGCGGGCGTGAGTGCCAGCGGTTGCTCGCCGGAGGGGTCGGGCGGTGCGAGGGACACGAGCCGGGTGGCCAGGTGGTCGGCGTCGGCCGCGTGCGCCCACAGGTCGGCGGCCGCGCACGTGGTGCCCTGTCGGTGGTGGAGGCTGACGACCAAGTGGTCGCGCGCCCGGGTGGCCGCCACGTACAGGAGGCGGGTGGCCTCCAGCGCCTCCAGCGCGTCCTCGTGGGCCGCCACCTCGGCCAGGTCGCCCACCGCCCAGCCCGCCCCCGCCCGGCCCACCCGCACCACCGGCCGGCCGTCGTCGCCCCACAGCAGCTGCGCCCCTGGCGTGGGGCCGTCACCGCCGTGCAGGCCCGCCAGCACCACGATGCCGAACTCCAGGCCCTTGGCGGCATGCACGGTCATGACCCGAACGGCGTCGTCGTCGGGCTCGGCCACCACGGTCTCCACCAAGGCGGCGTGCTCGTCGGCCTGGCGGTCGGCCCAGGTGACGAAGCCCCGCAGGGTGGCGCCCCCGCCCTCGACGTAGGCGCGTGCCTGGTCGACGACGAAGCGGAGCCGCTGCCAGGTCTCGCGCCGCCGCCGGTGCGCGAACGCCAGCTCCAGGAGGCGCCGGTCGCGCACGACCTCCGCCACGAGGGCGTCGACCGAGAGCCACCACCGTCGCTCCCACCACCCGCGCAGGGCCGCCATGGCGGCGAGCACCGGGTGGTCGACCGGGAGGCCGTCGGCCGCCGGTCGACGAATGTCCCACCGACCACCGGCCAGGCGGAAGGCAAGGAGGTCGTCGTCGGCGCAGCCCAAGGCGGGCGTGCGCAGGGCGGCCAGCAGGGCGACCTGGTCGGTGGGGTCGTCGACCGCCCGCAGGACGGCCAGGAGCTCCCGCACCTCGTCGGTGGACCACACCAGCGACCGGCTCTCGATGCGGAAGGGGATGCCCGCGGCGTCGAGCGCCCGCTCCAGCGCGGGGAGGGCGGTGCGGGTGGGCAGCAGGACCGCAATGTCGGCGTACCGCGCCGGGCGATCGCCCACCACCCAGCCCTCGTGCCGAGCACGGGCGAGGACGGCGGCCACCTCCGACGCCTCCAGCTCGCGCACGGCCTCGGCGTCGGCCGCCTCCGACGGGGCACCGAGCAGCGCCACGCCCGGGCCGCTCGGCGCCGCCGGGCGGGAGGCAGCCAGCGGCACGTAGGCGGGCTGGCCGGCGGCGGCCCCCTCCCCGATCAGGCGGCCGAAGACGTGGTTGACCCAAGCCAGCACCGGCGCCGTGGACCGGAAGTTCTGCGACAGCCGCACGAGCCCGCCGTCGGCCTCGGCCGCCTGCTGCACCTGCTGGTACAGGAGGATGTCGGCCCGACGGAAGCGGTAGATCGACTGCTTGGGGTCGCCGACGAAGAAGAGGCGGCCCGGTTCGAGCGGCGCCTCGTGCCACGGAGGCAGGTCGGCGCCCTCGTCGCCGGCGGCGGCCAGCGCCACGGCGATCTCGACCTGGAGAGGGTCGGTGTCCTGGAACTCGTCGACCAGCAGGTGGTCGAGCTCGGCCCGCACCGCCCGCCGCACGTCGGGGCGCGCTCGCAGCACGTCGCGGGCGAGGACGAGGAGGTCGTGGAACTCCACCCGGCCGTCGCGCCGACGGGCGGCAGCGGCTTCGAGCGTGAAGCGTCGGAGCCGTTCGAGCAGGGGCGGCAGCACCTCGGCCTGCACCCGGCGGACGACGGCGGCGCGAGCGTCCTCGGCCGCCGCGCAGCGGGCTCGCACGTCGTCGACGTCGAGCCAGTTGGGGGCCCGTCCCAGCCGGGGGGCGACCAGCCGCACCGGGTCGCCCAGCACGGCGAGCACCTCCAGCTCGTCGCCCGTGGCCGCCATGCGGGCGAGGAGGTCGCGGTACGGCAGCACGGTGCCCTCGAGATGCCCCAGCAGGCGGTCGTCGGCGTCGGTGCACCCGGGGGCGGCGCCCACCGCGGCGTCGAGGGCCGCCAGCACCGGGGCCACGTCGACGGGCGTCCGCACCGCCACCGCCGGCCACGAGATCCCGTCGAGGCGGTCCCACTGCCGGTGGAGCTCCCACGCCAAGGCCCGCAGGTGCGCAGGGGTGAGGCCGAGCGCGAACGCAGGGCCGACCACCGGCTCGGCCGACGGATCGGCGAGCAGGTCGTCGAGGGCCGCCGCCCAGCGCTCGGCGAAGGCCACCCCTGCCTCGGTGTCGCCCAGCACCTCGAACCCGGGGGGCAGCCCGGCGGGCAGCGGATGGGCGGCCAGGATGCGCTGGGCGAACGCGTGCAGGGTCTGGATGGGAGCCTCGTCGATCTCCTCGACGGCAGCCCGGCACCGCTCGTCGCCCGCGGCGGCGGCCCGTTCGAGCGCCTGGCGGATGCGGTCGCGCAGCTCGGCCGCTGCCTTCTCCGTGAAGGTGATGGCGGCGATGCGGGCAAGCGAGCGGCCGCGCTCGCGCACCAGCGCCACCACGCGCTGGACCAGCTCGGCCGTCTTGCCCGTGCCCGCGCCGGCCTCCACGAACAGCGTGTCGTCGAGCCGCGTGCGGACGGCGACCCGGGCGTCGGCGTCGGCGAAGCCGTCGAGCGTCACTCGGCACCTCCCAGGCGGCGGTACGGCTCGGAGGCGGCGTCGGCCAGCGCCCGGTCCCACGCCTGCCGGCGGTCGCGAGGGCACACGCTGTCGTACGGGCAGATGGCGCAGTGGGCGTGGCGCCGACGCCCGTCGTCCTTGCCCGGGTTGGCCGGGAACACGCCCGCCTCCACGCCGTCGGCCACGGCGTCGAGCACGGCGAGGAACCGGGCGTTGGTCTGCTCGTCGAGCGTGACCGGGAACCGCCGGTAGTCGGCCCGTTCGCTCACGAACCAGTAGGCCGCCTCGGTGGGCACGTCGCCGAAGCGCGCCCGTGCGGCCAGGGCGTACAGCGGCAGCTGGAGGGAGCGGCCCGCCTGCACCGGGTCGTCGGCGAGCGTTGTGTAGCGCTGGGGGGAGCCGGTCTTGTAGTCGAGGACGACGAGCCGGCTGCCGTCGGGGGCGGCGTCGACCCGGTCGACCTTCCCGCGGAAGAGCAGCTTGCGCCCCGCCGGGGTGACGACCTCCACCGCGGGCTGCTCGCCCTCGTGGGCCAGGCCGAACCCGAGCTCGCCCGCCACCGGCACCACCCCGTGGCGGGCCCGGGCTCGCTCGTCGTGGTCGAGGAAGCCCAGCACGTCGCGGCGCAGCCGACGCCGCTGGATGCGCCAGAGCAGGGGACGGCCGGTGATGCCCCGGCGCTCGGCGTCGGCGAACTCCTCGTCGAGGATGGCGGCCAGCAGGTCGCGCTCGGCGGCGGACCACGGCTGCTCCGGCGAGGAGCGGGCGGGCGCCTCGGCCAGGAAGCGCTCGAGGGCGGCGTGCACGAGGGTGCCCGCTTCGAGCGGGGGCAGCTGGAGCTCGTCTTCGGGGACGGGCGTCTCGGCCACCTCGAGCAGGCGCTCGAAGAAGAATCGGCGGGGACAGGTGGCCCACCACTGGAGCCCGGTGGCCGACTGCACGCGGTCGAACGGGCGGGCCTCGGCGGCCAAGGGGCCGACGAGGCCGGTCCAGCGCGAGAGGCCTCCGGTGCGCCGGGCCCGACGCGCCTCGAGGCCTCGTTGCAGGGCCGGCTCCCGCCGCACGAGCGGGTGGTCGTGCAGCCGGCCGCCCGCGCCGGCCCACGACCACAGGCTCGCCAGGCGCAGCTCCTGGGCGGAGGCGGCGTGTTCTTCCGGTGGCGGCTCGGCGGGCAGGGCGGCGAACGACGGGACTCGACGCAACCAGGGCGCGGGCGGGTGCGAGAGGAGGTCGTCGGCGTAGAGCGTGCGGCCCGCCAGGTGCGACGCCGTCTCCAGCAGCCACGCCGAGGGCAGCCGCTCGCGCCTGCCCCGGTCGTCGGCCCGGGCCAAGGAGAGCACCCGCTCGTGCCGGGCGGCCGCCAGCGCCCAGAGGTAGTCGCGTCGCTGCTCGGCCAAGCGGGTGCGCGCCGTGGGCAGCGCGCCGCCTGCCGCCTCGCGTGCCCGGTCGTCGAGGAGGCCGTCGGGCCGTCGTCGCTCGGGGAAGGCGCCGTCGCCCATGCCCAGCACGAACAGGACGTCGAGGTCTTGGCCGACGACGTCGTCGACGCGGCCGACGAAGACACCGTCGCCGAAGCGCCCTTGTCGGCCGAACGGGACCCGCAGCTGCTCCTCCAGGACCCAGGCGAAGGAGGCGCCGTCGGGTTCGGGCGACACGTCGTCGAGCTCGGCCATGCCGTCGAGGGCGGCCTCCACCGCCCGGGCCGCCTCCAGCTCGTCGTCGGGCCACCGGGCCCGGCGCCCCTCGCCGCCGAGGTAGCGGTGCAACATCGAGCGCGCCCACGCGACGTGGGCGGCCCACGAGGCGCGACCGGGCGGAGACGCGTTGCCCACCAGCTCGCCCACGAAGGCGGCCAGCCGGTCGACGTGGTCGAGCTCCGTGCGCAGGCCCTCGGTGCCGGCGTCGTCGTCGCCCTCGGCCACCCGCCGTTCCAAGCGACGGGCCACCGCCCGGCGATAGCGGCCCAGCCGGTCGCGCCACTGTCCCTCGCCCGCCACCACGTGCGCCGCCCGAGCGATCGACTCCCAGCGCAGGGAGGGCACCGGATCGCCACCGGGGGACTCGAGCACCGGCGAGCACGTGAGCCAGTCGAGCACCGCCGTGCGGGCGAAGCGCTCGGCGGGCAGCCGCAGCAGGCCGAGCAGGAGGCGGCCCGCTGCCGTCTGCGCCAGCGTGCGGGTGGCCGACCCCCGGTACGGCAGGCGGGCGGCACCGAGGTGCTCGTGGAGCAGGAGCCGGTAGGGCCGGGGCGACCGGTACACGACGGCTATCCGGTGCAACGGGGTGCCCGCGTGCAGGCGGGCGGCGATCTCCCGCACGACGGCCCGGACCTCCACATCGGGGTCGGGCGCCACCAGGACGGCGGTGCCCCGCGGCGGCGCGACGGCCACCGGTGGCGGCGCGGCCGGGACGAGTCGGGCGGTCGCCTCGTGGCCGAGCCCGTCGGCCACGTGCCCGGCGAGCACGGTGAGGGAGCCCGCCTCGGCCAGCGCGTCGAGCAGCGCCGCCTCCCCGGCGTGCACCTGCCTCGGCAGGAAGAGGACGACGTGGCCGATGTCGCCGCCCACCATGCCCTCGGCCCGCACGGCGCGGGCGGCCGCCGCGCACAGGTCGTGCTCGTCGTAGAAGTGGCCGGTGAGGGCGTGGGCCCGCCGGGCCAGGCGCACCAGGTGGGCGGTGTGGGAGTCGACCGCGGCCAGCGCGGCCACGGCCGCGGGCCCCGCCCGCCGAAGCTCGGCTGCCACCCGCTCGACCGAGCGCACGGTGGCCGGGTGGGCGGCCACGTCGCCGAAGGGGCCGGGATCGTCGAGCAGCGCCCGCCGGGCGGCCTCGGCCCGTCGGGCCCGGGTGAGCGGCCGGCGGCCCGCGGCGGCCAACGCGGGGGCGCCCAGCAGCTCCGCCACCCGGGCGAGGACGAGGAACCGCACGTTGACGAGGCCGCCGCCCCGGGCGAGCGCACGCCGCAGGCCCAGGCCCGCGAAGACCGACGGCACGGCCACGGTGACGGGGGCGAGCGGGTCGGCCCCCTTGGCGGCCGCCACCGCCTCGGCCACGGCGGCGCCGGCGGGCGGCCCCGGCTCCACCCACCGCACGTCGGCCTCGGCCCAACCCATGGGACCGAGGATAAAGAGGGGGTGAGACAGTTATCGGGACCCGGCCCGGTCCTCCCGCAGCCGGCGGCTGATCCGGCCCCGCAGCTCGCGGGCCACCACGTGCTGCTGCCGGGGCGCCGTCTTCACCACGGCTCGGATGGTGAGGCTGTCGGCGGCCATCGTCTGCACGCCCCACACCTCGGGGGGCTCGAGGATGGCCTCCGCCCACCTCTCCTCGGCCGCCATGGCCTGCGCCTCCTCGGCGATGAGCTCCCCCGCCCGGGCCGTGTCGGTGTCGGCGGGCACGGGCACGTCGACGACGGCTCGGCTCCACTCCATCGAGGAGTTGCCCACCACCCGTAGCTCGCCGTTGGGCACGAACCACACCGTGCCGTCGACGCCGCGCATGCGGGTGACGCGGAGGTTCACGTCCTCCACCGTGCCGGTGTGCCCACCGATCTCGACCACGTCGCCCACGCCGTACTGGTCCTCGATGAGGATGAACAGCCCGGAGAGGAAGTCGCGCACGAGGGCTTGGGCGCCGAACCCCAGCGCCACTCCTGCGATGCCCGCGCCCGCGAGCAGCGGAGCCAGGCTGACCCCAAGCTGGTCGAGCACCAGGAGCACCCCGACCGCCCACAGCACCGCTCGGAGCAGCCCGGCCAGCGCGTCGCCGACGGTCCGTGCCCGCTGGTCGGCGCGGGCGGTGTTGGCGATCGACGGGGCCCGAGCGTGCAGGTCGCGAACGAAGCGACGGATGGCACGGGTGCCCACCCGCGCCAGCAGGGCCACGGCGACGAGGATGGCGACGATCTTCAGGGGGCGCACGAGCAGGAACTCACCCGTGCTGGCCCAGAAGTCGTTGAGCCCCAGCTTGCGCAGCAGCTCGTAGAGGTAGCCGTGCTCCATCGCTCAAGTCTCCGCGATGGGAGGAACGGGAGCGGTGATGCTCAGCGCCTGCCGTTGGCGGCCGCCATCGGGCGCGGCGGCAGCAGCTCCTTCGGGTGCATGGCGTAGCCCAACGCCTCGTCGTAGCCCACGAGCCCTTGGGCCACGAGCGCGTTGAGCGACATCTCCAGCGTCTGCATGCCGTCCTGCTGCCCGGCCACGATCATGTTGCGGATCTGGCGGCTCTTGCCCTCGCGGATCAGGTTGCGCACGGCGTGGTTGGCGACGAGCACCTCGAACGCCGCCACCCGCCCGCCGTCCTTCATGGGGAGCAGGCGCTGGTGGAGGACGGCGGCCAGCGTGTTGGCCAGCTGCACGCGGATCTGGTCCTGGCGGTCGCCGGGGAACACGTCGACGATGCGGTCGAGCGCCTGGGCGGTGTCGTTCGTGTGCAGGGTGGCGAACACCAGGTGCCCGGTCTCGGCGATCGTGAGCGCGATCTGGATGGACTCGAGGTCGCGCATCTCGCCCACGAGGAGGACGTCGGGGTCTTCGCGCAGGGCCGAGCGCA
>DATAAM010000034.1:0-4423 GCA_036260075.1 Acidimicrobiales bacterium
CACCAAGCCGCGCCCCAACGGCCGATCGCGGCCCGCCGACCGGCCCCGCGGCCCGGCCAGCGACGACGCCACCCGCGCCCACGCGTCGTCGGACGCCCAGGCGATCGTGCGGCCCGCGGCGGCCACGGCTGCCATCAGCGCGTCGGCGTCGGCGTAGCCGAGGTCGGCGGCCACCGCGTCCTGCTCCTGCAGCAGCAGGCGGTCGAGGGCCCGCCCGGCCCGACGGTGCAGGGCGACGCGCACGGACAGCAGCACCTCGGCCGCCTCCCGCACGGGCCCGCCACCGTCGCTCGCCACCGGCGTGGCCAAGGCCACCGCCTGAAGCACGTGCACGTCGCGGAGCCCGCCCTTGCCCTCCTTGAGCTCCGGCTCCAACAGGAAGGCCACGTCGTCGAACTCGGCGTGCCGGGCCGCCACCGCCTCCTGGAGGCGGGGCAGCCACTTGCCCGCCCGGGACTGCCACTGCGCTCGCGCCTTGGACGCGAGCTCCTCGCCCAGCGAAGCGTCGCCCGCCACCACGCGGGCGTCGAGCAGGCCCAGCGCCGCCTTGAGGTCGTCGCCCGCCACGGCGAGCGCCTCCTTGACCGTGCGCACGCTGTGGTCGAGCGCCACGCCCGCATCCCAGATCGGGTACCACACGCGGTCGGCCACCGACCGCACGTCCTTGCGCCCCGCGTGCACCAGCACCACGTCGAGGTCGCTCCACGGCGCCATCTCGCCCCGCCCGTAGCCGCCCACGGCCACCAAGGCGACGCCGCGCTCGTCGCCCAGCAGCTCCTTCAGCCAGCGGTCGGCCGTCTCGGTGTAGGCGCGACAGAAGGCGGGGCCCGAGAGCCCCGCCTTCTCGACCAGCGCGTCGCGCTCAGAGCGCGTCGGGACCGCGCTCCCCGGTGCGGATGCGAACGACGCTCTCCACGTCGGTCACCCACACCTTGCCGTCGCCGATCTTGTCGGTGCGGGCGGCGGTGACGATGGCGTCGACCACTCGGTCGACCTCCGGTCCGTCGGCCAGGATCTCCACCCGCACCTTGGGAACGAAGTCGACCGTGTACTCCGCCCCTCGGTACACCTCGGTGTGCCCGCGCTGGCGACCGAAGCCCTGTACCTCGGTGACGGTCATCCCCTGCACGCCCAACCCCTTCAAGGCTTCCTTCACCTCGTCGAGCTTGAACGGCTTCACGATGGCAGTGACGAGCTTCATGCGCCCACCCTCCCGACGGCGATGTCACCGAAGTTGTACGCGGTCTCGGCATGCTGTGACCGGTCGAGGCCGATCTCCTCACCGTCCTCGTCGACCCGCAGGCCGATCACGAGGTCGACGACCTTGGCGATCACGAGCGACACGACGAAGGAGAACACGATCGTGACGCCCACGGCAACCAACTGGTCGAGGAACAGCTCGCTGTCGCCGCTCGCGATCCATCCTCCGAACGCCTCCTCGGCGAACACCCCGAGGAGCACCGAGCCGACGATCCCGCCGACCAGGTGCACGCCCACCACGTCGAGCGAGTCGTCGTAGCCGAGCTTGGTCTTGAGCTGGATGGCCAGGTAGCAGAGGATGCCGGCGATGCCGCCGATGGCGACCGGCACCATCCCACTCACGAAGCCTGCGCACGGGGTGATCGCCACCAGACCGGCGACGGCACCCGAGGCACCGCCCAGCGTCGTGGCCTTCCCGTCCCTCAGCTTCTCGACGATGAGCCAGCCGAGCATGGCGGCCGCCGCCGCCAACTGGGTGTTCATCAGCGCCTTGGCAGCAAGGTTGTTGCCGCCCAGCGCCGAGCCGGCGTTGAAGCCGAACCACCCGAACCACAGGATGCCGGTGCCGAGGAGGGTCCACGGCAGCGAGTGCGGCGGCATCCCCTCTGTGGGCCAGCCCTTGCGCTTGCCGAGGACGAGCACCACGGCCAACGCCGCGATGCCCGCGTTGATGTGCACCACGGTGCCACCGGCGAAGTCGAGGGCGCCCCGCTGGAACAGCCAGCCGGTAGGACTGAACACCCAGTGCGCCACGGGCGCGTACACGAGCACGAGCCAGAGGGCGAGGAACGCCACCCATCCCGCGAACTTCATGCGGTCGGCGGTGGCGCCGGTGATGAGCGCCGGGGTGATGACGGCGAACATCATCTGATAGGCGGCGAAGGCCAGCGGCGGGATCGTGAGCGCCAGTGCGTCGGTGTAGCCCGGCACTGTGAAGCCTTCGTTGGCCAGGTCCTTGAGGCCGACCATGTCGAAGTTGCCGATCCAGTCGCCACCGTCGCCGAACGCGAGGCTGAACACGACGGTTGCCCACAGAACGCTCACCAGGCCCATGCTGAAGAAGTTCTGCATGAGCATGCCGAGCACGTTCTTGGCCCGGACCATTCCGCCGTAGAAGAACGCCAGGCCCGGCGTCATGAACAGCACCAGCGCCGCCGACACCAGCACCCACGCGGTGTTGCCGGAGTCAATTGCGGTTTCCATCCGCCTCCCCTCTCGTTGACAGGTCGGCGACAGCGTTACGAAGCGGTGTTTCGCCCCGGTTCCCCCATTGTTTCGGCTCGGTGAACTGCGTCTGCCGCCGCTCGGGCCGCCAGCAGCACGGGGTCCCAGACCGGGGCGAACGGGGGCGCATAGGACAGGTCGAGGGCCGTCATCTCCTCGACGGTCATGCCCGCCGTGAGCGCGGTGGCGAGCACGTCGACTCGCTTGGCCGCGCCCTCCACGCCCACGAGCTGCCCGCCCAGCAGGCGGCCCGAACGACGCTCGGCCAGCACCTTCACCGTGATGCGCCCGGCTCCCGGGAAGTAGCCGGCCCGGGTGGTGCTCTCGATCGTGACGGCGTCGTAGCCGAAGCCCAGCCGCTGCGCCTCGGCCTCGGTCAACCCGGTGCGCCCCACCTCGGTGCTGCACACCTTCGTCACCGCCGTGCCGACCACGCCGGGGAAGGTGGCGTAGCCGCCTCCGATGTCGATGCCTGCCACGCGGCCTTGCTTGTTGGCCACAGTGCCGAGCGCGAGGTGCACGGGGCGCCGGGCGACCAGGTGGAACGACTCGCAGCAGTCGCCCGCCGCCCACACGCCGTCGGCAGACGTGCGCTGGCGCACGTCCACCTTGACCGCACCCTTCACCCCGGTCTCGATCCCGGCCTCGGCCGCCAGCCTGCTGTTGGGGGCGACGCCGAGCCCGAGGATCACGAGATCCGCTGGGACGGGGCCGTGCTCGGTCACCACGGCGTCGGGCTCGAACGCCTCCACCGCGGTGTCGCAGCGGACGTCGGCGCCTGCCTCTCGCATGGCCTGGCTCACCAGCGCACCCATGTCGGGGTCGAGCGTGCCCATCACCTGCGGTGCCTTCTCCACCACGGTCACGCGGGCGCCGCGTCTGAGGAACGCCTCGGCCATCTCCAGGCCGATGTAGCCGCCGCCGACCACCACCACGTTGCGGGCGTCGGTGGGGATGCGGGTGGCGTCCTCCAGCGTCTGCACCCCGTGGACGATCGGAAGGTCGATGCCGGGCAACGGCGGCCGCAGCGACACGGCGCCGGTGCCGAGGTGCAGGAGGTCGAAGCCTGTGGTGTACGTGCGGTCGTGCTCGTGATCGCGCACCTCGACCGTCCGTCGGTCGAGGTCGATCGCCATGGCCTCGTGCCGCGTGCGCACGTCGATGCGGAAGCGGTCCCGGAAGGTCTGCGGGTCACGGACGACGAGGCGGTCGAGGGAGTCGACGTCGCCGCCCACGAGGTAGGGGATCCCGCACGCCGAGTAGCTCGTCCACCGGCCCTTCTCCAAGGCCACGATCTCCAGGTCGGGGCGACGGCGGCGGGCCTGGGAGGCGGCCGCCATGCCGCCTGCGTCGCCCCCGATCACGACCAGTCGCTCGGCCATCGCCTCGTACCATAGGGGCCATGGCCGTGCGTTCCGACTGCCGCCACTACGTCGTGCGCACGGCGTCGCATCTGGAGAAGGTGGAGCGCTGCCGCCTCGACGTGGCCGAGCTCGACCCGTTCGCCTGCCCGGAGGGGTGCCTGTTCTTCGAGCCCCGCAACATCGCCGACCAGGGCTGGCAGATCCGCTGAACCCTGTTCCCCCTGTTCTTTGTGCGTGCAGCGCCGTATTCGGCGTCAGAGGCACAAAGAACGGCCGGGGTCGGCGAAGAAGCGGGAGCGGGGAAGCACCTCGGCGCCCGCCGCCCGCGCCGCATCCAGCAGGGCGGTGTCCACGTGGCTGCCGAAGGCGACGACCCGGCGGTCTGCCAGCGACGGCAACAGGTCGAGCACGCCGGGGCGCGACAGGTCGACGACCACGACGTCGGCCTCGACGCCGGCCAGCTCGTCGGGCGAGCCCACGAACGTCACGTCGGGCAGCGACAAGAGGCGCGACCGGTCCATGAGGTCGGGCACGTAGGCCGCTACCCGCGTCACCGCGCTTGTGCCGCCCGCAGC
>DATAAM010000035.1:0-12683 GCA_036260075.1 Acidimicrobiales bacterium
TCGGTGTTGGGCCTGACCGGGGTGCCGTTCGTCAACGTGTTCAACGGCTGCGCCACCGGCGGCAGCGCGCTGATCACCGCGCACAACGCCATTCGGGCCGGCCAGTGCGACGTGGCGCTGGCGGTGGGGTTCGACAAGCACCCGCGGGGCGCGTTCGGCGCCGACCCCGCCTTGTGGGGCCTGCCCCGCTGGTACGGGGAGACCGGCCTGATGCTGACCACGCAGTTCTTCGGCATGAAGATCCGCCGCTACATGCACGACCACGGGATCACAGAGGCCACGTTGGCCAAGGTGGCGGCCAAGGCGTTCCGCAACGGCGCCCGCAACCCGAACGCGTGGCGGCGCAAGCCGTTGTCGGAGGAGGAGATCGCCGCATCGCCGATGGTGGCCGACCCGTTGCGGCAGTACATGTTCTGCTCTCCGGGGGCCGGGGCGGTGGCCTTGGTGCTGTGCCGGGGAGACCGGGCCCGGGAGCACACGCCGACACCGGTGTACCTCCGGTCGGCCACGGTGGCCACCCGCCGCTTCGGCTCGTTCGAGGTGTTCAGCCCGAGCCTGGCCCTGGAGCAGGCGGAGAGCCCCACCGTCGACGCCTCGAAGGCGGCCTACGAGACGGCCGGGATCGGGCCCCACGAGGTCGACGTGGCGCAGGTGCAGGACACCGAGAGCGGGGCGGAGGTCATGCACCTGGCGGAGAACGGGTTCTGCGCCCACGGCGAGCAGGACGACCTGATCGCCTCCGGGGCCACCGAGATCGGCGGGCGCCTGCCGGTCAACACCGACGGAGGCTGCCTGGCCAACGGCGAGCCCGTGGGCGCCTCCGGGCTGCGCCAGGTGTACGAGACCGTGCTCCAGCTGCGCGGCGACGCGGGCGAGCGCCAGGTGCCGGGGGAGCCCAGGGTGGGCTACACGCAGGTGTACGGCGCCCCCGGCATCGCCGCCTGCACCGTCCTCACCCGCTGACGGCCAAGCGCTCGACGGCGTAGTCGACGACGGCGAGGCAGACCGCCTCCAAGTCCTCCGTGCCGCCGCTCGTCACCCAGTCGCGCAGCACGGCGGTGGAGCCCCCGACCAACAGGGCGGCCAGCAACCGGGCCCGGAAGGCGGCGTCGGGCGTGCCCGCCGCCTCCTGGGCCAGCGCGGCGGCCAAGAGGTCCTCCAGCTCGCCCGCGATGGCGAGCCAACGAGGTGTGAGGGCGGCCACCGTCGTGCACAGCTCGAGGTGGCGCCGGAAGTGGGGGTCCGACGCCGCCCGGCGGGCGTTGTCCTGCACGAACGCCCGCCAGTACGTCAGTGCGTCGACATCGCGGCTCGGGGACAGGAGCCCGGCCCTGAAGCGCTCCAGGGCGTCGTACTGGTGGGCGAGGGCGATGTGCTCCTTGCTGTCGAAGTAGCGCAGCAGCGTGCGGACGTGCACCTCCACCTCGGCGCAGATCTGCTCGAGCGTGGTCTCTTCGTAGCCCTGGTCCCGGAAGAGCCGTTCGGCCACGGCGACGAGCGCCGAGCGGGTGCGGGCCTTCTTCCGGTCGCGCAGCGAGATCGGCGGCGTGCTGAGCGCGGGAGCGTCCATACCGCCAGGATAAATAGAAATGAAGTCGAATTGAAAGTGATTGACAGTTGCCGCCGCTGACATTCGGTATTAAGTATCACAAATAAACTTTCGTGTATTCTTGACAAAATAGAGGCACAGGCGTACGTTCCCGCCAGACACCAATCGGCTGTCGGATCGGGACGGGCCGCCTGGCGTGCCCCGTACTGCTGGAGGGTCCACGTGGGCGCACGCTGTCTGGCCGGTTCCTTGGTTGCCACCCTGGTGGCGACGGTCCTGTTCACGATGGGGGAACCACCGAAGCCCGCAGTGGCGCACGGGCCGTGCAGCATCAGCTCGGACAGCGGCACAGCCAACGGCACCACCGACTTCCACCCGGCCACGAGCCCGTGGAGCGACGGGTACAAGGTGCGCTTCCGCATCCTTCGGCCGGTGAACTGCTCGGGCAAGCCCGCCACCGGCTGGCCGCTGATCGTCTCGCTGCACGGAGGCGGCGGCAACCGCTGCACCAACGACAACTACGCCCGGTCGGAGACAGCCAAGCACGGCTACGTCGTGTTGAGCTTCACCGCCCGTGGGAGCGTCACCCCGGAGGGAGCGGGCAACAACCCCACCGCCCCCGACCCCGTGTCGGGCTGCACCCAGCTGACAGACCAGCAGGACGCGCTCGACGACGACGGCGGCGATGTCGCCGGGCCGCGGGACCGGCGGGACATCAGCCAGCTCATCGACTGGTTGGCCGCCAACAACTCGTTCAGCGGGTGCTCCAACCCGTGCGCCGACACCAACAAGGTCGGTATCCACGGCGGTTCCTACGGGGGCCTTCGCACGTGGATGATGGGCGTGCCCAGCCCCACAAACCCGCAGTTCGATTCCCGAGTCAAGGCGATCGCCCCCGGTTGGGCGTGGCTGCAGTGGCAGAACATCAAGGCGCTCAGCAACGACGGCGCTGCCACACCGACCTACCGGCCCGTGGGGGCGAGCGGCTTCACCGGGGAGTACACGTACCCCCGAAGCATGGGCCTGAGCGGCCACTACCACTCGTCGGTGCTGAAGTACACGCAGGACCGCATGCGTGGAGCCTTCCTCCCCGACACGTACTCGATACCGTCCACGAACACCACCGGCGCCATGACGAACGGCTCGGCGGTGCTCACGATCTCCGGCAGCCCCGGCTTCACGTCTGCCGACGTGGGTGCCCCGGTCACCGTGGCGGGGGCGGCCTCCGCCTCCGGCGCCACGTTGAACACCACCATCGCCTCGTACACAAGCGCCACCCAGGTGACCCTGGCGACCTCCGCAGCGGCCACCGTGTCGGGCAAGCGGGTGAGCTGGGGAGCACAGGCGTTCTGGGACCAGCGCATCCTGGTCGACGACGACCCCGCCGTCGACAAGGCGTCGCTCATCACCATGCCCACGTTCGTGGTGGCGGACTGGCTCGACCAGCTTCCGTCGACCTTCACACACGTGCAGATCGAGGCGTGGAAGAAGCTCAACACCACCGACAAGTACCTGTACCTCGGATCGTGCTCGAGCCACAGCACCGCCTGCCACGAGAACAACCGGGTGAAGATCCGTGACGCCATGCACCGGTTCTTCGACAAGTACCTGAAGGGCGCCACCACAGCCGTCGGCGGGCCGATCTTCTACACCATCCCGCCGAAGTACGTCAGCGACACCAACAACCCGTGGACACCGTCGGGCCAGACGTGGACGGAGCAGACGGCGTCCACGTGGCCGCCGGGGATCGCCACCACATGGACGGGTTGGTTCCGCAACAACGGCACGCTCCAGGAGACACCCGAGAGCGGCACGACGTGCACGCCCGGGAGCACGGGCACACATGGCGCGGGGTGCAGCGAGGTCGACAACAAGGCCAACCTTCCCATCACCTCCGACATCTGCCTGGGCTACATCTGGAAGGCCGGGGGCACCTACGGGAGCACCGAGGGCGTGGCCTTCGACACCCCGTCGTTCACGTCCGACGGCAAGGTCGTGCAGCTCGACGCCGACCTGTGGGTGAGCACCAGGTTCAGCACTCGGCTGCAGGTGAACGTCGACCTCTTCGACGTCGACAGCACCGGCGCCCAGGTGAGGAGGGTGTGGCAGGGGCCCGCCCAGGTGCAGCCCGTCGTCCGCAACGCCACCCCGGACACGCCGTACCGGCTGGTGTTCAACGTCGGGGGAGCGGCCTGGACGGTGGCGCAGGGGCACTTACTGCGGGTGGTGGTGACCTCGAAGTTCGCCTGGCACTCGATGCCCGAGCCGCTGCCCGACGTCTACCGGCTCTGGCACAACGAGACCTACCAGTCGAAGATCACACTGACCGGCGAGTGAGCGAACAGCGATGACGAACCGCAACCGAGCGAGGGAAGGGCAGCAGATGCGCACACGCACGACGGTCGGGAAGGCGATGGTGGCCCTGTTCGGCATGGCGGCCTCGCTGATGGTGCCGGTGGCCGCGCCGTCGCCCGTCACCGCCCACACCGGCTTCACGAGCATCACCGACAGCGACGGCGCCGACCACACGGTGAGTGGCATCAACGGGACAACCATGAAGGTGCGCGTCCTGCGGCCGAGCTCGGGAAAGCCGGCTACGGGGTGGCCGCTCGTGATCTACATGGCAGGTGACTTCAAGAACCGCTGCGGCAACGCCAACGAGCGAGTCGGCACACAGGCGAGCTGGTACACCCGCAAGGCGATGGCCGAGCACGGGTTCGCCGTGCTCAGCTTCAACGCCCGCGGCATGCCCACCACCACCGAGGCCGGCGTGAACCCGTCGTCGTCGACAACCACCGGTTGCAACGCCCTCGACGACGCCAAGGACACCATCAACGACAGCGGCTGGGACGACGGCGGCCCCGTCGACAGGCAGGACATCGACGACCTGATCGAGTGGGCGGTGGCGAACTACGCACCGGCCGGCTGCTCGAGCCCGTGCATCGACGGCGACAAGGTCGGCCTCTTCGGAGTCGGCGCCGATGCCCGCAAGGCCCTCCACATGGGCGTGCCCCCGGCGACAAACCCGCAGCACAACTCGCGGGTCGACGCCATCGTGGCCGTCGGCTACGAGGAGATCGCCGTCCGCAACGTGAAGGACGTGAGCAACGACGGCGCCCTCACCCCGGCGTTCCGCCCTGTCGACCAGGGGCACGCGACCTACTACAACGACCTCGACCTGGGGAACTGGTCGCACGCCGACCCGTCGGTGCTCGCCAACCGCACAGGGCTCGTGGGGGCGGCGTACCTCAACCAGGCGGTGCCGTCGTCGGTCACGAGCTGGTTCGACGACCGGACGATCCTCGATGACAACGCCACCGTCGACAAGGCGCAGGAGATCCAGAAGCCCGTGTTCCTCGCCAACGCCTTCCTCGACGGCGAGGCGGGCACGACGACCGCCACACTCACGTACAACAAGCTCGGCAGCACCAACAAGTACCTCTACCTGGGGGCGTGCGGCTCGACCTACGGCCAGCTCTCGTCGTCGCAGGCGGGTCCCTGCCAGACCACGAACGCAACGAACCTGCGCGACCGCGTCCACGCCTTCCTCGACCGTTGGGTGCGGAACGACACCACCGTGACCGTCGGCGGCCCGGTGTGGTGGGCGGTCCCGCCCGCCACCAACCCGCTGGGCACGGACAGCTGGGCTGTGTCCCAGTCGGCCCAGTGGCCGCCGGTGACGGACCCCGGCGTCCCGCGGACCGTCACGACCGTCACCTACTGCCTGGACAGCACAGGGGAGTGGCTCAACGGCGCCTGCTCGACGGTGTTGAACTGGCCGGGGCCCGACACCCAGGACACCGGAGACCGGACGATCACGAACGACAGCGACAGCTCGCCTGGCCTGACGTACTGCGTCGGGGAGACCTACGGCACGGCGGAGTCGGTCTCCTACACGTCGGACACAGACCCCGCCAACGACTACAAGATGATCGGGTTCGAAGCCGACGTGTCGATCGCCTCCAACACCACGCGCCTACAGGTGTACGCCGACGTGTTCACCGTCGACTCCTCGGGCGTCGAGACCCGTGTCTCACAGGGAACGGCCCAGTTCCTGCCCGTCAAGCGCGACGCGACGGCGGGCACGGTGTACCGCTTCAAGTGGAAGCCCACGGGGGCGGCCTGGACGCTCAAGGCAGGGCACGCGATCCGCGTGAAGATCGCCGCGAACTACAAGAAGGCCTTCGCCCAGGAGCTGCTCCCCGGCACGTACACCATCAAGCACAACGACACGAACCCCACCCACTTCACGATCACATTCGTGTCCTGAGGCACCGCCCCCCGCTCGCTTCTGGTGGGGGAAGTCGACAGCCGGCCGTCGATTTCCCCCACCAGAACGGGGAGGCCCACAAGCCTGTCAAGAAAGAAAAATAGTCAACTCTTGACAATTCTGCTGGATCGGCGTAGATGTCTCCTTAACAGGAAAACCACGCCGTTCCAGCCGGAGGACGGGCGGATCCACCGGTGTGGTGCGCGTACGCGCCGAAAGGTGGTCACGTGCGTCCCCGAGGTCATGCCCGGCTTCTCGCCGTCGCCGTATTCGCCTCCCTCCTCTCGCCCGTCGCCCTGAAGGCCCCACCGGCCGCCGCTCACGGCTCGTGCACCTCCGTCAGCGAGACGAGCCACTCGTCGTCCACCGCCTGGAGCGACGGCGAGACCGTCAACATGCGAGTGGTCCGCCCGGTGAGCAGCGCCTCGTGCACCAAGCCTTCTTCCGGATGGCCGCTGCTCGTCTACCTGCACGGCTACACGGGGAACCGCTGCTCGCACACGCCCTTCGCCACACGGTCGGACATGGCGAAGTGGGGCTACGTGGTGCTGAGCTTCACCTCCCGGGGCAACCCGTCGGCCGACGGCGTGGGCGACGACGGCTGCGACGCCACGACCGACGCTCTCGATGCCCTGGACGACAACGGCAACGACTTCACCGGGCCACGGGACCGGCTCGACGTCACCCAGCTCATCGACTGGGCCGCCGACCACTACACACCGACCGGCTGCTCGAGCCCCTGTGTCGACGAGAACAAGGTCGGCGTCACCGGCTTCTCCTACGGCGGCATGCGCTCGTGGGCGGTGGGCGTCGGCAGCCCCACAAACCCGCAGTTCGACTCGCGGGTCAAGGCGATCGCTCCGACAGCCTCCGGCCTCTTCTTCGAGAACGTCAAGAACCTGAGCAACGACGGCGCCGCCACACCCACGTTGCGACAGCGGGCCAACAACTACAACGAGGGGTGGGCAGGCAACCAGGGCTGGTACGTGCACACCGATCGACAGGTGCAGGCGGCCAACGGGCCCATGCACCGAGGCCTGTACCTCAACGACACCTCGACAACCGCCTACCAGGCCGCCCGGGACTGGTGGGAGGACCGCTTCATGGTCGACGACAACCCCGACATCGACCGGGTGGGCGACATCGACATCCCGGTGTTCGTCATGAACGGCTTCCTCGACGGCCTCGGCGCCATCTCGAACCAGGCCGCGGTCGAGGCGTTCGACAAGATCCCTCACACCGACAAGTACATGTACCTGGGCTCCTGCACCCACGCCTTCGACCCCTGCCACGCCAACAACGCCACCAAGATGCGGGACGCCCTCCATCGGTTCATGGACCGTCACGTGCGGTGCCACGCCGACGCCACCTGCCTGTCCACCTGCGGCAGCGCGTGCGAGGTGCGCCCGCCGGGCACCACCGCCTGCGGCGCGGGCGGCCCCTGCGTGCTGTACACCGTCCCCACAAAGTGGGTGAGCAGCACGAACAACCCGTGGTACACGGACAACTGGGAGGAGAAGTCGGGGACCGCTTGGCCTCCGGCAGGCTCGAGCACCATCCCAGCGCTCTACCTGCGTGACAACGGCACGCTCTCCACCAGCCAGGAGACGATCGCGGGCAGCTCCAAGCAGATCAAGAACAACCGGGTCGGCCCCTGGGTCGCGGACGCCTGCGTCTCCCTCTTCGGCGACGTCAAGTACGACAGCGACGAGTTCCAGCAGTACGACACGCCGGCGTTCGAGCAGGACGCCAAGCTCGGCAAGCTCGAAGCCGACCTGTACCTGAGCAGCGACAACACCCGGTTGCAGGTCAACGTCGACCTCTACCTCCTCAGCAGCACCGGCACAGAGCTCACGCGCATCTGGCAGGGCACCGAGCAGATCGCCCCGGTGGTGCGCAACGCCACGGTCAACCAGGTGTACCGGTTCAAGTTCCTGCCCGGCGGCGAGGCGTGGACGGTGGCCGCGGGCCAGAAGCTGCGGATCAAGGTGTCGTCGAAGTACCGCGCGGCCCGGCCCGGCGAACCGCTGCCGGGCACGTACACGCTGCACCACAACCCCACCCACCCGTCGTCGATCACCCTGACGTTCGTCCCATGAGAGGAAGGCACAGCACCATGCGCGCACGGGGTTCGATCCGCTTGTCCGTGGCGGCGGCGCTCACGGCGGCCCTTCTCTCGCCCACGATCGGCGGCGGGGAGCCCGCGGCCGCGCACACCGGGTACACGAGCATCGCCGACGACAGCGCCGCCGACCGGGTGGTGACCGGCATCAACGGCACAACCGTCACCGCCCGCATCCTCCGGCCCAGCACAGACGCGCTGCGGCCCACGAACGGCTGGCCGCTGGTGGTCTACATGGCGGGCGACATGAAGAACCGGTGCGCCAACATGAACGAGAAGGGGTCGCGCACGAGCTGGTACACCCGCAAGGAGATGGCCGAGCACGGTTTCGCGGTGCTGAGCTTCAACGCCCGCGGTCGGCCGTCGATCTCGAACTCGGGCGAGAACCCCTCGGGTGCGTTGGGGTGCGACACGCTCGACGACGCCGAGGACGCCGTGGAGAAGACGCCCGGCGTGGCCGAGACGACCGGCTGGGACCTGGGTGGTCCGCTCGACCGCCAGGACATCGACGACCTGATCGAGTGGGCCGTCACCACATACGCGTCGACCGGGTGCACGAGCCCCTGCATCGACGGCAACAAGGTCGGCATCGTCGGCTACGGCATGGACGCGCTCAAGGCGCTGCACATGGCCGTCCCGGCGGCCACAAACCCGCAGTTCAACTCCCGAGTCAAGGGCGTCGTCGCCATCGGCTACGGCGAGAACGCCGTGCGCAACGTGAAGGACATGAGCAGTGACGGCTCGAGCTGGCGCGACCTGGACCTCGGGCTCCGGGTGTGGGTGCCCGACGCCAACGGCGGCACGCTGGGCGTGGCCGACCCGGGCGTGTACAAGCACACGTCGGAGCTCTTGGCGTCGAAGTACCTGAACACAACGGTGCCCGCCGCCACCACCACATGGTTCGACGAGCGCACGCTCCTCGACGACAACGCCACGGTCGATCGCGTGGGCGACATCACCATGCCGGTGTTCATGGCCAACGCCTTCCTCGACAACGACGTCGGCATCACCACGGCCACACTGGCGTACAACAAGCTCTCGTCCGCCAACAAGTACCTCTACCTCGGGCCATGCGGTTCGACCTACGGGCAGCTGGCCGACACCGACCTCGGCCCCTGTCGGACCAACAACAAGGCAGCGCTGCGCGACCGGGTGCACGCCTTCCTCGACCGCTGGGTGCGCGTCGACACGTCGACCACCGTGGGCGGGCCGGTGTGGTGGGCGGTCCCCCCGGCCACCAACCCGTTCTCGACGGACAGCTGGTCGGTGGCCACCGACGCGATCGCGGCGTGGCCGCCCAGCACCAACGCGCTCGATGCCTACACCGCCACCTACTGCCTGGACGGCGCGGGCGAATGGCTCGACGGCGCCTGCTCCGCTGTGCTGAACGGCCCGGGCACAGGGTTGCAGGACACCGGCAACCGCACGATGAGCAACGTGATCGCCCAGCCGGGCGCATCGTTCTGCTTCGGGTCGACGTACGACAGCAGCGAGACAGCCTCCTACACGAGCGGGGCGGCCAACGCCGACTACAGGATGCTCGGGTTCGAAGCCGACGTGTGGCTGTCCTCGAACACGACGCGGCTCCAGGTGTACGCCGACCTCTTCGCCGTCACACCGGGGAGCCCCGAGACGGAGACGCGCATCTGGCAGGGCTCGGCCCAAGCCCTTCCGGTGGTCAGGAACGGCACGGCCGGGACCCTCTACCGGTTCAAGTTCCGGCCGGGCGGCAACGCCTGGACGCTGAAGACCGGCGACAAGCTCAGGCTCAAGCTGACGGCCAACTACAAGAAGGGCTTCGCCCAGGAGCTGCTGCCGGCCACGTACACGATCAGGCACACCGATACGAACCCGTTCACATTCAAGATCACATACGACTTGTGACCGTCCCGGACAGGAGGTCCCCCCGCCGGCTACGATCACCGGAATGGAGGGGATGTCCCTGCGGGAGCGGAAGAAGGCTCGCCTGCGTGCTCGGCTCATCGAGGTCTCGCAGCGCCTCTTCCGCGAGCAGGGCTACCACGAGACCACGCTGGAGCAGATCTGCGCCGAGGTCGAGGTGGCGCCGCAGACGCTGTTGCGCTACTTCGAGTCCAAGCAGCACCTGGCGCTGGCCCCGCACTTCGACACGCTCGACTGGTACCGATCGGAGTTCGCCTCCCGGGGCGAGGGCGAAACGGTGCTCGCCTGCTGGCGGCGCCTGATCTCGGCATCCGCCTCGCGCGACCCCGCCGACCTCCGTCGGTACCACGAGCTGCTGCTGGGCACGCCCACGTTGGCGGCCGCCCTGAGCGCCATCAACGTGGAGATCGAAGACTTGCTGGCCGCCGAGCTGGCCAAGGAGGCGGGCGCCTCGCCCGGCGACGACCTCCACAGCAGGCTGCTGGCGGCCCTGCTGGTGGGGGGCCATGCCTCCGTGTTCCGCCACTGGCTGGACGCGGGCGGGAAGGAGCCGCTCCTTCCCGAGCTGCTGGAGGTCGTCGACGTGGCCGAGGCCGCGTTCGCCACGAGGGGCGGGCCCAGGCGCAACGGCGGCCGAGCGCTGCGCCGTCGACGCTGACGTTATCGATTCGCTAAGGTTTCGGCATGACACCGGCCTCGATCGGCGTGATCGGCGCCGGCGTGATGGGGAGCGGGATCGCCCAGAGCCTCGCCACCGCCGGTTATCGCGCCGTCTGCTACGACATCTCCCCCGAGCAGCTCGAGCGGGCTCGCGTGGAGACGGTCTCCGGCCGCTATGGCATCGACCGCGGGGTGGACCGCGGCAAGCTCACGGCCGAGCAGGGGGAGCGGGCCAAGGAGCTCCTGACGTTCACGTCGTCGTTCGAGGAGGCGGCCGCCCACGAGCTCGTGATCGAGGTCGTCCCCGAAGACCTCGGCCTCAAGGTGGAGCTGCTCCGGCGCCTCGACGCCACGGCTCCGCCCGGGGCCGTCCTGGCGTCGAACACCTCCGGCTTCCCGATCGCCGGGCTGGCCAAGGCCACCGACCGCCCCGACCGGGTGATCGGCTGGCACTGGGCCTCGCCGCCCGCGGTGATGCGGCTGGCCGAGATCGTGGTCACCGCCTTCACTGCGCCCGAGGTGGTGGAGACGATCGTGCGGCTGGCCCGCGAGTGCGGCAAGAACCCGGTCGTGGTGCAGGACACATCGATGGTGTGGGGGTTCGTGCCCAACCGCATACTGGCCGCCATGGTGGCCGAGGCACAGCGGATCGTGGCCGACGGCGTCTGCACCGCGGAGCAGCTCGACCGGCTGTGCATGGACTGCTTCAACTGGCCCACCGGTCCGTTCGGGATCGTGGGCGGCGCCAAGACCAACTGGAAGGACAACGGATGACCGGCTCGCTCTTCGACCTCACCGGGCACGTCGCCCTCGTCACCGGCGGCAACGGCGGCATCGGCCTCGGGTTCGCCGACGGCCTGGCGCGAGCAGGAGCGTCAGTGGCCGTCTGGGGGACCAACGAGGAGAAGAACAAGGCCGCCGTCGCGCAGCTGGAGCAGCACGGTGGCCGGGTCGCTGCCTTCCGCTGCGACGTGGGCGACGAGGCCGCCGTCGACGCCGCGTTCGCCGCCACCGTCGACGAGTTCGGCAAGGTCGACAGCTGCTTCGCCAACGCAGGCGTGGGCGGCGGCGGCACACGGTTCACGGAGATGACGCTCGAGGAGTGGCACCGCGTGCTGCGGGTCAACCTCGACGGCGCCTTCCTCACGTTCCGGGCCGCGGCCCGGCACATGGTCGAGCGGGGCGAAGGCGGGAGCCTGGTGGGCACCGCCAGCCTGGCCGCCATCGAGGGCCAGCCCCGGGGCGAGCACTACGCCGCCACCAAGGGCGGTCTCGTCTCGATGATCAAGGCGCTGGCCGTGGAGCTGGCCCGGCACGGCGTGCGGGCCAACTCGGTGCTGCCCGGGTGGATCGAGACGGCCATGACCGACCCCTTGCTCGGCCAGGAGGCGTTCAACGAGAAGGTGCTCCCGCGCATCCCGGTGCGGCGCTGGGGCGTGCCTGCCGACTTCTCCGGCATCGCCGTGTACCTCGCCTCGCCCGCCTCCGCCTACCACACGGGCGACACCTTCCTGATCGACGGCGGCTACTCCATCTTCTGAGCCGACGGCTCGTCGCGACGCCGGCCGGGGGCCGGCCCGGCCCCTGGTCCGCTGTCGCTCGCCGGGTCCTGAGGCCTCGCCTTCGACGGCTGCACCCGCCGGGGCTCGCCCTTCTGCTTGGGGAAGTGGGGCGGCCACGGCGCGTCGCCCAGGCCGCCCGCCTCGTCGCGCCGGGCCAGCTCCAGCAGCGGGTCCAACGCATGCTCCGTGTCGTCGATCGCCGCGCCCGGGTCGCCGATCGACGCGTAGCGGTTGGGCACGGTGGCGATGGTGAACTCCTCGGGTTCGACGTCGGGCACCTCGTCCCACGTGACCGGACACGACACGCGGCCTTCGGGGTTGGCCCGCACGGAGTAGGCGGAGGCGACCGTACGGTCGCGGGCGTTCTGGTTGTAGTCGATGAACACCCGCTCGCCCCGTTCCTCCTTCCACCAGGCAGACGTGGCGAGCTGCGGCATGCGTCGTTCGACTTCGCGGGCCAGGGCCAGCGCCGCCCGGCGCACCTCGAGGAAGTCCCAGCGCGGCTCGATGCGCACGTTGACGTGGAACCCGCGGGAGCCCGACGTCTTGGGGAAGCCGAGCATCCCGTGCTCGCTCAGGACGGCGTGCACCTCCATCGCCACCTGCCGCACGGCCGAC
>DATAAM010000036.1:0-2910 GCA_036260075.1 Acidimicrobiales bacterium
GCTGGCCACGCCCGCCATGCCGTCCTCGTGCGCCGAGGTGTGGCGCCGCATCGGCCTGCCCGGCTCGCCGGAGGAGGAGCGGCTGCCCGAGTCGGCCCGCTGGGGCGGCTACCCCGGCGGCCTGCCGGTGGAGAAGGGCGAGCCGCTGTTCCCCCGCATCCAGCCCACGCCGTGATTCCGGGCACGGTTTCCCGTGGCATGCGCGGGAAACCGTGCCCAGAACGGGATTGCTGATGGCGTGGGCGGACAGCCACTGCCACGTCCCCTACGAGCGGCTGGAGGACGCGGCGTCGGTGGTGGCCAAGGCGCGGGCGGCGGGGGTGGAGCGGTTGATCACGGTGGGCACGGACGCAGCCCAGTCGGCTGCAGCCATCGAGGCGGCCCGGGCCCACGAGGGCGTGTTCGCCACGGTCGGGCTGCACCCGCACGACGCCGTGCAGGGCGTCGACACGATCGTGCCGTTGCTCGACGCGCCGGAGGTCGTGGCCGTCGGGGAGTGCGGCCTCGACTACCACTACGACCACTCGCCTCGCGAGGTGCAGCGGTCGGCGTTCGCGGCCCAGGTGGCGCTGGCCCACGAGCGCGGCTTGGCCTTGGTCGTCCACACGCGTGAGGCGTGGGAGGACACGTGGTCGATCCTCGAGAGCGAGGGCGTACCCGAGCGCACCGTGTTCCATTGCTTCACCGGGGGACCGGAGGAGGCGCGCCGCTGCCTCGACCTGGGGGCGTGGCTGTCGTTCTCCGGGATCGTCACCTTCAAGAACGCGGAGGACGTGCGCGGTGCCGCTGCCCTGTGCCCGCTCGACCGCTTGCTGGTGGAGACGGACGCGCCGTATCTGGCGCCGGTCCCGCATCGCGGCCGGGTGAACCGGCCCGCGTACCTGCCCTTGGTGGGTGCCGCCGTGGCGGCGATCAAAGGGCTCGACGTCGGGCTGGTGGAGGCTTCCAGCTGGGAGGGGACGAATCGGGCGTATGGCTTGCAACCGCCGCGCGCCCCCTCCTAGGGTCCTCGGCGTCACTCCCGACGAACGTCCGCTACAGGGAAGGGTGGAGTCCTGGCAACAGCGAACGCTCGGGGGAGACGGCGCGTGGTGCCGTTGCTGCTGTGCAGCGGCCTGCTGTCCGTGCCGCTCCTCACTGCGCGTCTGAGCGGTGCCGTGTCGACCTCGCCCGAGGTCGTGCCGGCCGATGCTTCCGACGAGGTCCGCGAGGCCGAGCTGGCGGCGCGGCTCGGCGGCGCCCGCGTGAGCCGCGGCGCGTCGCTGGCCCGGCTCGTTCCCGACGCCGACCTGCCCACGACCACCACCACGACGACGGCGCCTCCGCCGCCCGCGACCACCGTGGTGGCGGTGGCGGTGACGGTGGCCAAGCCGAAGCCGACGACCGTGACGACGACTCGACCCCGGCCCAAGCCGACCACGACCACCACCACGACGGCGCCGCCCCGCACGCAGACGGGCCAGGCGTCGTGGTTCCGTGCGCCCGCGGGCACGTGCGCCCACCGCAGCCTGCCGTTCGGCACCGTCGTCACCGTCACCAACCTGGCCAACGGCAACCAGGTGCAGTGCCGGGTGGCCGACCGCGGCCCGTTCGTGGCCGGTCGGGTGATCGACCTCGACCGCGAAGACTTCGAGCGCCTGGCGGGAGCCTGGCAGGGAGTGATCAGCGTCAGAATTCAGTGGTGACGCTCACTCGCCGTGACGTGGTCGACCTGCTCGACCGCTACGGCCTGCGCCCCAGTCGGGCTCTCGGGCAGAACTTCGTGGCCGACCCCAACACGGTGCGGCGCATCGCCCGACTTGCCGGCGTGGGGCCGGACGACCGGGTGGTGGAGATCGGGGCCGGACTCGGGTCGCTGACTCTGGCGCTGGCGGAGACGGGGGCGTCGGTGGTGGCGGTGGAGCTCGACCGCTATCTCGTGCCGGTGCTGCGGGAGGTCGTCGATCCCGTGCCGGTGATCGAAGCCGACGCCATGTCGCTCGACTGGGCCGAGTTGCTGGGGGGCGACTCGTGGGTGCTCGTGGCCAACCTGCCGTACAACGTGGCCACGCCGTTGGTGCTCGACCTGCTGGACCACGTGCCCCAGATCGCCCGGATGCTCGTGATGGTGCAGCGCGAGGTGGGCGAGCGGCTGGCGGCGCGGGTGGGCGACGAGGCGTACGGGGCAGTGTCCGTGAAGGTGGCCTACTGGGCGGAGGCCTCGGTGGTGGCGCGGGTGCCCGCCTCGGTGTTCGTGCCTCGGCCCAACGTGGAGTCGGCGCTGGTGTCGATCGTGCGACGGCCGGCGCCCGCGGTCGACGTGGATCGTGAGCGGTTGTTCGAGCTGGTCCGGGCCGGCTTTGCCACGCGGCGCAAGATGCTGCGGCGGTCGCTGGCCGGGCTGGTGCCCGACGAGGCCACGTTCTTGTGCGCGGGGGTGCGGCCGGAGGCGCGGGCGGAGGAGCTCGACGTGGAGGCGTGGGGGAGGTTGGCCGCGTGCGTGACCGCGTCAAAGCCCCCGCCAAGCTGACGCTGTCGCTGCGGGTCGTCGGCGTGCGCAACGACGGCTACCACCTGCTCGACGCCGAGATGGTGTCGTTGGACCTGCACGACGTGCTGGTGTTCGAGGATGGCGAGAACGACCTGCCGCCCGACGACCTCGTGTCGAAGGCGCTGTTGGCGGTGGGTCGATCCGCGCACGTCACGCTGGAGAAGCGCATCCCGGTGGGGGCAGGGCTGGGCGGCGGGTCGGCCGACGCGGCGGCGGTGCTGCGGTGGGCGGGCTGTGCTGACCTGTCGGTGGCGGCGTCCATCGGGGCGGACGTGCCGTTCTGCCTCGTGGGGGGCCGGGCGCGGGTGCGGGGCATCGGGGAGGTGGTGGAGCCGCTGCCGTTCGAGGAGCGGGTGTTCACGTTGCTGACACCGCCGTTC
>DATAAM010000037.1:0-12120 GCA_036260075.1 Acidimicrobiales bacterium
CGACCAGCGCCAAGCTCATGGCCATGCGGTGGTCGCCGTAGGTGCGCACCGACGCGCGGTGCGGCATGCCTCCGCGCACGGTGAAGCCGTCATCGTGTTCCTCGGTGTCGACACCGCACCGCCGCAGCTCGGTGACGACGGCCTTGATGCGGTCGGTCTCGTGGTGACGGACGAACCCGATCCCCTCCACTGTCGTCGTCTCTCCAGTGTCGAACGCCGCCACCACCGCGAGCGTGGGCGCCACGTCGGGCATGTCGCGCAGGTCGAGCCGACCGAACGGGCGATCGGCCAACACGTCGAGGAAGCGCACGTCGCCCTGGATCGAATCAGGCCCCAACCCCTCGACCTCCACGTGCCCATCCGGGAACAGCGCGTTCAGCGCCCAGAAGTACGACGCCGCGGTGGCGTCGGGCTCGACCGCGAACGCGGGGCCGAGCGTGTCGCGCACGTGCTCGGTCATGCGGATGTAGGGCGCCGAGACCACGACACCTTCCGCCCGCACGTCGACGCCGGCCAGCAGCAGGCCGGACACGAACTGGCTGGACACGTCGGCCCCCACCGCGATCGGGCCGGGCGGGAGCGACCCTCGCCCCACGACGACGATCGGCAGGTGCCCGGGCTCCCCCTCCTCCCGCACCTCGACGCCCAGCGATCGCAGCGCGTCGATCATCGGGCCCATGGGCCGCCGCCGCAGCTGCTCGTCGCCGTCGAGCCGATACTCGCCCTCCCCCAGCGCCAGCACCGGCGCCAGGAACCGGGCGGCCGTGCCGGCCTGGTTGACGAACAGGTCGACCGGTCCCGGCCGCAGCTTCCCGCCGGTGCCTTCCACGGTGACCGTCGTGCCTTCCCATCGGACCTCGGCACCCAATGCGGCCACGGCGCCGGCCATCGCCTTCGTGTCGTCGGCCACCAGCGCACCGGTGATCGTCGTGGTGCCGTCGGCCAGCAACGCGCACACCAGAGCTCGGTTGGTCAACGACTTCGAGCCCGGCACCCGCACGGTGCCGATGGGCGGCTTCGACAGGGGCTCGATCCTCATGCCAGCGGGTGCACCGACGGACGGAACGCCCGTGCCATGAGGCCGCCGCGCAGCGTGTCGGCTCCCTTGGCGTCGACCAGGAGGATGAGCACGCCCCGGTCGCCCTCGGCCGAGTGGGCGATCTCGAGGTCGAGGATGTTGACCGACAGCTCGCCCGCCAGGGTGGTGACCTCGGCCAGCACACCGGGGCGGTCGGGCACGGGCACCCGCATCTCGACCAGCTCCTCGGGACGGCCGGCCACCCGCGACGGAAGGTTGGTGCGCGCGGCCCGGGCCGTCTCCAGCAGCGAGAGCAGGCCCGCCCGGTCGCCGTCGGCCACCACCCGGCGCATCTCCGACAGTGCCTCGACCAGGCGGTCGAGCACGCCCACGATCGCCTCGCGGTTCTCGGCGCAGATGTCGGGCCAGATGCCGGGATGGCCCGCGGCGATGCGGGTCATGTCGCGGAAGCCGCCCGCGGCCAGCCGCAGGAGGGCGGCGTGCTCCTCGGCGCCCGCGGCAGCCAGCCGCATGAGCGTGGCGGCCGTGAGATGCGGGACGTGCGACACCACCGCCACCAGTTCGTCGTGGCGTTCCGGCGGCAGGGCCACCACCTCCGCACCCAACGACGCCACCACCTCGTGCACGCGGGCGTAGGCCTGCGGGTCGGTGTCGTCGGTCGGGGTGAGCACCCACGTGGCTCCCTCGAACAGGGACGGGTCGGCCCCCTCCACACCTTCCTGCTCGGAACCGGCCATGGGATGGCCGCCCACGAACCGGGGCGCCTGCACCGACCGCACGATGGGCGCCTTCACGCTGCCGACGTCGGTGACGACCGCGCCCTGCGCGACGGCCGCCGCCGCCTCGGCGGTCACCACCGATACGGGCGTGGCCACGAACACCAGCTCGGCATCCGGGTCGTCGCCCACCTCGTCGAGCGCGCCCAGGGCCACCGCCTGCCGGGCCCGGGCGTCGTCGCGGTCGCGGCCGGTGACGTGCCAGCCCCGGGCCCGCAGCGCCATCCCGATGGAGCCGCCGATCAGGCCGGTGCCGACGACGACGGCCCTATTCGGGGAGGTCATCGCGCAGCCCTCGCGCTCCTTCGAGGTACACGTGGTGGAGCTCGGCCCGTGACCGTTCGGTCATCACGTGCACGAGCACGCGGATGCACAGGGGCGTGCCGCCCTCGATGTCGAGCTCCCGTGCGCACAGCAGCGGCACGTCGCCCATGCCGATGGCCCGCGCCGCGGCTGCGGGGAACATCGAGTGGATGTCGTCGGTCGCCGTGAAGACGATGCTGATGAGGTCGTCCTTCGACACGTCGTTGCGATCGAGCATCGCCGCCAGCAACGCCTGGACGCGCTCGTGCACCTGCTCTGTGGTGTCGGCGTCGACCGTGGTCGCGCCGCGCAGGGCTCGAACGGCCGGGGGCACGAGGGGCAACTGTAGTTCTCAGGCCCTCACGGCCCGCTCCAGCGCCCGCACCTCGTCGGGGGCCAGCGGCCGCCACGCCCCGGGCTTCAGCGAGCGGTCGGCGAGCGGCCCGATGCGGGTGCGCACCAAGCGCACCACGGGATGCCCCACGGCCTCGCACATGCGCCGCACCTGTCGGTTGCGGCCTTCGTGGATAGTGATGCGGAGCACGTTGGGAGGCGTGAGTGCCACCTTGGCCGGGGCCGTGCGGCCGTCCTCCAGGTCGACCCCCTCACGCAGGCGGCGCACGGTGGCGGGCGTCGGCCGGCCGGAGACCTCGGCCACGTACTCCTTCTCCACCCCGAAGCTGGGGTGGGTCAGGCGGTGGGCCAGGTCGCCGTCGTTGGTGAGGAGCAGCAGGCCCTCGGTGTCGGCGTCGAGGCGGCCCACGGGGAACACGCGCGGCTCGGCGGGCACCAGCTCGACGACGGTGGGACGGCCGTGCGTGTCGGCCGCCGTCGTCACCACCCCACGCGGCTTGTTCAGGAGGTAGTGGACGAGGCCGGGGCGCACGCCGACGGGCACGCCGTCAACCTCCACCCGATCGGCCTCCGGGTCGATGCGCCGGCCCAGCTCGGCCACTTCGCCGTTGACGGTGACACGGCCCTCGGCGACGAGCTCCTCGCACACCCGGCGGCTCCCGAAGCCGAGGCGGGCGAGGACCTTCTGGAGCCGCTCGCCGTCCTCGTTCAAGTGTCCGGGCGCAGGCCCTGCTCCAGCGCCTCGACCACCTCGGCGCCGGGGACGAACTGGCCCAGGGGGGGCAGGTCGTCGAGCGAGTCGACGCCCAGCTTCTCGAGGAACAGCCGGGTGGTGCCGTAGAGGACGGCCTGGCCGGGGCCGGGGTCGCGGGCGACCTCTTCCACGTAGCCCCGCTGCTGGAGCGTGCGCATGACGCCGTCGACGTTGACGCCCCGGATGGCGCTCACCTGCGCCCGCGACACGGGCTGCTTGTAGGCCACGATGGCGAGCGTCTCCAGCGCCGCCGCCGAGAGGCGGGCGGTCTGGCCCTCCAGGACGAAGCGCTCGATGTACGGGGCCAGGTCGGGGTGGCTCTGGAAGCGGTAGCCGCCCGCCACCCGCACCATCGCGAACCCCCGGTCGTCGCGCTCGTACTGGGCAGCCAGCTCGCCGCACATCTCCTCGATGCGGGCGGGCGTGACCTCCAACAGCTGGGCCAGCAGCCCCGGTTCGATCGGCTCCTCCGCCACCATGAGGATGGCCTCGATGGCGCGCAGCTCCTCCTGCACGGCGCTCAGCCCGCGTATTCCTCGACCGCCAGCGACTCGAGCGTCACGGCGGCGTCGCCCAGCCAGGTGATCGTGAGGTCGCCGAAGTTGCCGTGCTGCTCGAGGTCGACGAGGCCCTCCTTGAACAGCTCGAGCACGGCGAGGAAGCGCACGATCACCGAGAGCCGGTCGGCCAGGTCTTGCGTGAGCCGCCGGAACGTGATGACGCCCGCTCGGGGAAGCTCGTCGACCAGCTCCTCCACCGCGTCGCGGACGCTGGCCCGGATGGGGGCCACGTGGTCCATGTCGACCCGGGGCGTGGGCTTGGGCGCGACCGCCCGCAGGAAGGCGGCCTTGAGGTCGTCAGGGGCGACGCCCGCCAGCACGTCGGGCATGAGGCCGAAGAACCGCTCCTCCATGCCCGCCCGGCGGGGCAGGCTGCGCTCGGCGCCGTCGGCCAGGCCTTGGAGGGCGAGCGCGGCGTCCTTGAACGTCTTGCACTCCAGGAGGCGGGCAAGCAGCAGGTCGCGCTCCTCCCACAGGGCCAGCTCCTCGTCGAGGTCGACGTCGTCCTGGCCCGGCAGCAGGCGGCGGGTCTTGAGCTCGATGAGGATGGCGGCGATGAGGAGGAACTCGGTGGCCACCTCCAGGTCGAGCTTCTCCATGTCGGCCAGGTGGGCCAGGTAGCCGCTCACGATGTGGCTGATCGAGATCTCGTACAGGTCGACCTGCTCGCGGGTGATCAGGTGCAGGAGCAGGTCGAACGGGCCCTCGAACACGGGGGTCTGGACCTCGTACGCCATCGGGTCGAGGTTACCGGGGGCCGCCTCCCGATCCGCGCATCCCATCGCCGCCCTCGAGGGTTCTGGTGCCAGAATGCCCCGTCGTGACGAGAGTGCTGTCGGGCATCCAGCCCACGGGCGACATCCACCTGGGCAACTACCTGGGCGCCGTGCGCCACTGGGTGGCCGACCAGCACGAGCACGACTCGTTCATCTGCGTGGTCGACCTCCACGCGTTGACGGTGCCCCGCGACCCGGGCGAGCTGCGGGCCAAGACGCTGGAGCTGGCCACCCTGCTGTTGGCGGCGGGCATCGACCCCGACGTCTCCACCCTGTTCGTGCAGGGCCACGTGCACGAGCACACCGAGCTGGCGTGGCTGCTGGAGTGCACGGCCTCCATGGGCGAGCTGCGACGCATGACCCAGTTCAAGGACAAGTCGGCCAAAGGGGGTGAGGGCGAGGCCCGGGTCGGCCTGTTCACGTACCCCGTGCTGCAGGCGGCCGACATCCTCCTCTACGACGCCGACCGGGTGCCGGTGGGCGAGGACCAGCGCCAGCACCTGGAGCTGTGCCGCGACGTGGCCCAGCGCTTCAACGCCCGCTACGGCGAGGTCTTCACCGTGCCCGAGGCGGCCATCCCGAAGGTGGGTGGACGGGTGATGGACCTCCAGGAGCCCACCAAGAAGATGTCGAAGTCCGCCGACTCGCCCCAGGGCACGATCCTGGTGCTGGAGGACCCGGCGTCGATCGAGAAGAAGGTCAAGCGGGCCGTCACCGACACCGAGACCGAGGTGCGCTACGACCCGGCGGCCAAGCCCGGCGTGTCGAACCTGGTGGAGCTGCTGGCCATCGCCACGGAGCGCACGCCGACCGAGGTGGCCGAGGGCTACTCGCAGTACGGGCCGCTCAAGGCCGACTGCGCGGCGGCGGTGGTGGAGTTCCTGCGGCCCCTGCGCGAGCGCTACCACGAGCTGGCCGCCGACCCCGAGGGCGTGCGCGCCGTGCTCGACAAGGGGGCGGGCAAGGCCCAGTCGGTGGCCGCCGCCACCCTGGCCCGGGCCAAGGACGCCATCGGCCTCCTCCCCCGCCGCTGACCGTTCGTCCCTCCCCCGTTCTTTTCCCCGATGGCGCACTGCGGTGCGCCATCGGGGAAAAGAACCGCCGGTCAGTCGTCGTCGGCGGACTTGAGGGCGGTACCGAGTGCGGCCGGCACCGTCCACTCCTCCGGAGGCAGGTGGTGCTCGCGCGCCCAGGCCACCGTCAGCGGGTCGCTGCCCGCCAGCTCCAGCAGCCCGGCGCCCAGCTCGGCGTGGCGCAGGTACGTCGCCACCCGCGGCGTGAGCTCGTGGCGGCCTGCCATGCCCGCCAGCGTGGCCAGCACCCGCCCGGCCGGCCCCAGCCCCGCCTCCACCTTGCCCACGTCGTGCAGCAGGGCGGCGGCCAGCACCGGCGGCGTGGCCTGGGCGCCCAACGCCGCCTCCACCCGCTTGGCCACCGCCACGGCGTGGCGGCGGTCGGGTGCGGTCATGCGCCGCCACAGGGCCAGCTCGGCCTCGCTCAGCACTGCCACCGCGAAGGCCTCGCCCTCCGTCGACGGCCCCACCGGCACCAGCATGCCGAAGAACCGGCGCACCAGATGGCCCGCCGACGGCCTCATCGGCCTCACAAGAGCCGTTCCCACAGTGCCAGCGCCGGGTCGAACACGCGGTCCAACACCTGCGGGAACACCAGCACCAGCACCAGCACGAGCCCGGGGGCGTACTGGCGGAACTTGAGGTAGCGCTCCCAGTACCGCGGCGGCAGCATGCGCTCGACCACGGCCGAGCCGTCGAGCGGCGGGATCGGCAGCAGGTTGAACACGGCGAGGATCACGTTCACGGCGCCCAGCGAGTAGAAGAACGACTCGGCGGCGCCCGCTTCGCCGATGCCCTCGAGATCGAGCAACACGGCGAAGATGCTGCCGTCTGTCAGGCGCATGCCGACCGCCGCCACCACGGCGAGCACGATGTTCGTCGTCGGTCCCACCAAGCCGACGAGCAGGCTGTGGTTCCGCGGGTGGCGCAGCCGACGGGGGTTCACCGGCACCGGCTTGGCGTAGCCGAACGCCGATTGCCCCGCGGTGGCGATCGCCAGCATGGCGGGCAGGATCACCGTGCCGAACGGATCGACGTGGGCCACGGGGTTGAGCGTCAGGCGGCCGGCGCGCTTGGCGGTGTCGTCGCCGAACACCAAGGCGGCGACGCCGTGCGACACCTCGTGCAGGATCACCGAGGGGACCAGCGCCGCCAGGATGTACGCGGTGTCGTCGGAGATGCGGCCCTCACCGACGAGGATCACCGCCACCCCCACCAGGACGACGAACAGGACGACTTGGTGCCTGCGGGTCACTACCGCCGCGACGAAGCGCAGTCGATGCAGAGGCGAGCCGCCGGGAACGCTTCGAGCCGGGCGGGCTGGATCTGCTTGCCGCAGCTCTCGCAGGTGCCGTAGGTGCCTGCCTCGACCTTGCGCAGCGCCGCCTCGACGTCGCCCAACGTCTCCCGCAGCTTGGTCGCCAGGGCCTCCGCCTCCCCGCGCTCGGCCGTGACCTGGCTGGAATCCGCGAAGTTGGGGTCGTACTCGAGGCCCCCGTCGTCGCCGAACCCCAGTTCGGCCAACTGGCGGCGCAGGTCGTCGCGCTCCTGTTCGAGGAGCGCGCGCGCGTCCACGGAGGCGGCTTCGTTGGACATGGCTTCCAGACTACAAGCTCACGTGAGGCAATCGAGCGGGTCTGCGGCTTCTCGCCCCAGTGCGCCGGCCACCGCCGGGTTGGTGACCCGACCGCCGACCGTCGTCACGCCCGCCCGCAGCGCCCGGTCGCGCTCCACTGCCACCCGCAGCCCCCGCTCGGCGATCTCGAGCACGTAGGCCAGGGTGGCGTTGGTCAGCGCGTACGTGCTCGTGTGGGGCACCGCCCCGGGGACGTTGCCCACGGCGTAGTGGATCACGTCGTGCACCTCGTACACCGGGTCGAGGTGCGTGGTCTCGTGCGTGGTCTCCACGCAGCCGCCTTGGTCGACGGCCACGTCGACGACGACCGCTCCCCGCTTCATGCCCCGGACCATGTCCTCGGTCACGACCATGGGCGCTCGCCCGCCCGGCACCAGCACGGCGCCGATCACCAGGTCGGCCTCGGCCACCGCTCGCTCCACCGCGCCCCGGTTGGATGCCAGGGTCATGATGCGGCCGCGGTGGATCTGGTCGACCCAGCGCAGCCGGTCGAGGTTCTTGTCGAGCAGGAGGACCTCCGCCTCCATGCCCTGCGCGATCCACGCCGCGTTCCAGCCGACGTTGCCCGCGCCCAGCACCACCACGCGAGCGGGCCGCACGCCGGGGGCGCCGCCCAGCAGCACGCCGCGGCCCCCGTTCTCGCGTTCGAGGTAGTGCGCCCCGATCTGCGTGGCCATCCGCCCTGCCACCTCGCTCATCGGGGCCAGCAGCGGGAGCGCGCCGTTGTCGAGCTGCACGGTCTCGTAGGCCACCGCCGTCACGCCCGCGTCGAGCAGCGCGCTGGCGACCTCGGGGTAGGCGGCCAGGTGCAGGTAGGTGAACAGCATCGTCTCGGGGCGCAGGTGCGCCAGCTCGTCGGGCTGCGGCTCCTTCACCTTCACGACCAGCTCGGCGCCCCACGCCTCCGCCGCCTCGACCAACGAGGCACCTGCCGCCGCGTAGTCGTCGTCGTGGATCGACGACCCCTCGCCCGCATTGCGCTCGACGAGCACGCGGTGGCCGTGCGCCACCAGCTCGCGCACGCCGTCGGGGGTCATGGCGACACGGTTCTCGCCCGTCTTCACCTCGGCGGGGACGCCGACGATCACAGCCGCTTGTTCCAGCGCTCGAGGCGGAGGTCGGGCTCGTAGCCCAGGTTGCCCCAGAAGGACCTCGCCTGCTCGTCGTCCTTCAGGATGAGGATGTCGGCCCGGACGCCGCCGAGCCCGCGGATGCGCTCCTCGGCCGCTGTCACGAGGGCGCGGCCGATGCCGCGGCGCCGGTGCGATGTCGCCACGGCCATGCGGTAGACGAAGCAGCGCCAGCCGTCGAAGGTGACGATCGCCGTGCCCACGATCTCGCCGCCCTCTTCGTAGACGAGGAGGGCGTCGGGGTCCCGCGTGAGGAGCCTGCGGACACCCTCCTCGGTGTCGGGGAGGCTCTTCGACGGCGGGCCCGCGTGGTCCCAGAGGGCCAGCACGGCGTCGACGTCGTCGGCCGTCGCCGTGCGGATCACTCCGCCCGCCCCTCCCCCAGAACGGCGGCTCGGGCCAGGCACAGGCCGATGATGGTCTTGGCGTCGGTGATCTCGCCGGCGGCGATCAGCCCGGGCACGTCGGCCAGCGGCACCTCCTCCACCGTCATGTGCTGCTCCTCGATCCCCTGCAGGTCGGTGGCGCACGCGGTGAGCCCGCGGGCCAGGAAGACGTACGAGTGCTCGTCGCAGAACCCGGGCGAGTTGAAGAACGCGGCCAGCAGCTCCAGCCGCTCGGCCTCCAGGCCCACCTCCTCGACCAGCTCGCGGCGGGCTGTGTCCTCCGGCGGCTCGCCGTGCTTGTCGCGCTTTCCCGCCGGGATCTCCAAGAGGTCGCGGTCGACGGCGGCCCGGTACTGGCGCACCAGCACCACCCGTCCGTCGTCGCGCAGCGGCACGACCGAGACTGCGCCCGGGTGGTGCACGACGTCGCGCTCGAACGTGTCCCCGTCGGGGTCGGCGAATGTGGCTGTGGCGACCGCGATCAGCGGGCCGCGGTACCGCTCGTCCTCACCCAGCTTGCGAAACGGCGTCAAGGTCGATGAGGCGCGGCTTGCGGCCCTCGGCTCGGCTCACGGCGGCGCCGACGAGCTCGAGGAACATCGGGTGCGGTCGGTTGGGCCTGCTCTTGAACTCGGGGTGCGCCTGCGTGCCGATCCAGCACGGGTGGCCGGGAAGCTCGACGAACTCCACGAGGCGGTCGTCGGGCGAGGTGCCGGAGCACACGAGGCCCGCGTCCTCCAGGCGCCCCCGATGGCGCGGGTTGACCTCGTAGCGGTGCCGGTGCCGCTCGTACACGAGCGTGTCGCCGTAGGCCCGGGCCACCTGCGAGCCGGGCAGCAGGCGGGCGGGGTACGAGCCCAGCCGCATGGTGCCGCCCATCTCCACCACCTCCCGCTGCTCGTCCATCAGGTCGATGACGAGGTACGGCGAGCGGCTGTCGAACTCGCGGGAGTTGGCCCCTGTCAGGCCCGCCACGTTGCGGGCGTACTCGATCACCATGACCTGCAGGCCGAGGCACAGGCCGAGGCAGGGGATGTCGTTCTCCCGCGCATGGCCGGCGGCGGCGATCTTGCCCTCGATGCCGCGCTCCCCGAAGCCGCCGGGGATCACGATGCCGTCGAGGTCGCGCAGGCGGCTCTCGGCCAGGAGGCCGGTGACCTCCTCGGCCTGGATCCACTCGATCTCCACGCGGGCGCCGTGGGCGAAGCCCGCGTGGCGCAGGGACTCGACCACCGAGAGGTAGGCGTCGGGCAGGTTGACGTACTTGCCGATGAGGCCGATGCGCACCGGCATGTCGGCCGCGTCCACCCGCTCCACGAGCGCCTCCCACTCCGTGAGGTCGGGCGCCCCGGCGTCGAGGCGAAGCAGCTCGCACACCCGCTCGTCGAGGCCTTCGAGGTTGAGCACGAGCGGGATCTCGTAGATGTTGCGGGTGTCGACGGCGCTCACCACGGCGTTGGTGGGCACGTCGCACAGGAGGCTGATCTTGCGCTTCAGCCCCTCGGAGATGGGCTTGTCGCTGCGGCACACGATCACGTCGGGCTGGATGCCGCGGCTGCGCAGCTCGGTGACGGAGTGCTGCGTGGGCTTGGTCTTCTGCTCGCCGCTGGGGCCGATGTAGGGGACGAGGGTGAGGTGGATGTAGCAGACGTTGTCGCGCCCCACCTCCTTGCGGAACTGCCGGATGGCCTCGAGGAACGGGAGGATCTCGATGTCGCCGACGGTGCCGCCGACCTCGGTGATCACCACGTCGACGTCGTCGGTGGCCAGGCGGTAGATGCGCTCCTTGATCTCGTTGGTGACGTGCGGGATGACCTGCACGGTCTTGCCGAGGAAGTCGCCCTTGCGCTCCTTCGCGATCACCGACTGGTAGATGGAGCCGGTGGTGGCGTTGGAGTCGCGGTGGAGGTTCTCGTCGATGAAGCGCTCGTAGTGGCCGAGGTCGAGGTCGGTCTCGCCGCCGTCCTCGGTGACGAACACCTCGCCGTGCTCGAACGGGTTCATCGTGCCGGGGTCGACGTTGATGTACGGGTCGAGCTTCTGCATCGTGACCCGCAGGCCCCGTGACTTGAGGAGGCGACCGAGGGAGCTGGCGGTGAGGCCCTTCCCCAGTGAGCTTGCGACCCCGCCCGTCACGAAGATGTGTTTGGCCACGGGCTCCCACCGTACCGCGTCCCCCGCGTCCACTGGCGAACCCCTCCCCGCCCGCCGCCACGCTCTGCCCCCGGAGGCGAAAAGGGCCGCTCAGCAGACCGTTTCGCCTCCGCGCTCGGGAGACCGGGCGAGACCCCGTATCCTCGGCGACGTGCTCACCGCGGGGGCGAGACGAGTGCGTCTGGTCGGCACGGTCGCAGCCGTGCTGCTGCTCCTCGCGGGCACGGCGTGGGGCCAGGACGACCACTTCCCGTTCGGCCCCTTCAAGATGTACTCCCGCGCCACCAAGACCACGGGCCGCATCACCTGGCCGCGCCTGGAGGGGCGCGACGCCGCGGGCCGCACCCGCAACGTCACGGCCGGCGACGTCGGCCTCCGGCGAGCCGAGCTCGAAGGGCAGCTCCCGCGCATGCAGCACGACCCCGAGCTGCTCGGCGCGTTGGCGACGGCCTGGCGCCGCGTCGACTCGGGCCGCCCGCCGCTCGTCGAGCTGCGGCTCCTCGTCCGCTCCCAACCCATCGTCGACAGCACACCGGTGGGCGAGCCCACCGAGCGCCTGGTGGTGACGTGGCCGCGCTGACCGCCTGGCTCTTCTCCCCGCTCCCGCGCGCCCGCGTGGCGGTGCTGCGGCTGCTCGTCTACCCGTTCGTCTTCGTCGACGTCCTGCTCACCACCAGCTGGGTGGCGCTCCACCGCCACGTCCCCGGCGACCTCTACCAGCCGCTGCTGATCGGTCGCGTGCTCCCCCTCCCCACGCCGACCGCCCGCTTCGTGGTCGCGCTCGAGGTCGCCCTGCTCGTGGCCGCCGCCGTTGCCGCCACCGGCCGACTGCCCCGCCTGGCGGGCGCCGCCGTGTTCGTGCTCTACCTCGAGTGGATGGTCATGGCCATGTCGTACGGCAAGGTCGACCACGACCGCTTCGCCTTCCTCGTCGCGCTCGCCGTGCTGCCCACCGTCGGCCGGGCGCGCACCGACGACGACGCCGTCGACGACGCCACGGGCTGGGCCGTCCGCTGCATCCAGGTGGCGGTGATGCTCACGTACTTCCTCGCCGCCTTCGCCAAGCTGCGCTTCGGCGGCCTCGAGTGGGTCAACTCGGCCACGCTGGTGCGGGCCGTGGCCCGACGGGGCACCTCCTTGGCCGACCCGCTCCTCGACTACCCGTGGGTGCTGCACGCC
>DATAAM010000038.1:0-58865 GCA_036260075.1 Acidimicrobiales bacterium
CACGGCATGACCCCGATCGTGTGCGTGGGCGAGACGCTGGAGGAGCGGGAGGCGGGCGAGGCCGAGGCCAAGGTGACGGCGCAGGTGAGCGCGGGCCTCGCGGGCCTGTCGCCCGAACAGGTGACGAACCTCGTCATCGCCTACGAGCCCGTCTGGGCCATCGGGACGGGGCGGACGGCCACCGCCGAGGACGCGCAGGCCATGTGCGCGCGAGTACGCACGGTGGTCGAGGAGGCCTTCGGCCCGGAGGCGGCGGCGGGCGTGCGGGTGCAGTACGGCGGATCGGTGAAGCCCGCCAACATCGCCGAGCTCATGGCCCAGGCCGACGTCGACGGGGCGTTGGTGGGCGGGGCCAGCCTCGATCCGGGCGAGTTCGCGGCGATCGTGCGATATCGGTCGTCGGCCTGACGGGTTCGCGCGCAGTGTGGCGCGCGCCACCGATTCCGGGTAGGGCTCTGCTAGGTTGCCCGTCGTCCCAACGAGAAGGAGCGCAGGTCCGACATGTTGACGGCCGTCGTTGTGGTGATCCACGTGATCGTGTCGCTGCTGCTCATCCTCTTGATCCTGCTGCACAGCGGCCGCGGTGGCGGCCTGTCGGACATGTTCGGGGGAGTGGGGAGTGCAACGGCGGGGTCCACGGTCGTGGAGCGCAACCTGGACCGCATCACCGTCGGTACCGCAGTCGTGTTCGCGTTCACCACGGTGATCCTCGCGATCCGGCTGCAATGACCACATCGGCGAACACGACCCGGTAGGCGGGAGCCCCGCCGGGCAAGGAGGTCATCCGTGCTGCACCGCAAGGGACCGAAGACCTGGTTGTTCGTCCTCCTCGCGACACTGAGCCTGGTGGCCGCGGCCTGCGGTGGGGACGACGGCGGCGACGGCGGCGCCGGTCAGACGACGGCGGAGGAAGAGGTCGTCAAGGGAGGCAGCATCACGTACGCCTCCGAGCAACAGGTGGGCGGCTTCAACACAAACACGTCCAAGGACAACAAGGCCGCGCTCCAGTGGATCGTGATCAACGTCTACCCGCAGGCCTTCCGGTCGCTGCCCGACTTCACCGTGGTGCCCGACGAGAACCTCCTCGAGAGCGCCGAGCAGACCAAGGAAGAGCCGCAGACGATCGTGTACAAGATCAAGAGGGAAGCGGTCTGGTCCGACGGCACGCCGATCACCGCCCGCGACTTCGAGTACCGCTGGAAGAACTCCAACGGCACGAACAAGGACATCGACATCGACTCCACCACCGGCTACGAGGACATCGAGTCGGTCACGGGCTCCGGGTCCGACAACAAGACGGTCACGGTGGTGTTCCGGAAGCCGTTCGTCGACTGGAAGGCGCTGTTCACCAACCTGTATCCCGCCCACATCATGGAGACAACGCCGGGCGGGTGGAACGAGGGCTTGGCCAACCCGCCCACCTGGTCGGGCGGCCCGTTCAAGATCCAGTCGTACACAAAGGACCAGAGCCTCACGCTCGTCCCCAACGAACGGTGGTGGGGCCCGAAGCCCAACCTCGACAGCATCCTCGTGCGGTTCGGCATCGCCTCCACCAACGTCCCGCAGGCCCTCCAGAACCGTGAGATCGACCTGGCCTACCCGCAGCCGCAGATCGACCTGGTGGAGCAGGTGAAGGGCATCCCCGGCATCAAGTCGGAGATCAACTACGGCCTGCAGTACGAGCACATCGACTTCAACTTCAAGAACGAGCACCTGGCCGTGAAGGAAGTGCGCCAGGCGATCGCCTGGGGCCTCGATCGCGACGACATCGTCAACCGCACGGTCAAGCAGTTCGACGACCGCGGCCGCCGGCTCGACAACCGCATCTGGCTCACCGGCCAGCCCGAGTACGAGGCCCACGGCAAGGACTACGCCAAGAAGGACGTGGCCAAGGCCAAGGCGGCGCTCGAGAAGGCGGGCTACACGGCCGGCCCCGACGGCATCTACACAAAGGGCGGCAAGAAGCTGTCGCTGCGCATCTCCACCACCGGCGGCAACGCCCTGCGCGAGCAGACCGAGCAGCTCATCCAGGCGCAGCTGAAGGACGTGGGCATCGACATCACAATCGCCAACGTCCCCGGCTCGGCCGTGTTCGACGAGATCGACGCCGGCAACTTCGACATCGCCCTGTTCGCCTGGGTCGGCACCCCGTTCCCGGTGAGCTCGGCCAAGTCGATCTTCGCCCCCGGCGGCGGCCAGAACTACGGCAAGTACGAGAACGCCCGGCTCACCGACCTGTTCGACCAGGCCATCGCCACCGCCGACCACGACGAGAGCGTCCGCATCTCCCAGGAGATCGACGAGATCATCTGGGACGACCTGGCGACCATCCCGCTGTTCGCCAAGCCGACGTTCCTGCCGTACCGCGACACCTACGGCAACATCAAGGACAACGCCACCACGGAAGGGCCGCTCTGGAACGGCGTCCAGATCGGCCGGAAGTCCGCGGCCTAGGACGCGGGCTCGGGGCAATCGTGAACGAGAGCGAGGGGCCGGGCCACCGGCCCCTCGCTCCGTCCGTACACTCGTAGGCGAATGCTCGGCTTCGTCGTCAGGCGCCTGCTCGGCTCGGTGCTGGTGCTCCTGGCGTCGTCGGTGATCGTGTTCGGACTGGTCGCCAACGCGGGGAACCCGCTGGCCGACCTCCAGGGCCGGCAGCCTCCACCGCCGCCCGAGGTGTTCGAGCTGCGGCGCACACAGCTCAACCTCGACAAGCCCGTGGTCGAGCGCTACACGATCTGGCTGGGCAACTTCGTGACCGGCGAGATGGGTCGCACCATCGACGGGCGCGAGGTCAGACCCATGCTGTGGGCCCGCTTCAAGGTCACGCTGCGCATGGTGGTGCTGGCCGTCGCGCTGGCGCTGGCGCTGGCCGTGTCGGTGGGGGTGCTGAGCGCCGTGCGGCAGTACTCGGTGGCCGACTACACGGCCACGTTCACGGGCTTCCTGTTCCTCTCCATGCCCGTGTTCTGGCTGGCGCTGCTGATGAAGCTGTTCCTCGCCATCGAGTTCAACGACCTGGTGGGCAGCACGGTGGTGTACACGGTGGGGCACGAGACGCCCAACCTCCAGGGCGGTTGGTGGACGCAGTTCAAGGACACCGCCGGGCACGCCGTGCTGCCCGTGCTCACGCTCGCGCTCATCTTCTTCGCCCAGTGGTCGCGCTACCAGCGGGCCGCGATGCTCGACGTGCTCAACAGCGACTACCTGCGCCTGGCCAAGGCCAAGGGGTTGAGGCCGCGGCGGGTGATGGTCCGCCACGCCCTTCGCAACGCGCTCATCCCGCTGACGACGGTGGTGGCCATCGACTTCGCCCTGCTCATCGGCGGCGCCGTCATCACCGAGGCCGTCTTCTCGTGGCAGGGGATGGGCACCATGCTCATCGACGGCATCTTCACCTACGACCCCAACGTGGTGCTGGCCTGGTTGATGGTCACCGCCGTGGCGGTCGTCGTGTTCAACCTCGTCGCCGACCTCCTGTACGGCGTGCTCGACCCCCGGATCCGCTATGGCTAGCCTCCAGCCTGCCCTCGCCCCCGAGCGGGAGTTCACCGTCGAGGCCCGCACCCAGTGGCGCCTCGTCCTCGGCCGCTTCCTGTCGCACCGGCTGGCCGTCGTGAGCCTCGTCGTGCTCGTGGTCGTCGTGCTGCTGGCGCTGTTCGGAGGGCGCTTCTGGCGCTACGGCTACGCCGAGATCACGCCCGAGTTCTCCTCGGGGCCGTCGTGGCAGCACCCGATGGGCACCGACGGCATCGGCCACGACACGTTCGCCCAGGTGCTCCGGGGGGCGCAGCGGTCGGTGATCATCGCCCTCCTGGTGGCGTTCCTCTCCACCGCGCTCGGCACCCTCGTCGGTGCCCTGGCGGGCTACTTCGGGGGTGCCGTCGACTTCGGCCTCATGCGGATGACCGACCTCGTGCTCACGATCCCCACCTTCGCCGTTTTCGCCCTGCTGTCCAACCGCTTCGCCAACCGCGAGAACGGGTGGGTCTACCTCTCGTTCGTCATCGCCGGGCTGCTCTGGATGACAATCGCCCGGGTGGTGCGGGGCGTCTTCCTGTCGCTCCGGGAGAAGGAGTTCGTGGAGGCGGCGCGGGCCCTCGGGGCGGGGCACGCCCGCATCATCTTCCGCCACCTGCTGCCCAACGCGCTGGGCCCGATCATCGTCAACGCCACCATCACCGTGGCCATCGCCATCCTCACCGAGACGTCGCTGTCGTTCCTCGGCCTCGGCGTGCGCCTGCCCGACACGTCGCTCGGCCAACTGGTCTCCTACGGCGCCCCGGCGGCCACGTCGCGGCCGTGGCTGTTCTACTTCCCGGGCTTGTTCATCATCGTGATCGCCCTCACGATCAACTTCGTGGGCGACGGCCTGCGCGACGCCTTCGACCCCACCCAGACCAGGGTGCGCGCCTAGATGGCCCAACCGGTCCTGGAGGTCGCCGACCTCACCGTGGAGTTCTCCACCCCCGACGGCGTGGTCCAGGCCGTGCGCGGCGTGACGTTCGACGTGGAGCCGGGCGAGGTCCTCGCCGTCGTGGGGGAGTCGGGATCGGGCAAGTCGGTGACGGCGCTCGCGATCATGGGCCTGCTGCCGAGGACGGCCCGCATCGACGGGACCGTGCGGTACAAGGGCCGCTCGCTCCTCGGCCTGAAGGACAAGGAGCTGGTGGACGTGCGGGGCAAGGAGATCGCGATGATCTTCCAGGACCCCATGACGTCCCTGAACCCGGTGTACACGGTGGGCTGGCAGCTGGCCGAGGCGGTGCAGGCCCACAACGACGTCGACAAGGACACGGCCTGGCGGCGGGCCGTCGACCTGCTCTCGCTGGTGGGCATCCCGCAGCCCCAGGAGCGGGCGCGCAACTACCCGCACGAGTTCTCCGGCGGCATGCGCCAGCGCGTGGTGATCGCGATGGCCATGGCCAACGATCCCGACGTGATCATCGCCGACGAACCCACCACCGCGCTCGACGTCACCGTGCAGGCGCAGATCCTGGAGACGCTGGAGAAGGCCCAGGAGGAGACGCACGCGGCGATCGTGCTCATCACCCACGACCTCGGGGTGGTGGCGGGCATGGCCGACGAGGTGTTGGTGATGTACGCGGGCAAGGGGGTGGAGACGGGCTCGGTCGACGACATCTACTACTCCCCGCGCATGCCCTATACGCTCGGGCTGTTGGGCTCGTTGCCCCGGCTCGACGCCGAGGACGAGCCGCTCACGCCGATCAAGGGCGCTCCGCCGTCGCTGCTCAACCTGCCGCCGGGGTGCCCGTTCACGCCGCGCTGCCCGATGGCCCGACAGCACTGCGAAGAGGTGGAGCCCGCCCTGCGGCCGGTGGAAGGGGCGGGCCATCGGGCCGCGTGCCACTACGCCGAGGAGCTGGCAGGCGACGTGCGGGCCGAGCAGGTCTTCGACGTGGCGGTGGCCGACGACCTCGTGCCGGGGGAGGGGTCGTGAACGAGCCCATCCTCCAGGTCCACGACCTCGTCAAGCACTTCCCGGTGCGGGGTCGCGGCATCCTGCGCCGGGCCGTGGGCCAGGTCCACGCCGTGTGCGGGGTCTCGTTCGACCTGTACCCCGGCGAGACGCTGGGGCTGGTGGGCGAGTCGGGGTGCGGCAAGTCGACCACCGGCCGGGCCGTGCTGCGGCTGGTGGAGCCCACCTCGGGCACCGTGCGCTTCCAGGCCCGCGACATGGCGGCCCTGTCGTCGCGGGAGCTGCGGGCGGTGCGGCGCGACATCCAGGTCGTGTTCCAGGACCCGTACGGCTCGCTCAACCCGCGCATGACGGTGAACGACATCGTGGCCGAGCCGCTGGCGATCCACGGCCACGACGCGGGCAGCCGCGGCGACCGGGTGCGCGAGCTGCTGTCGCTTGTGGGCCTGCGCCCCGAGCACGGCAACCGCTATCCGCACGAGTTCTCGGGCGGCCAGCGGCAGCGGGTGGGAGTGGCCCGGGCGCTGGCGCTCGAGCCCAAGGTGATGGTGCTCGACGAGCCGGTCTCGGCGCTCGACGTGTCCGTGCAGGCAGGCATCGTCAACCTGCTCACCGAGCTGCAGGACCGGCTGGGCCTGGCCTACCTCTTCGTGGCCCACGACCTCTCGGTGGTGCGCCACATCTCCGACCGGGTGGCGGTGATGTACCTCGGCAAGATCGTGGAGATCGGCACCCGATCGGACATCTACGAACGCCCTTCGCACCCGTACACGCAGGCCCTGCTGTCGGCGGTGCCCCTGCCCGACCCCAAGGCCGAGCGGCAGCGCAAGCGCATCGTGCTGCAAGGCGACGTGCCCAGCCCCGTCGACCCGCCGTCGGGATGCCGCTTCCGCACGCGCTGTTGGAAGGCACAGGAGATCTGCGCGCAGGAGGAGCCTGCGTTGGTGGACCGGGGGCAGGGCCACCCTTCGGCGTGCCACTTCGCCGAGGTCGAGCAGGTCGTCTGACGTGCGCAGGCTCGCGGCGATCGCAGTGGGCGCGCTGGTGCTGGCGGCATGCCCCGGCAACGGCGGCGACAGGGACAGGGACGACGAGGGCCGACCGCTGGTCCCGCAGCGCGGGGGCGTGCTGCGGGTGGCGGTCACACCGTTGGGCACGCTCGACCCCGCCCAGGCCCGCACCGTCGACCAGCTGCTGGTGGCCGACCAGCTGTTCGACTCGCTGACCACGTTCGACCCCGGGTCGTCGGAGGCGGGCCCGTCGTTGGCCGCCCGCTGGCAGACGTCGCCCGACCTGAAGCAGTGGGACTTCTTCCTGCGAGCAGGAGCCATGTTCGCCAACGGGCGGGCCGTCACCGCCGCCGACGTGAAGTACAGCCTGGAGCGGATCGCCAAGCCGGCCTCGGGCTCGCCCGGCGCCGATCTGCTCCTCTCGGTGAGCGAGGTCGTGGAGGTGGCCCCGGACCACGTGCGCATCGTGCTCGACCAGCCGTGGTCGGTGCTGCCCTTGGTCCTGAGCAGCCCGGTGTTCGGCGTCGTGCCGAGGGAGTCGGTGGAGGCGGCGGCGCCCGCCCCGCCCTTCGCCGAGCAGCCGGTCGGCAGCGGGCCGTTCGCCTTCAAGGAGCGCACGGACGACACGGTGGTGCTGGCCGCCGCGCCGGGCAGCCGCGCCCTCCTGGCCGGGATGGAGCTGGTGACGGTGGCCGACGTGGCCGCGGGCTACCGCGCCTTCGTCGACGGGCGGGTCGACGTGGCCCAGGTGCCCCCGGAGGAGGTCGACACGGCCGGGCGGCGCTACGGCCGCGAGGCGTTCCGTCCCTACCTGGCCGAGCTGTTCTACGGCTTCAACCTGAAGAACCCCAAGTTCGCCGATGTGCGCTTCCGGGAGGCGATCGTCCGGGGCATCGACCGGCGGGCGGTGGTGCGGGCCATCTACGGCAACACCGTGCGCCCGCTCGACGGCGTGGTCGTCGCCGGCCTGTCCGCCCACCAGGACACCCCGTGCGGCGAGCGCTGCGCCCACGACGCCGCCCGGGCCAAGGCGCTGGTGGCCGAGGTGTTCGGCACCACGCCGCCGCCCGAGGTGCAACTGGCCTACGACGAGGACGAGGCGCAGGAAGCGGTGGCCAAGGCGATCGAGTCGAGCCTGGAAGGGGTGGGCATCCCGGTGGCGCTCGCGCCCAAGCCGCTGAAGGACTACAAGGACTTCGCCGTCAGCGGGCAGCAGGAGCTGTTCCGGCTGGGCTGGATCGCCCGCTACCCGTCGGCCGACGACTTCCTGCCCCCGCTGTTCCTCACCGGCTCGCCCAACAACCTGACCGGCTTCTCCGTGCCCGCCGTCGACGAGCAGCTGCGGGCGGCCCGGGCCGAGCCCGACCCCAACCGGCGCACCGAGCTGTTCCGGTCGGCCGAGCGGGCGGTGATGGAGGCGGTGCCCATCGTGCCCATCGCCCAGTTCCAGCTCCACGTGGTCGTGGGGGAGCGGGTGCGCGGGTTCGGGCTCACCAGCGCGGGCACCTTCGACGGGACGGTGGTGTGGCTCGACCGTCGCGGCTGATCCTCTGCCTCGCCCTGCTGTTCGCCGCGTGCACCGGCGGCAGCGACCGGGACCGGCCCACGACCACGACCTCCGGCCAACCGGCCCCGCCTGCTTCGCCGGGCGGCTCCGTACGAGTGGCGGTGTGGGACGAGCCCGACCCGACGGCGCCCACGCTGGGCGGAGCGGGCGTGCGGTCGCTCGTGCTGCCCCAACTGTTCGCCGTCCAGCCAGACGGCCGGTGGGCGCCGTCGCTGGTGGCGCCGGGCTCCGACCGCGACGGACCCGACCTGCACTCGGCCTCGTTCCGGTTGCGTGAAGGCGCGGTGTGGTCGGACGGCACGGCGATCACCGTGGAGGACCTGCGGCGCACGGCGGACGCCCGGGTGGTCGCCGGGGTGGAGGAGTCGGGCGGCACGGTGACGGTGCGGTTCGCGCAGCCGCTCGCCGGGTGGCGGCGCCTGTGGTCGGGCCTCGACTCGATCGCCGCCCCACGGGAAGGCGTGTGGGGCGGGCCGTTCGTGGTGGCCGGGCGCACGCCCGGCTTGGAGACCGTGCTGCGGCGCAACGACCGCTGGGCAGGCGGCGCGGTGTCGCTCGAGGAGGTGCGCCTGGTGCTGGTGCCCGACGCGGCCACGGCCCGCAAGCTGCTGGCGCGGGGCGAGCTCGACGTGGTGATGCCTCCCGCCGCCACCGTGCGCACCGAGCAGCTTCGACGGATCGAGGGTGTGGAGGTGGCGGTGGCGACGCGCACGGGCTGGTCGGTGGAGCTGGTGCTGGAGCCGTCGCGGCTGTCGGCGGAGCGGCGCCGCGACGTGATCGACAGCGTCGACCGCGACCGCTTCGTCTCGACGCTCCTGCGCGACGAGGCGGTGGTGCCCGAGGGCTTCGACGTGCGCCGCGGTCCTGTCGGCGACATCGGCACGGTCGACCTCGTCGGCATGCACGAGGAGCCGATGACCGGGCTGTTGCAGCGGTCGATGCAGAAGCGGGCCAAGCCGGGCGGCGGGCGCTTCGAGTTGCGCAACGCCGAGGCCGACCGCGTGCAGGGGTGGGTGGCGCGACGCGAGTTCGACGCCGCCGTCGTTCCGGTGTGGGACCCTCCGGACGCGTGCCGGCCGTGCCGGTGGGGCGACGCCGTCGTGCCGCTGTGGGAGTCGAAGGTGGTGGTGGCCTGGCGCACCCACGTGCAGGGCGTCCGGGCCAACGGCTACGCGCTGACGGCCGCCTGGGACGCCTTCGCCTGGCGGACAGGTGCGACGAATCGGTAGGCGAGCACAGGGCGCCGGCGTCAGTCGTCGGGCGTCCTGGTGCTCCCGAACGAACCCGCCGTGTGCCAGCGTGGAACGGTGCAGGTGCTGCTCGTGGAGGACGACGACGCCATCGCCGAGCCGTTGGTGCGGGGGTTGGAGCGAGAGGGCTTCGCCGTCCGACGGGTGTCGACCGGCACGGCGGCCCTGGAGGCGCCGGAGCCCGACGTGGTGCTGCTCGACCTGGGCCTGCCCGACATCGACGGCTACGAGGTGTGCCGTCGGCTGCGGGCTCGCTCGGAGGTGCCGATCGTGTTCCTCACGGCCCGGTCCGAGGAGGTCGACCGCGTGGTGGGGCTCGAGCTGGGAGCCGACGACTACGTGGTCAAGCCGTTCGGCTTCCGCGAGCTGGTGGCGCGCATCCGAGCGGTCACCCGGCGCCGCGGGCCGCGGGAGCGGGCCGACGGTCCCCAAGTCGTGGGCGAGCTCGTCATCGACCGACGCACGCGTGAGGTGCGCGTGCGCGGCGAGGAGGTCGACCTCACGCTCAAGGAGTACGAGCTTGTGTCGCTGCTGGCGCAGGACCCCGGCGCGGTGTTCGAGCGACAGCAGATCATGGAGCGCGTCTGGGGCCAGCCCTGGTACGGCCCCACGAAGACGCTCGACGTGCACATCGCCTCGGTGCGCAAGAAGCTGGGCGACCCGCGCTGGATCGAGACCGTGCGCGGCGTGGGCTTCCGGCTGGGCGCGGTGTCGTGACCCGGCGCCTGCTGCTCGGCTACCTCTCCGTCACCGCATTCATGCTGGTGATCCTGGAGGTGCCGCTGGGCGCCACGTTCGCCCGCTTCGAGCGCAGCAACCTCATCGCCGCCGTGCGCCACGACGCCGCCACGCTCGCCCTGTTCGCCGAGGAACCGCTGGAGGAAGGGCAGGTCGCGCAGCTGGAGCAGGTCGTCGACCGGTATCAGGAGGCGACCGACGGCCGGGCCGTGGTGGTTGACGCCGCGGGCGTGCTCGTCGCCGACTCCGACCCCTTCGAGCCGGGGCCGCGCGACTTCTCGAGCCGTCCCGAGATCGCCGCCGCCTTGCAGGGCCGGGAGAGCCACGGGTTCCGTCCTTCGGAGTCGCTGGGCACCGAGCTGCTGTACGTGGCCGTCCCCGTGTCGTCCGGCGGCGCCCTGCGGGGGGCGGTCCGCGTGACGTACCCGGCGTCCTACGTGCAGGAGCGGATCGTGCGCACGTGGTTCGTGCTGGCGGGCGTGGGCTTGGTAGTGCTCGCCTTCGTCGCCCTGCTGTCGTTGCGGGTGGCCCGCTCCGTCACCGAGCCGGTGCGGCGGCTGGAGCGGGCGGCGTCGGCCTTGGGCGAGGGCACGCTGTCGGCCCGGGCGCCCATGCCGCGCGGCCCCGACGAGCTGCGGGTGCTGACGCGGGAGTTCAACGACACGGCCGCCAAGCTGGAGCGGTTGGTCGACGCCCAGCGGGCCTTCGTGGCCGACGCGTCCCACCAGCTGCGAACGCCGTTGGCCGCCCTGCGGCTGCGGCTGGAGATCCTCGAGGGGGAGGTGGGCGACCGGGGGCGGGAGGACCTCGAAGCGGCGCTGGCCGAGGTGCACCGGCTGTCTCGGTTGGTGAACGGCCTGCTGGAGCTGGCCCGGGCCGAGCACCGGGCGGCCGCCGCCGCCCCCGTGGACCTCGCCGCGGTGGTGGCCGAGCGCGTGGTGGCGTGGGCGCCGCTGGCCGAAGAGCGCGAGGTCTCGGTGGTGGCCGACGTGCCGCCCGGAACGGTCGCCATGTCGACGCCCGGGACCATGGAGCAGGTGCTCGACAACCTGGTGGCCAACGCGCTCGACGTGTCTCTGCCCGGCTCCACCGTCACCGTGCGGGCGGGCACCGTGGACGGGTGGGTGGAGGTGCACGTGCTCGACCAAGGGCCGGGCATGCCGCCCGAGCGGCGGGCCACCGCGTTCGACCGGTTCTGGCGGGCGCCCGACGGCGAGCAGCGCATCGGAGGGTTCGGGATCGGGTTGGCCATCGTGCGGCAGCTCGTCGTCGCGGACGGCGGCCACGTGCAGTTGCTGGAGGCACCCGGCGGGGGCCTCGACGCGGTGGTGCGGCTGCGGCCCGCCGAAGGCGGCGCCGTTACGCCGCGGGCTGCTCGGGCGCGGCCTGTTCGGGTTCGTGCAGGCGGTAGACCGCGGTGAGGTCCCCGCTGCGCCACTCGGCGAACAGGTAGCGGGCGCCCCGGCCGTGGCACCACGGAGGCGGGGAGTGGTCGTAGAGCACGTGCTCCCCGTCGAGCGGCCCCCCTTCGAAAGCGAGCGTGACGATCCTGGTGAGCATCGGGAGGCACCCTTCGTGTGCCGGGTCTGGGTTGCGGGACCTGTGCCCTGATCCCATCGTCGGCAAACGCACGTTCGGGCTGAAGGGGAGGACTGCTGCGCTACAGTGGCAGGCCGCACCGGTCCGCCGGTGCGGCTCTCGTCCGAGTGGCGGAATAGGCAGACGCGCTAGCTTGAGGGGCTAGTGCCCGCAAGGGCGTGGGGGTTCAAGTCCCCCCTCGGACACCGGGCTCATGGGCATCGCAGCCTTGCCCGCATCGGCGTACGCATCCCGTTCAACGCACGGCTCAGCGCCTACCGTTGTGCCTGTGGGGAAGGGAGTGCTCGAGCCGAGACAGGTCACCGTCGAACTGGCCGACGGCAAGGCGCTGTACGACGGACGGACGCTCGCCGACTGGGTGCCGACGGTCATCGCCGACCTCGTGGCGGCGTGCGACCCGGTCCAGGTGATCCTCTTCGGATCCGTGGCGCGAGGCGAAGACGGACCCGATTCCGACATCGACGTCCTCGTCGTGCTTTCAGACGTCGACCGAGCCACGAGGCACGAGCTCGTAGCGCGCCTGCGACGAGCCATCACTGCACCGGTACCCGTCGACGTGTTCCTCACCGACCCGGCCGAGATCGAACGCCGACGGGATGTGATCGGATCGCTCCTCTACTGGCCCGTGCGCGAGGGCAGGGTGGTGCATGGGCGAGCTGCCTGACGACAACGCGGCGGAAGCGCGTCGCTGGCTGGGTCAGGCTGTGGAGGATCTGACTGCGGCCCGGCGGATCGCCGAGGATCCCGAGTTGGCTGCTCGCCTTGCCTGCTTTCTGGCCCACCTCGCCGCGGAGAAGGTGCTCAAGGCCTTCCTGATCGACAGCGCCGATGCCGTCATCGAAGAAGCCGCTCGTCTTCTCGGCTGACGGAATACGGTCGGGGAGGTCGCCAACGAGGGAGCGGTGTGCAGGCTCATCGAGCCGCCCTTCGCCCCGAGCGTCCGCCCCCCCATCGTCAAGACTGCACCTCGACTCGACCAGCGGGAGGACCCATGGCCTTTCACCCCTACCTCATGTTCGGCGGCAACTGCCGCGAGGCGTTCACGCGCTACCAGGAGATCTTCGGCGGCGAGCTGGTCGTGCTGCCGATGTCGGAGATGCCTTCCGATCAGCCGGTCCCGGAGGACCAGAAGGACCTCGTGATGCACGCGGCGCTGACGTTCGACGGCAACCTGCTCATGGCGTCGGACGACCCCACCGGAGACTTTCGAGGAGTGCAGGGGATGCACGTCAACTGCTCGGTGGGCTCGGTGGAGGAAGCGGAGCGAGTGTTCGCGGCGCTGTCCGAGGGAGGCGAGGTCACGATGCCGATCGGCGAGACGTTCTGGTCGCCCCGGTTCGGGATGTGCGTCGACCGCTTCGGCACGCCGTGGATGGTGAACGTGGAGGCCCCGCCGCCGTCGTGACGGGCGTGCCTCAGACGGGCGCGGCGGCGATCGGCTGACGTGCGAGGTCGATGGGCGCCAGCGTGCGCAGCACCTGGAGGAACTGAGCTTCGGGCAGGTTGCTCGCGGCCACGACCGTGGTGCCGCGGATGTCGAGCACGGCGGTGAGGCCTTCGCTGAGGAACGTGAAGTAGTTGTCCTCCGCGTCGGCGATCAGCCTCGCCGTGAACGTGCCCACCCGCACCTGGCGGGCCGTCGACATGTCGGGCAGGTTGTCGTTCAGCCACGTGCAGCCGGGTTCGACGGTGACGACCTCGATGGCGGGAGGATCCTCCTCGCTCGCGGCGTCCTGGTCGTCCTCGCGCCCGTATTCGACGCTCACCGACTCGCACGTCTCGGACTCCTCGTCGCGGTCCTCGACGTAGAGGGACAGCAGCTTCCATCCGTCAGGCGGGGCCGTGGCCGCGAAGACGGGGTAGCGCTGCTGCACCTTCGCCAGCTTCTCTTCGTCGACGTGTGGGGTCTCGTCGATGCGGTCGGCGCTCGGTGGCTCGATCGACACCGGCTTGCCCCAGTCGGCGAACCGGATCACGTCGCGGTGGGTGGACCGCTCGTCGTCGGTGTCGTCGACGAGCTGGAGCTCGAGGACGTCGAGCCTGCCCTCCGGCCCGTACTCGATGGTGGCCGTCACCCTGGCGTCGAACGACGGGAACTGCGGGTCGAGGTCGACGCTTTCGTCGTCGGCTGCTGTCTCGGTCTCGAACTGCGCCTGCATCTCCTCCACTGTGCGTTGCATCTCGTCGGGCACGAGGTCGGCCACCGTGGCCGTGGCCCGGATGCGGTTGCCGTCGAGCCGTTCGGGGTCCTTCAGCCGGTCGAGCAGGACGTCGAGCTCGGTGACCGTGCCCGCGGACAACGACGACAGCACGCTCGTGGCGGTGTCGACGACCATGTGCTCGAGCGCGGCCCCGGGCGGGGCTGCTCCGTCGGTCGCCCCGTCGTCGCCGGCCTCGGGCACCGACCACTTCACCCACTGGGTGTCCTGGAGCTCGTGGGTGTCGCCCGCTTCGCGCGTGTACTGGTCGTTGCCGATCGAGATCAGCTCGGTGACCCAGTCGCCGTCTTCGATCTGGGCGTACGCCGCGTCGGGGAGCCGCAACCTGCCTGTCGCTCGCGAGCGGCTCGTGGACGAGTGGCCCACGTCGCCGGCGTCGGGCTCTGTGCTCGACTCGGAGAGGACCTCGAAGGTGGCAGTGCGGGAGTCGTCGACGAACTCGCGCACCTCCGCGAGCACGGCTGTCGGCGAGGGCTCGCCCTCGGGCCACAGCGCCAAGGCGAGCACGCCCCCGACGAGCAGGACGGCCACGGCGACGGCGATGCCGACCCGGGCCCGATGACGGCGGGGCTCGTCGGCCAGCTCGACGACGGGGGGTTCGTTCGACTCCGGTGTCGACATCCCGTCAGTCTGCCCGACAGTGACCTCGGGCGCGTGGCAGAGTCCTGCCATGGCTGACGAGCGTGATGTCGAGAAGTCGTACTCCACCGCCGAGGTGGTGGCCAAGCTGCGCCGCCTGGCCGATGCCCTCGAGAACGACAAGCCCTTCCGCATCCAGGTCGCAGGCGAGCGCATCCTCGTGCCCGATCGTGCCGAGTTCAGCATCGAGCACGAGCGCAGCGACGACGAGGAGGAGGTCGAGTTCCAGCTGAAGTGGACGCGGGCGCAGGCCGAGGCGGCAGGCGATCCCGAGGGACCCGAGGTGTAGGAGGCCCCTTCAGCGCAGTTGGTCGAGGGGGCACGAGCGGGCGTGGCGGTCGGGCCGCCACCGGAGGAACCGGGCCGGGTAGCGCAGGCGCACGCCGTCCACGTGGAGCATCGGCTCGACGGGTGGCTCCACGGGCAGGCGCACGTGTGAGGTGTACCCCCCCACCCAGGGGCGGCGGCCGCCGCCGCTCAGGCGGGCGACGCCAGGGAGAGGGCGAAGTCGCCCGCCCCGTCGGTCCACCAGTTGCGCACAGCGAGTCCGACGGCCGCCAGCTCGGCCTCCACCCGCTCGCGACGGAACTTGGCGCTGATCTCGGTGCGCAGCTCCTCGCCGTCCTCGAAGGTGGCACCGAGGTCGAGGTCGCGGACGTGCACCTCCTGCGCGCCCAGGGCCCGCAGCCGCATCTCGATCCACTCCTCGTCGGCATCCCAGCGGGCCACGTGGGCGAAGCGATCCGGCGCGAAGTCGGCGTGGAGCTCGCGGTTCACGACGTGCAGCACGTTGCGGTTGAAGGCGGCGGTCACGCCCGCCTCGTCGTCATAGGCGCGCACGAGGCGCTCGGGGGCCTTCACCAGGTCGGTGCCGAGCAGGAGCGCGTCGCCGGGGGCCAGCAGGCCGGCCACCTCGCGCAGGAACGCCTCCCGACCGGCGGGTGCGAGGTTGCCGATGGTGCCGCCCAGGAAGGCGACGAGGCGACGGCCGTCGCGCGGGAGCAACCCGAGGTGGCGCTCGAAGTCGCCCACGACGGCGTGCACGCGTACGCCGGGGTACTCCTCCACGACGGCGGCGCCCGCGGCCCGCAGCGTGGGCTCGCTGACGTCGAAGGGCACGAAGCGGCGCAACGTGCCGCGCTCGGCCAGCGCGTCCAACAACAGCCGCGTCTTGGCCGAGGTGCCCGACCCCAGCTCCACCAGCGTGTCGGCGTCGGTGGCCGCGATTTCGGCCGCGTGGGCCGAGAGGATCTCGCGCTCGCACCGGGTGGGGTAGTACTCGGGGAGCTCGGTGATGCGCTCGAACAGCTCGCAGCCGCGCTCGTCGTAGAACCACTTGGGTGGCAGCCACTTTGGCGTGTCGGTGAGGCCACGCCGCACGTCGTCGCACAGGGCGCGACGCATGTCCTCGTCGCCGAGGTGCACCTCGACGGTGAGCATCAGAGGGCGTGCCGGCCCAGGCCGCTCACGTCGCCGACGAGCAGCGTGCGGTCGGGCACCTGCTCCCAGTCGTCCACGTCGTCGGCGGGCTCCGAGGCGATGCGCACGCCGTCTTCGCCTTGGCGGACGAACAGCGTGTCGCCTGCGGCGATCCCGGCCAGCTGCCTGCCGTCGGTCAGGAGCATGTTGAGGCGCCCGCCTGCGAGCTCGTCGACCGTGCGCACCACGTCGGCCAGCGCCTCGCCCGGCGGCATCCCGGTGGTGAGGCGGTCGAGCGCCAGCGCGAAGAGCAGTTCGGAGTCGCTCGTGCCTTCGACCGCGGTGAGCCGCTCGTCGGAGATCCGGCGCCGCAAGGCGGCCGCCGTGCCGTCGCGGAACCCCGTGACCTCGCCGTTGTGGGCGAACAGCCACGGTCCGGCGGTGAACGGCGCCGTGCTGCTCTCCTCCACCGGCAGGAAGGTGGAGGCGGCGCGCAGGGCGGCGAGCACGGCACCCGAGCGCACCACGCCGGCCAGCGAGAAGAAGTTGCGGTCGGCCCAGATGGGCACGGCCCGGCGATAGCGCACCGGCTCGGGCCGCACGTCGAAGTCGTACCAGCCGACACCGAAGCCGTCGACGTTGACGACGCCCTTGCGCTGGTGCTGCGGTGCCCAGGCCTGGCGCATGAACGACCTCTCCGACGTGAGGAGGAGCCGGTCGAGCGGGACGGACGGGCCGAGGTAGGCGAACAGGCGGCACATGTCATGCGTCCCTGGCGCAGCGGAAGCCCGCGAAGATCTGGCGACGGATCGGGTAGTCCCAGTTGCGGAACGTCGTGCGCACGGCGGCGGGGTGGGTGGCCCACGAGCCGCCCCGCAACACCTTGTACTCGGTGCCGAAGAACACCTCCGAGTACTCGCGGTACGGGAAGGCCGAGAAGCCGGGGTAGGCGCGGAAGTCGGACGACGTCCACTCCCACACGTCGCCCAGCATGCCCAGGCACCCGACGGCCGATGCGCCCTCCGGGTAGGCGCCGACGGGAGCGGGCCCGTGGTGCCGACGGCCCAGGTTGGCGTGGGCCGGGGTGGGCGGGTCGTCGCCCCAGGGGTAGCGGCGGCTGCGGCCGGTGGCGGGGTCCCAGGCGGCGGCCTTCTCCCACTCGGCCTCCGTGGGCAGGCGCTTCCCCCGCCAACGGGCGTACGCGTCGGCCTGGTGCCATGACACGTGCTGCACCGGCTCGTCGGGCGGCACCCGCTCGACCGCGCCGAAGCGCAAGCGCGCCCAGCGGTCGCCGTCGCGCTGCCAGAACTGCGGCGGCTCGGCGTCGGGCACGTCGTCGAGGAAGGCGGCGAAGTCGGCGTTCGTCACCGGCGTGACGTCGATCCAGAACGCGGGCACGTCGACCACGTGCGCGGGCCGCTCGTTGTCGTAGGCCCAGGGCTCGGCATCGGTGCCCATGGTGAACGGGCCCCCGGGCACCAGCACCTCCTCGACGGCCGCGGGACGGGCTGCCGGTGGGGGCGGCGCCGGCGGGAGCACGCCGGGGCGGCTCATGAGCTGGAGCGTGGCCAGCATGGTCTCGTCGTGCTGGTGCTCGTGCTGCACGACCATGCCGTACACGAAGCCGCCGCGCAGGAGCGGCTCCGCCGCGTCGGGAGCCAGCTCGGCGGCGTCGAGTCGATCGAGGGCGCGCCCGCGCACGTCGCCGAGGTAGGCGCGCGCCGCTTTCGGCCCCAGCAGGGCCAGCGACGCGCGCGTGCGGCGCGGGTGGCGGAAGGCGTCGTACGTCTCGTCGTAGCGGTGGCCGAGGCCGGGAGCCCCGAGGGCTCGCACCAGCCACTGGTCCTCGTAGTTGCCGACGTGGGCCAGGTCCCACACGAGCGGCGACATCAGGGGAGAGTGCTGGCGCACGAGGTCGTCGTCGGAGAGCGGGGCGAGCAGCGCCAGGGAGCAGTGGCGGGCGTCGTCGAGCTCGCGGGCGATGCGCTCCTTCAGCTCCACGGTGCGCTCCGGCTGGGCGCGGACTGCCAGGCGTCGAGCTGGTCGTCGGCCGGGCACCGGCCGCGCGCCACGTACTGCTCCACGAAGCGGGCGGTGGCGGTGATCGTGGGCTCGTCGGCGCCGACGCGGGGGAGGGCGTCGAGCGCGGCTGCGAAGCACCGCCGAGCGGCGTCGGCCAGCAGCGGGTGGGCGAGCGCCGACTCGCCGGCCTCGCGCCACAGGCCCAGCGTGCGGGCCGTGGCCTCGCGGGCCACCGCGGCGGCGCGCTCGTCGTCGAGCAGCGCGGTGGCGACGGCGGCCGCCACCGCCCACCACGGCGACGGCAGCGCGTCGATGACCCGCAGCTCGAGGCGCCCCCGGGGCCGGACCGGCGGGAAGAGCGTGGTGAGGTGGTAGAGCAGGTCGTCGACGGTGGGGTGGCCCAGCCGGTGGCCGTGGCGAACCCAGTCGTCGAACGTCAGGTGCTCCCGGACGGCTGTGCAGCGGTCGTCGTCCAGTCGCACGAGCATCACGCGGGCGCGCATGGCGTACTCGACCCACCCGGCGCGCGTGCAGGGCTTGGTGGGGGCGGTGCGGGTGGGGTCGATCTCCCACCACGTCGACAGCCGGGCCGACCGGTGGCCGGTGGGGCGGCCCCCGGCGACGGCGGAGTTGGCGAAGGCGGCGGCCAGCACCGGGGAGACGGCGTGGGCCAAGGCCCAGCGAGCCTCGACGTCGTCGCCCGTCCCCGTGTCGAGGTTGACCTGGAGCGACGACGTGCTGCACATCATCCGGCGCCCGGCATCGCCGTCGAGGTCGAAGAACGCCTCCATGGCGTCATAGCGAGGCGCGGTGACGACCCGCTGCGGCGACCGCAACGGGTCGAGGCCGATGCCTGCGAGCACGAGCCCGACGTCGGCCAGCGCCGCTTCCACCGTGGCGGTGTCGGCGGCCATGGCCCGACAGGCTGCGCCCACGTCGGCCAGCGGCGCCGTGCTGAGCTCGAGCTGGCCGCCCGGCTCGAACGTGACGGTGCTGCCCGCGGGCAGGTGGACTCCCGCCAGCGCTTGCCCGACGGCGGCCGGATCGGGGGGCGCCAAGGGGTCGGCGGCGGCGTACACCAGCAGCTCGCACTCGAGTCCCACGCGACCGTCGGCGGCGCCGCCGAAGCAGGCGCTGTCGACGATGTGCCGGGCGTCGGCCGGCGTCATCCGCGGCACGGCTGACGGCATCGCGTCACCGTACCAACAGCCCCTTCGCTATTGGTGGCCCACGCCGTTTGTCGGCACCGCTGCCCGGGAACGGGTCGGACGATGTGGAGCGAGGTCGATTGGCGCTCCGTCCTCACGTTCGACACGCCGATCCTCGAGATCGTGGTGCGAGGCACGCTCACGTACCTCGCCCTGCTGGTGCTGTTGCGGGTGGTGTCCAAGCGTGAGGTCGGGGCCATGGGCACGGCCGACATCCTCGTGATCGTCCTCATCGCCGACGCCGCCCAGAACGCCATGGCGGGCGAGTACAAGACGGTGCCCGACGGCGTGTTGCTGGTGGCCGTGATCCTGGGCTGGGCGCTGCTGCTCGACTGGCTCGGCTACCGGTTCCCTGTCGTCGAGCGCCTGATGAACCCGAACCGCCTGCCCCTCGTGCGCAACGGGCGCCTGCTGCGCAAGAACATGGCCCACGAGCTCATCACCGAGGACGACCTGTGGAGCCAGCTTCGGCTCCACGGCGTGAAGGAGCTGCACCAGGTGGAGGCTGCCTATCTCGAGCCCGACGGGAGGGTGAGCGTGCTGCGGACCGACGGCGGGGACGACGAGGCGCCCGCCGGTTTTCGAGGCGGTACCCGCGGGTAGCCGCGAAGGGATCGGAGAGAAGGAGGGCCGATGGAGAGCGCCGGCACCACCCCAGCAGTGGCCGTGCATGCACCCGACCTTGCCGAGCTGGCGGCGCAGCGGGGACCGTTCCTCACCGTCTACCTCGCCACCGAGGGCGAGGTGGAGAACGCGGCGCAGCGCACCGAGCTGCGCTGGAAGCAGGTGCGCGACGACTTGGCGGAGGCGGGCGCCGACGATCACCTGCTGGCCGCTGTCGACGCGCTGGTGCCCGACGCGCACCATCACGGTCGCTGCCTGTGCGTGGTGGCGAACACCTCGGGCGCGTTGCACGTCGAGCACAACGACGAGCTTCCCAAGCGCGACCTCGGCCGGTGGGCGCCGCTGCCGTCGTTGGTCCCGTTGCTGGAGTGGCGCCAGCTCGGGGTGCCCCACGTGGTCGTGCTGATCGACCGCCAAGGCGCCGACCTGTTCGCCTTCCGGCGGGAAGGCCCTGACCTGCGGGCCGAGTCGGGCGGGGGCGCCGACCCGTTGCACAAGGCGGAGGCCGGGGGCTGGTCGCAGAAGCGCTACCAGCAGCGGGCCGAGAACACGTGGGAGAAGAACGCCGACGCGGTCGCTGCCGACCTCGCGAAGCTGGTCGACCGCATCAACGCCCGGGTCGTGGCGGTGGCGGGCGACGTGCGCGCGGTGCAACTGCTGCGCGAGGCACTGCGGCGCGACGTGGCGGACATGCTTGTGGAGGTCGAGGGCGGCCGCGCCGTCGACGGCTCGGTCGATGCCGTCTCCGACGACGTGGTGCGCGCGGTGGCCACGGTGGCCGCACGCGACACGGTGGCGTTGCTCGAGAAGTTCCGCGAGGAGATCGGCCAAGGCGACCGGGCCTCGGACGGCGTGGCCCGCACGGTGGAGGCACTGTCCCGGGCGCAGGTCGAGGTGCTGTTGGTGGCCGACGACCCCGACGACGAGCGCACCGTCTGGTTCGGGCCGGAGCCGACGATGCTCGGCTTGGCGGCCGACGAGGTGGCGGGCATGGGCGCGAACCCCGTCCAGCAGGGCCGCTTGGCCGACGTGCTCGTGCGCGCCGCGCTCGGCACCGGCGCAGCCGTGCGAGTGGTGCCCGGCCACGGCGGGCCGCGCGAGGGCGTGGGCGCCATCCTGCGCTGGTCGTAAGAATCGAGGCGTGTGGCGAATCGATGCGACCACGGCCGAGCGCGACCAGGCGCGTGCCGCGGGCGGCCTGGCCGCCGCCGGGCTGAGGCGGGGCGACCGTGTCGCCTTCCTCCTCGGCCCGTCGCCGCGCCTGCTCGTCGCTGCCGTGGGCGCCCTGCGAGCGGGCGTGGTGCCGGTGCTGCTCAACCCCACGTTGCTGGACGCGGAGCGAGCGCTGCTCCTCGCCGACGCCGATCCCGCGCTCGTGGTCGACTCCGACGAGCGGCTCGCCGGGCTGTTCGAGGCGGCGCCGGGGGACATGGCCGATGTTCCGCTGGCTCGCCCGATGCACTACACGTCGGGCACCTCCGGTCGGCCCAAGGGCGTGTGGAGCGGCGTGCTCGACGACAGGGCGGCCCGTGAGCTGTTCGACGACGAAGCCGACCTGTGGGGCTTCGGGCCCGACGACGTGCACCTGGCGTGCTCGCCACTGCACCACTCGGCGCCGCTTCGCTTCGCCGCCTCCGTGCTGCTTCGAGGGGGCACGGTCGTCCTGCTGCCCCGGTACGACGCTGCTCTCGTGGCCCGAGCGCTCCGCCAGGAGGGCGTGACCACCGCGTTCATGGTCCCGGCCCACCTCCAGCGGCTCTTCGCGGTGGCCCCCGCTCCCGCGGCGCCGCGCCTTCGGCTGCTGGCCCACGCGGGAGCGCCCTGTCCGCCCAAGCTCAAGCGGCAGGCGTTGACCGCCTTCCCGGAGGGCAGCGTGTGGGAGTTCTACGGTGCCACCGAGGGCCAGTTCACCGTGTGCTCGCCGCAGGAGTGGGAGGCACGACCGGGCACCGTCGGGCGGGCCCGCCCCGGACGCCGGTTGGAGGTGGACGAGGGCGGGCGCATCTGGTGCCGCGCCCCCCGGTTCGCCCGCTTTGAGTACTGGCGCGACCCGGAGCGCACCGCCGAGGCGTGGCGAGGCGATGCCTTCACCGTCGGCGACCTCGGCCGCCTCGACGACGAGGGCTACCTGTTCGTGGACGGCCGCCGTGACGACCTCGTCATCAGCGGCGGGGTGAACGTGTACCCGGCCGAGGTCGAGGCGGTGCTGGCGGAGGTGCCGGGCGTGCAGGAGGTGGCCGTCTTCGGGGCGCCCGACGAGCGGTGGGGGCAGCGGGTGTGCGCGGCCGTGGTGGGCGACGCACGGGCCGAGGACGTGATCGCCGCCGCCCGGGCCCGGTTGGCCGCCTACAAGTGCCCCAAGGAGGTGTACACGGTGGCCGACCTGCCCCGCACCTCGACCGGCAAGGTCCGGCGCAGCGCCGTCGCCGCCGCCTTGGGGCTCGCCGAGGGTTGACCGCGAACGAGAAACCGTTTTGGCGGACGGTCGCCGCCGGGTAGCAGAGGCGACAACCCGTCTGGGGTTCCGCGCCCCGACGACAACCAGAAGCTGGGGGGGAACCCATGCGACGTACCGTTCCGTGGGTCGCGGCCGCCTTGGTGGCCGCGGCTCTGTCCCTTGTCCCGACCGCCCCGGCGCGCGGGCATGCGGGCAACTACCCGATCGTCCTCATCCCGGGGTGGCACGGCGTGGCCGCCACCTTCGACGAGATGATCCCGAAGCTGCAAGCGCAGGGCCTCACCGTCCTCGACTTCGACCCCAACGTGGCGGGCACGCAGGCGCTCGGCTACGCGCCCACCGCCGCCGGGCAGCACATCTCGTACGTGGCCGGGAAGGTCGTGGAGGAGAAGATCCAGACAGCGCTGGCCAACGCGGGCTATCCCTCCACCCAGCCGATCGACATCGTGGCCCACTCTATGGGCGGCCTGGTGTCGCGGTTCCTGATCGAGCAACCGGGCGCCGACGTGGACTACTGGTCCGACTCCACCGGCTGGTACGGCGACGGCGTGGCCGACGTGCGCACCGACTGGGCCTCGCGGGTCGACGACCTCATCATGCTGGGCACGCCGAACCACGGCACGTGGGAGGCGTGGGTGCCCGGCACCATCGGCGGATTCGGCAACTGGAACGCCACCGGCGGCGACATGTTACCGGGGTCCCGGTTCCTCACCCGGATGGGCTACGCCGAGAGGTCGGGCGAGTACTACACGACGATCGGCGGCGACCCGTGGTACCTCCAGTGGTTGCAGTACGACTACAACGGCGACGGCATCCGCCACGGCTTCGACGGGGTGGTGCCCGCCGAATCGCCGTTCCTCACCGGCTCCGACCAGACACTGGTGGGCTTCCACCACGGCGAGCTCGTCACGGCTGACCAGCCGCTCGACCTCGTCATCCAGCACCTCGGCTACACGTCGACGCAGACCGGCCCGGGCCAGGCCAACCTGGCGGGCACAGCCAGCGTGAAGCTGGAGTACGCCAACATCGTCAACGACCACGACGGCGGCAGCACCGACGAGTTCCGCTTCGACGTGTACGTCGACGCCGACGGCAACAACGACGGCTACAGCTACGTCAACACCATCAACTACGACCGCGACGCGCCGTTCACGCAGAACTGGGGCAACAGCGGCCCGTCGTCGAACGGCGTGAGCCTGCCGGGCACCAGTCCCCGCATGGACGTGAAGCTCGACGTGTGGGAGTCCGACCCGTTCGGCGCCCGCGAGTACGTGTCGACCGTCTACTTCTTAGACATCATGCTGAGCGACGACCTCGACGGCATGGACTACTACCAGTCGACGGCCGCCGACTCCGAGGGCGGCACCAACACGTTCCGTGTGTCGATGAACGGGGCCACCAGCCGGGTGAGCGAGACGCGCCTCATGACGTTCGGCTTCGACAAGGCCTACATCCAGAGCACGCTGGAGCCGTGCTGCAACGCCGAGGCGCAGTTCACCCTTCATGCAGGCCGCGACGGCTTCGCGGGCACGTTCTACCGGGGGTCGCCGGAGGACGGCTCGCACTACTCGCGGGGTGGCAACACGTGGGCGAACATCGGCACAGACGCCAAGAACAACGGCGTGGTGGAGTCCGAGACGGTGTGGAAGGGCCGCATGCTCAACAGCGTGAGCTGGCGGCTCGACGCCGAGTACTTCGACGACGACGGCGGCTGGTCGTCCCGTGACTCCGGCGGCATGTACTACGCCACCGGCGGCGTGGGTGGACAAGCGGCGGGCCGCACCAACTACACCGGCACGGCCCACTCCGCCTGGGACGTCTACCTGTACGTGATCGCCGAGGGCTGACCTCGCCCGTACCCGGGCGCCGAGGCGGTGATTCCGCCGCACCGGCGCCCGGGTATCCCAATCGGCGTGCATGCCCCCGACTACCTCGGGCCGCTGCTGGACGCCTCGCACCAGCTGGCTCCGCACGCACTCGCATCGGCGGCCCGCTCGGCAGCAACCGTGCTCGGCGCCACCGACCTCACGATCTACCTGGTCGACTACACCCAACGGGTGCTGATCCCGCTTCCCGACGTGGCCCGCCCGGACGACAAGGACCGGCTCGACATCGACTCCACCATGGCGGGCCGGTCCTACCGCCACACCGAGGTCCTCACCAGCCGAGCGAACGGCGCCGTGCGCCTGTGGGTCCCGTTGCTCGACGGGGCCGAGCGGCTCGGGGTGGTCGAGCTCACCCTCGAACACCCCGACGACGACACGATCGCCCACTGCCGACGGCTGGTGTCGCTGCTCGGCCAGCTGGTGGTGACCAAGTCGCTCTTCGGCGACTACATCGAGCTGGCTCGGCGGGACCGGCCGCTCGAGCTGGCCGCCGAGTTCCGCTGGACACTGGTCCCGCCGTTGACGTTCGCCAACCCACGCGTCGGGGTGGCGGGGATCCTGGAGCCCGCCTACGAGGTGGCGGGCGACGCGTTCGACTACGCGCTGAACGGGAGCACGCTCCACCTGGCGGTGATCGACGCCATGGGCCACGGACTGGAAGCAGCGCGGCTGGCGAGCCTCGCCGTCGTGTCCTACCGGCACGCCCGTCGGCTGGGGGAGGACCTGGAGGCCACCTACCGGCGCATGGACGACGCGATCGCCGAGCAGTTCGGCGACGAGCGGTTCGTCACCGCCCAGCTGGCCACGTTGGGCACGGACACCGGTCGCCTCACATGGCTCAACGCCGGGCATCCCCATCCGCTGCTGCTGCGGCGGGGCACGGTGATCGGCGAGCTCGAAGGAGGCGAGATCTGCCTGCCGATCGGGCTCTGCGGCACAGCCACGCCGCCCGCCGAGTACTCCCTCGAACCGGGCGACGCCGTGGTCTTCTTCAGCGACGGCGTCGTGGAGGCGCGCTCACCGGAGGGGGAGCTGTTCGGCGAGCGGCGGCTGGCCGATCACCTGAGCCGGGCGGCGTCGTCGCAGGAGCAGCCTGCGGAGATGATGCGGCGGCTGGCGCACGCCGTCCTCACCCACCAGCAGGCCGACCTGCGCGACGACGCCACCCTGCTCTACGTCGAGTGGAAGGGCGCCCCTACCAGTTGAACCCCGCCACGTACGACTCGCGTGCGAGCACGGCCTGCCCGCTCGTGTTGGGATGGAAGTAGTCCCACGAGCTCACGTGGCTCAGCGTGAACGGGTAGTTGAACACCGCGTTGTCGTCGAAGTCGCAGTTGGCTCCGTACGCTGTGCAGGCCTCTAAGAGCTGCGTGTTGTAGTCGATGTTGCGCTGCCGCACTCGGTTCCGGCGGTCGACGTCGGCCTGCAACGTGGACGTGGGGTTGGCGAGCATCGATTGGCAGATGTCGTAGGCGTCCCATGCCGCTCGGGCCGAGGAGCTGTTTAACCCGATCTCCCACAGCCGGTAGACGCTCGGGATGCTGACGACGGCGACCGCCGCGTTGGGCAGCCCGTTCTTCAGGGTCGCCATCGCCTGGTCGAGCTGGGCCCGGAAGTCGGCCACCGGCGTCATCCCCGCCTCGCTGGACGCGCAGACGTCGTTGGCGCCCATGAGGACGGTGACGTACTGCACACCCCGGCTCACGGCGTTCTGGGCCTGGGCGTTGAGGTCGACCATCTCGGCGCCCGATGTGGCGTAGTTGAAGTTGTTGCCGTTGATGGCCGCGTTCTTGGAGCGGATGCGGAGGTAGTGGCTGTTGACGGTGCTGTTGTCGCCGGTCGACCACGAGCGGGCCGGGTACTCGACGAACCACCCGTTGGCGTTGAACGCCCGGGTGATCGAGTCGCCCAAGGAGGCCATCGAGCTCGGGATCGGCGGGACTGCTTGCGCCGGTTGGACGAGCGCCGGCGCGAGCAACAGGACGACGGCCGCGAGGCCGTAGAGGTGACGTCGCAAGGTTCCCCCCCTGCAGCTAGGCGGGAGCCGCCGTCGGCCCCCGGTCCGGCGGCCCCTACCCGGGATTTCGCCGTGTCGAACGGGAAACTGCGAAGCTCTCGGCCCGTGCACGACTGGGTGGCGCGGGATGCGGCTGTGGTGTGGCACGGCTTCACGCAGATGGCGACCTACGCCGACAACGCGCCGATCGTCGTCGAGCGGGCAGAGGGGCGTGAGCTGATCGACGTCGAGGGCCGCCGCTACCTCGACGCCGTGTCGTCGCTGTGGGTCACGACGCTGGGCCACCGCGTGCCGGAGCTGGATGCCGCCGTCGTGGAGCAGCTGGGCCGCGTGGCGCACAGCACCATGCTCGGCAACGGCAACCGCGTCGTGGTCGAGCTGGCCGAGGCACTCGTGGCACGCGTGCCGGTCGACGGCGGCCATGTGCTGTTCGCCTCCGACGGCGCATCCGCGCTCGAACAGGCGCTGAAGATCGCCTTCCAACACTGGGCCAACCTCGGCGTACCGGGCCGCACCGCCTACCTCGCCTTGGGCGGCGCCTACCACGGCGACACGGTGGGTGCGCTGTCGTTGGGCGGGGGCGGCTTCGGCACGGACCTGTTCGACCCGCTGCGCTTCCCGGTGCTGCGCACCCCGGGCTACGAGGACCGGGCCTGGGCCGACGCCGCCGTGGCCGCGATCCGCGAGCACGCCCCTTCGTTGGCCGCCGTCGTGATCGAGCCGCTGGTGCAGGCCGCCGCGGGCATGCAGGTCGCCGCCCCCGACGACGTGCAGCGCGTCGTCCACGCCGCGCAGGCGTCCGGCGTGCTGGTGATCTGCGACGAGGTGGCCACCGGCTTCGGCCGCACCGGCACGTTGTTCGCGTCCGAGCAGTGCGGCATTCGCCCCGACCTGCTGTGCCTGGGCAAGGGCATGACCGGCGGGTACCTGCCGATGTCGGCCACGGTGGCGTCCCGCGCCGTGTTCGAGAGCTTCCTCGGCGACGACTTGGGGCCTCGCACCCTCTACCACGGGCACTCCTACGGCGGCAACGCGCTGGCGGCTGCGGTGGCCCTTCGCCACTTGCACCTGTTGGACGAGTGGGACGTGCTCGCCAACGTGCGGGCCCGATCGGCCCAACTGGCCGCGCTGTTGGCGGACCGCTCCCCGCGGGTGTGCGGGCTGCTGGCGGGGTTCGACGTGCTGTCGGGCAAGGAGGCGCGGCGCGTCTGCGCCGAGGCGGTGCGACGCGGCGTCTTCCTGCGGCCCATCGGCGGGACGATCCTGGTGGTGCCGCCGCTCACCGTCACGGCCGCGGAGGTCGAGCGCATCGTGGAGGCGGTCGCGCATTGAGCTGGGCGTGCTGGGCCGAGGACGAGTCGTCGCGCATCCACGCCGCCGGGCGATGGCGGCGCGTGCGCACCTGGGACTTCGATCGGCTGGTCTCGTTCGCATCGAACGACTACCTCGGCCTCAGCGCCCACCCCGCGCCGGCGAGCGCGGCATGCGAGGCGGCCAGGCGGTGGGGAACGGGCGCGGGCGCCTCGAGGTTGGTCGTCGGCTCGCGTCCGGTGCACGACGAGCTCGAAGCGGCCTTGGCGGCGTGGAAGGGCGCCGAGGCGGCGCTGTTGTTTCCAGCGGGCTATGCCGCCAACGTCGGCGTGCTCACCACGTTCGGCGCCGAGGGCGTCCGCATCCTCTCCGACGAGCTCAACCATGCCTCGATCGTGGACGGGTGCCGCCTGGCTCGGGCCGACGTGGCCGTGTACCGCCACCTCGACCTCGACCACCTCTCGTCGCTGCTGTCCGAGGGGCGCCGCTCGATCGTCGTGAGCGACTCGGTGTTCTCCATGGACGGCGACGTGGCGCCGGTGGACGAGCTGGTCCACCTGTGCGCCGATCACGACGCGCTGCTGGTGCTCGACGAGGCGCACGCGGTGCTCGGCCCGCACCTCACGGCGCCGGACGGGCCGGTGCTGCGAGTCGGCACGCTGTCGAAGGCGCTCGGCGCGCAGGGCGGGTTCGTGGTCGGGCAACGGCGTTACATCGACCTGCTGGTCAACCGGGCGCGTCCCTTCGTGTTCAGCACGGCGTTGGCCCCGCCCATGGCGGCGGCGGCGCTGGCCGCCCTCCGAGTGGTGCAGTCGGCCGAAGGCGAGGAGCTGATCGCCCGGCTGCGGACGTCGGTCGAGCGCGTGGCCCCGGGGCGACCGTCGCCCATCGTGCCGATCGTGCTGGGAGAGGAGGCGGCAGCGGTCGCCGCCTCGGCGGCGCTGTTGGCGCACGGGATCGTCGTGCCCGCCATCCGGCCGCCCACCGTGCCCGCGGGCACGTCGCGGTTGCGGGTCTCACTGTCGGCTGCCCACACCGACGACGAGGTGGCCCGGCTGGTGGAGGCGCTGTGCGCCTGCTGCTGACGGGTACGGGCACGGGCGTGGGCAAGACGTGGGCGGGCGCCCGGCTGGCCGCCGCCCTGCCCGGGGCGCGGGCCTGGAAGCCTGCGCAGTCGTTCGCTCCCGGAGAGGGGCCGACGGACGCCGAGGTGCTGGCGGCGGCCACCGGGCAGGCGCCGTCGGACGTGTGCCCCCCGCACCGCTGGTACCCGGTCCCGCTGGCCCCGCCGGAGGCGGCCGACGAGCTGGGGCTGCCCCCGTTCACCGTCGACGACCTCCTGGCGGAGAGACCGGCGGCCGACACGCTGCTGGTGGAGGGGGCGGGCGGCGTGCGCTCGCCGCTGGCGGCCGACGGCGACACGGTGGCGCTGGCCCGCGGGCTGCGTCCGGACCTCGTGGTGCTCGTGGCGCATGCCGGGCTGGGCGCCATCAACGACGTGCGGCTGTCGGCGGCGGCACTGGCCCCGTGGCCCGTCGTCGTGCTCCTCAACCGCTTCGACCCCGCCAGTAGGGTCTGCGTCCGCAACGCTGCGTTCCTGCGCGGCGACGGGTTCGACGTCGTCACCGATCTCGAAAGGCTTCTCAATGTCGTTGGCTGACTACCGCACCGCGCTCCTCGACGACCGTCGGCAGCTCACCGCCGACGAGCTGCGGGCGCTCGCCGCCCTGCCCGACGAGGCGGTGCCCACACTGGCGGCGCTGGCCCACGAGGTGCGCCTGGCCTGGTGCGGGCCCGAGGTCGAGGTCGAGGGGATCCTGTCGGCCAAGACCGGCGGGTGCCCGGAGGACTGCCACTTCTGCTCGCAGTCGTCCCGGTTCGAGTCGCCGGTGAAGGCCACGCCGTTGCTGTCGGTCGACGAGGTGCTGGCGGCGGCGGAGGAGACGCGGTCGCTCGGTGCGTCGGAGTTCTGCATCGTGCTGGCCGTCCGCGGCCCCGACGAGCGCACACTCTCGAACATCCTCGAGATGGTGCCGGTGGTGCGGGAGCGGACGGGGCTCAACGTGGCGGTGTCGGCGGGCATCCTCACCCGGGAGCAGGCGCAACGGCTGGCCGAGGCGGGCGTCCACCGCTACAACCACAACCTCGAGACGGCCCGCTCGTTCTTCCCGAGCATCGTGAGCACCCACACGTGGGAGGAGCGCCACCAGACGTGCCTGCTGGTGCGGGAGCACGGCATGGAGCTGTGCTGCGGGGCACTGTTGGGCATGGGGGAGAGCGACGAGCAGCGGATCGAGCTGTTGGAACAGCTCCGGGCCGTCGACCCGGCCGAGGTGCCGCTGAACTTCCTCAACCCCCGGCCCGGCACCCCGCTCCAGATCCGGAAGCCGGTGAGCCCCCTCGAGGCGATCCGCTGGATCGCGCTGTTCCGGCTGGCCCTGCCCTCCGTGATCCTGCGCTACGCGGGCGGGCGGGAGATCACCCTGCGCGAGCTGCAAGCCATGGGCATGACCTCCGGCATCAACGCGCTGATCGTGGGCAACTACCTCACGACCCTGGGCCGCTCCCCGCAGGAGGACCTCCAGATGCTCGCCGACCTGCGGATGCCGGTGGGTGTGCTCTCCAAGGTGATCTGATGCCCCACTGCACCGGCTGCGGCTCGGCGGCGTGCGAAGGCTGCGGCCGGGAGCTCGACCCGCCTCGCTTCTGCCCGCAGTGCGGCCGCCGGCTGACCGTCTACGTGACGCCGGGTTCGGCCGTCGCCATGTGCCGCGACCACGGCGAGGTGACATAGGGGACAAGTCGGTACAGGGATTGAACCGGCATGCCGATGGAAATAGGAGGCAGACCTCCTATCCTGCGAAAAGGAAATGCGCCGCCTTCTCCCCCTCCTTCTGGTTCCTGTCCTCGCCGCGGGCGCGGCCCTCGTGCCGAGCCCGGCCCCCGCTGCCGCCCCGCCTCCGGACCCGCCCCGCCGAGCGCCCTACGCGGCCGACCGCGTGCTCGCCAAGGCCGACCCCGCCGTGCTCCGCGAGCGCGGGCTCACCCCCGGCCGACGGCTGGGCCGGAGCGGGTTCGTCGTCGTCCACACCGGGGGCCGGGATGCCGCCTCCGTGCGCGACGAGCTGGCTGCCGACCCGCGGGTCGAGGCTGTCGACCTCGACTACGTGCGCAGCATCGAGGAGACCCCCAACGACCCGTACTTCCAGCCGCAGCAGGGTGAGCTGCGGACCGCCGCCTTCCCGACGGCATGGGACGTGGTGAAGGCGCCGCCGACCATGGTCGTCGCCGTCCTCGACACGGGCGTGGATCTCGACCACCCCGACCTCGCCGCCCGACTCGTCCCCGGGTGGGACTACGTCGACGACGACCCCACACCGCAGGACGGGCAGGGCCACGGGACCCTGGTGGCGGGGACAGCGGCCGCCGACACCAGCAACGCCCGGGGCGGCGCGAGCGCCTCCTGGAGCGCGTCGATCATGCCCATGCGCGTGCTCGACGACTTGGGCCGGGGCTTCGACAGCGAGATCACAGAAGCGGTGCGAGACGCCGTCGACGGCGGCGCCAAGATCGTCAACCTGTCGCTCAGCGGGCCCTTGGGCAGCAGCATCCTGCAAAGCGCCATGGACTACGCCGAGGCCAACAACGTCGTCGTGGTGGCGGCCGCAGGCAACGACGGGTTGGAGGCGCCCTCCTACCCGGCGGCGTACGAGACGGTGCTGGCCGTGGGCGCCACCGACGACAGCGGCACCTACGCGTCGTTCTCGCAGCGGGGATCGTGGCTCGACCTCGTCGCCCCCGGGGTGAACGTGTTCGGCCCGTTGCTGGGTCCGAACGAGGCCTACACCGAGGGCGACGGCACGTCGTTCGCGGCACCGATCGTGTCCGGCGCGGCCGCCTTGGTGCGGACCCAGCGGCCCGCGTACACGGCGGCCGAGGTCCGCGACCGACTGCGCCAGACGGCGACCGACAAGGGCGCGACGGGCTTCGACACCACCTACGGCCACGGCCTGCTCAACGCCGCCCGTGCCGTCGAGCTCCCGCCGCCCCCGCCCACGACCACCACCAGCACGACGACCACGACCGCCCCGCCGCCACCGCCCCCTCCGCCTCCGCCGCCGCCTGCCCGGTCGGGCTACTGGATGGTCGACAGCCGTGGCTTCGTCTACGCCTTCGGCGACGCCCGCCACCTGGGGGCGCTCAACGGCGCTCGCGGGGACGTGGTCGACCTGGAGCCGACGCCCAGCGGCAACGGCTACTGGCTCGTGACCGGCGGGGGCGAGATCTTCGCCTACGGCGACGCCCGCCACGTGGGCCAGCCGGGCGCCCTGCCTGCCGGCGAGCGGGTCACCAGCCTGTCGGCCCACCCGGGCGGCGCGGGCTACTGGGTCTTCACCTCCCGGGGTCGGGTGCTCGCCTTCGGCGGCGCGCCCCATCGGGGCGACATGAGCGGCGTGACCCTCAACGGGCCGGTGCTCGACTCCGTGGCCACGCCCACCGGCAACGGCTACTACATGGTGGCCTCCGACGGCGGCATCTTCGCCTTCGGCGACGCCCGCTTCCGCGGGTCGATGGGCGGCCACCGGCTCAACGCCCCCGTGCAGTCGCTGGTGCCCGACGGCGACAACGACGGGTACTGGCTGGTGGCCTCCGACGGCGGCATCTTCGCCTTCTCGGCGGGGTTCCGCGGCTCCATGGGCGGCAGCCGCCTCAACCGGCCCGTCACCGGCATGGTGCGCTTCGGCGACGGCTACCTGATGGTGGGCGAGGACGGCGGCATCTTCAACTTCAGCAGCAAGCCGTTCCACGGGTCGCTGGGCGCCAACCCGCCGCCCCAGCCCGTGGTCGCGGTGGCCGCCCTGGCCGACTGACCTGCACGCGGGCGCGCTTTTCTTCGCAGAAGCGGGAACCCGCCACGGGTGGGTTTGCGGAGAAAAACGGCTGGGGGCGGCTCAGCCGGTCAGCAGCTCGCGGGCGCCGGTGTCGGCGGAGGGGTGGCGCAGCTTTGACATGGCGCGGGCCTCGATCTGGCGGATGCGCTCCCGCGTCAGGTTGAAGCGGTCGCCCACCTCCTCCAGCGTGCGGGGCTCGCCCCGGTCCAGCCCGAACCGCAGCCGCAGGATCTCACGCTCCCGTTCGCCCAAGGGGGCGAGGAGGCGGTTGAGCTCTTCGGGCAGCATGGCCTCGGCCGCCGCCTCGAAGGGCGAGACGGCGCCCCGGTCCTCCACGATGTCGCCCAGCTCGGTGTCGGAGTCCTCCCGCAGCGGGTCGGACAGCGACAGCGGCTCGGAGGCGTAGCGCAGGATCTCGGCCACCTGCCGCTCGGGCATGTCGAGCTCCTTGGCCAGCTCGCCCAGAGTGGGACGGCGGCCCTTCTCCAGCTCGAGCTGCACCCGGGCCTTCTTCAGCCGCGACAGCAGGTCGCCCGCGTGGACGGGCAGGCGGATGGTGCGGCCGGTGTTGGCGATGCCCCGGGTGATGGCCTGGCGGATCCACCAGGTGGCGTAGGTGGAGAACTTGAAGCCCTTGCGGTAGTCGAACTTCTCCACCGCGTGCATCAGGCCCAGGTTGCCCTCCTGCACCAGGTCGAGCAGGGGCAGGTCGGAGGCCTGGTACTTCTTGGCGATCGACACCACGAGGCGCAGGTTGGACTCGATGAAGATCTGCGTGGCCTTCTCGCCGTCGCGGATCGCCTGGCGCAACCGACGCTTCTCGGCCGCGGTGAGCGACGCGGCCGAGTTGAGCTGCTCGCGAGCGGCTTGGGCTGCCTCGATGGCCTGGCCGAGACGAGCCTCGTCGTCCTTCGTCAGCAGGCCGTGCTTCCCGATGTCGTTGAGATAGAGGCGAACGAGGTCCTCTTCCTCCCGCTCGGGTCGTTGCTTGGGCACTACGCCGTCACCTCTTCATCGGTTGGCTTGGGGGGGACACCGCTCAGGCGCGGCAGAGCGGCGACAGACCGAAGGCCCATTGTACGCGCGCTGGGCGTTCTTTGCACCCGTTTCGTGGCCGTTCCTGTCATGCTCCCCGGGTGACCTGGCACCGGGTGCGCCTGGCCCTCGTGGGGCTGCTCCTGGTCATGCTGGCGGGCGTCGTCGGCTACTCGGTGCTGGGCTTCGGGCTCCTCGACGCCGTGTACCAGACCGTAACAACGGTCAGCACCGTGGGATTCCGCGAGGTGCGCCCCCTGTCGGACGCCGGCCGGGTGCTCACGATCGCGCTGATCCTGCTCGGCACGGGCACCGCGCTCTACACGTTCGGCCTGCTCGTCGAGGCGGTGGTCGAGGGGGGCATCCGCGACCTGTTCGGGAGGCGACGCATGGACAAGAAGATCGCGGGCATGCAGGGCCACGTGATCGTGTGCGGCTGGGGCCGGGTGGGCAAGGCCATCGCCCGCAACGTCACCGGCATGGGGCACGAGGTGGTGGTGGTCGACTGCGACCCCGACCGCACGGCCGACGTGCCGCACCCCACCGTGGTGGGCGACGCCACCGAGGACGACGTGCTGCGCGCCGCGGGCATCGAGCGGGCGCGGGCCCTGGTGGCCGCCATCGACACCGACGCCGAGAACCTCTACGTCACGCTCTCCGGGCGCGCTCTGCGCCCCGACCTGTTCGTTGTGGCGCGCGCCCGACTGCGCGAGTCCGAGGAGAAGCTGCTGCGGGCCGGGGCCGACCGGGTGGTGAACCCGCAGGCCATCGGCGGCGCCCGCATGGCTGCGTTCGTGCTGCAGCCGCACGTGGCCGAGTTCCTCGACGTCGTCATGCACGACGGCAGCCTGGAGTTCCGCCTCGAGGAGGTGCACGTGCCCGAGCGCTCGCCGCTGGCCGGACGCAGCCTGCGCGAGGCCCACATCCGCGACCGCACCGGCGCGCTTGTGCTGGCCCTGCGCGACCGGTCCGGCACCTTCACCACCAACCCCTCGCCCGAGACCCGCATCGAGTCGGGGCAGGTGCTGATCGCCGTGGGCACGGCCGCCCAGCTGGCCGCCCTGGGGGCGGCGGTATCCGCGCCCTGAGCGCCCGCCCGCACGATCATGTGAGGCGTGACTGCCACCTTCGACGCGTTGTCGGCGGCCCCGGGCACCGAGGCCGTCGTGCACGGCATGCTGGCCACGCTGGCGGAGGTCCTCGAACGGCTCGACGCCCGACTGGCCGACCTCGAGACCGCGGTGGCCCGACGCGACGCCGAGCAGCGCACAGCCGACGACGTCGCGGGCGACCGGCTGCGCCCGGCGCTGGCTGCCATCGAGGCCCGCATCGGGGAGGTCGAAGCGCGGGTGGCTCGCCCCGACACCAGCGCGCTGGAGGCGCAGCTGGCTGCCGTCGTCGACCGGGTGGCCCACCTCCACGAGGCGGTGAACCGCTCCCGCGGCGAGGCCACGGTGGCCGTCGAGCAGGTGGGGGAGTCCGTGGTGGAACGGCTCGTCGGCCTGGAGGCGGCGCTGGGCTCGTTGGGCGCCGTGCGCCTCCGCGGCGGCGACGACCTGCCCGGCCTGGAGGACGTGCTCGAACGGCTCGGTCGGGTGGAGTCGCTCGTGCAGCAGCACACGGCCGACCAGGAGGCCCGGGCCGCCCAGCTCACCGCCGAGGTGCAGTCGGTGCTGGGCGCGGGCATGGAGCGGCTGCTCACCCATGCGGGCGCGGCCGACGAGCTCCTCACCTCCGACCTGCGGGGCGCGCTCCACCGTCTGACCGAGGTGGCGTCGGCCGTCGACGGCCTCGGCACGGGCATCACAGCCCTGCACGAGCAGCTCACCCGACTCACCGCCGAGGAGCGCACCCGCCCGCTCGTCAACGCCCTCGAGACCACGGCGCGCGAGCACCGCGAGGCCATGGCGGAGCTGCAAACGGCGCTGGTGCGCCGCATCGACGGGCGCACCTCGGCGCTGGCCCGCCTGGTCGACGGCAACGGGGAGCTGGGGCCGCTGCTCCAGCGCCTGGCCACCGCGCTCGAAGAGCAGGAGGCCCACGGCAAGGAGCTGGCCGAGGCGGTGCGCGCCGTGCCCGGTGCCGTCGAGGAGCAGGTGGGCACGCTGCGCGACGAGCTGGAGCAGACGATCACCGGGATGTCCCGCCGGCAGAGCGCCACGTTGAAGCTGCTGGAGCGGCTGGGCGCGGAGCTGGGCGACGAGCACCGGCGCCTGGAGACGGTCCAGAGCCTGTGCCAGTCGGTGGCCTCGGCCGTCGAGCAGCAGGCGGCGGTGGGCGGCCGCGTGGCCGAGCTCGTGCTGGAGACCCGCTCGGTCATGCGCAGCGACGTGGAGCGGCTGGAGTCGACCGTGCACCTGGAGGCGGTCAAGGGCCGCCAGCAGGACCAGGCTCGGCTGGCCCAGCTGGCCGCGGGCGTCACCGAGGTGGTGGAGCGGGAGACCGCCCTGGTGGCCCAGCGGGTGGCGGCGCTGTCCGCCGCCGTCGAGGGCGTGCGGGCCGCCATGCACGCGCAGGCCATCCCGGCGCTGGAGGACTGACCGGGCGGCTGTGCCATGCTGGGGGACACGGCGATGCGTCACATCCGGTTGTTCCTCACGGCGGTCTTCCTCGTCCTCCTGGCCGGTCCCCTGCCTGCGGCGCGCCCGGCCGAGGAGGGCAGCGTGGGGGCCGCCGCCGTGCCCGCCGCGCCCGCCGCCACCGGCTACTGGCTGGTCGCCTCCGACGGCGGCATCTTCGCCTTCGGGGGCGCTGCCTTCCACGGCTCCATGGGCGGCACCCGCCTCAACCGGCCCATGGTCGGCATGGCGAGCACGCTCACCGGCCGCGGCTACTGGACGGTGGCGACCGACGGCGGCGTGTTCAGCTTCGGCGACGCCCGGTTCTTCGGCTCGACCGGGGCCATCCGCCTCAACCAGCCGATCGTGGGCATGGCGGCCACGCCCTCGGGCGCGGGCTACTGGCTGGTGGCCTCCGACGGCGGCATCTTCGCCTTCGGCGACGCCGTCTTCGCGGGCTCCACCGGCAACATCCGCCTGAACCGCCCCATCGTCGGCATGGCGCCCACCCCCTCGGGCCTGGGCTACTGGCTGGTGGCCTCCGACGGCGGCATCTTCGCCTTCGGCGACGCCCGGTTCTTCGGCTCGACCGGCGCCATCCGCCTGGTGCAGCCGATCACAGCGATGGCGCCCAGCCCCTCGGGCCTGGGCTACTACCTCGTCGCCGCCGACGGCGGCGTGTTCGCCTTCGGCGACGCGCTGTTCCGCGGCTCGATGGGTGCGGCCAACCTCGGCGGCGTGGTGTCGGGGGCGGCCACCCCGCGCGGCATCGGCTACTGGATGGTGTCGAGGGCGGGCGGGCTGTTCACCTTCGGCGACGCCCCCTTTCTCGGCAGCGCGGGCACCCTGCGGCTGGCCGCACCCATCGTCGGCATGGCGGCGGCGCCCGTGCGCTTCGGCGCCGAGGTGTCGGCGTTCTACTACCCGTGGTACGCCACCCTGCCCCACGACCGCGAGTGGCGGCACTGGGAGGGCCACGGCCACTTTGGCGCGCCCGCCGACATCCCGGCCGACTTCTATCCGGCCCGGGGCGTCTACAGCAGCGCCAGCGCCGCCGTGCTCGACGCCCACATGGCCGAGCTGCGGGCAGCCGGGGTCGACGTGGTGGTGTCGTCGTGGTGGGGGCGCGGCTCGTGGGAGGACCAGCGGCTGCCGCAGGTCCTGGCGGCAGCTCGCAACCACGGGTTGCGGGTGGCCGCTCACCTCGAGCCCTACAGCGGACGCTCGCCCGCGTCGGTGGCCGACGACCTGGCCCACCTGCGCAACCTGGGCGTGACCGAGGCCTACGTGTACGACGTGATGTCGGGCGCGCCCGAGGCGTGGCAGGGCGTCACCGGCAACGCCCACGGCATGCGCCTGTGGGCCGAGGAGGGCAGCGTCGCCAACGTGCTCAGCGGCGCCTTCGCCCGGTGGGCCCGCACCGCGGGCTTCGACGGCCTCTACACCTACGACCCCATCCGCTACACCCGCACGCAGTTCGGCACAGCCTGCGGCACGGCCCGCATGCACCGGCTGCTGTGCTCGCCGTCCGTGGCCCCGGGCCACAGCGCCATGCGCACGTTCCCGGGCCGCCCGGTGGTGAAGCGCGACGGCGGCGCCCGCTACAACGCCCATTGGACAGGGGCGTTGGCCGCAGGCGCCGACTCGGTGTCGATCACCAGCTACAACGAGTGGCACGAGGGCACCCAGATCGAGGGCGCCGTGCCCTACTGCTTCCCCGACGGGTTCTGCTCGCCGGGCTACGAGGGCGAGTACGGGCGCAACGGCGAGGCCGCCACACGGGCCTATCTCGACGCCACGGCAGCCTGGGCGGCCGTGTTCCGGGCGCTGCGGGGCTAGCCGACGGAGACGGTGCCGACCTCGCAGTCGGTGGCCAGGCGCAGGCTCGCGCCGGTGCCGACGGCGTGGAACGAGCGGGTGGTCCCGGCGGCCACGTCGACGACGGAGGTGCTCGTCTCCGCCACGGCCACCCCGGAACGGTTCACGAACCGCACCTGCACCGTGTAGTCACGGGCCACGGCGTCGTCGTTGCGGATGGTGCCGCTGTAGTGCACGGCGCCCGACCGGCGTGTGCAGGCCCGTCCGGTCACGTCGTAGCGGGGGGCGGCCACGGCCTCCACCGCGGGAGCGGGCGGCGCCGTCGTCGGCGTGGCCACCGGCGGGCCCGCGTACGACGGCGGCCCGGGCACGACGGCCTCGGGGGCCTTGTCCTCGCGGTCGTGGGGCGTGCCGGCGGAGCGGCCGATGACCACCGAGACGACGCCCAGCCCGATGGCGAGCACGGCGGCCACGCCGACGCGCCACGGGTGGTCCCGCTCGCCGACGACGGCCTCCTCGCCGACGACGGCGACGGGGCGGGGCGCGGGCTCCGGGACGGCGGGCTCGGCGTGCGCCACGACCGCCTCGTCCTCGACGGGGGCGGCGTCGAGCGCCTCGTTCATCGCCACCCACTCGTCCTCGGCCAAGCCGGGCAGGCCGGGCCGGGCCACCTCGCCCACCGAGCCGCCGATCGAGGTGGTGACCGCCTCGCCCGCGTGGAGGACGATGGTGCCGCCTGCCTGCCCGCGCACCACGACGGCGCCGTGCAGGGCGGCGAACCAGGCGGACCCGTCGGGCGCGGTGCGGACGACGAAGGTGGCGTCGCGGGCCATGGCCACGGCCGAGGGCGTGTGGGCCTCGTACTGGCCGTGGCGGCTGCTCTCGCCCGAGGTCCGGTGCCAGCTGTCGCCGGTGCCGAGGGTGATGACCACGTGGGGGCGCCCGTCGGGGTCGGCCAGGCGGCCGAGCTGGGCGACGGCGCCCGCGTCGAGGCGCGTGAGCGAGCCGTCGAAGTGCTCGACCTCGGCCACCGCTTCGGACGTGGTCGGCAGCTCGTCGCCCGCGTGCAGGGATTCGACGCGCGTCGCCATCACTCTTCCATCGGACGATCCACGCCCGGGGTTGAACGGTGGGGGATGATGGTCCCGTGGTGTACGACGAGGGGACGGCCGGCCAGGTGGTCAACGCCATGGACGCGGCAGGAGGTGCGGGGGCCACCGCGGTGCTGCAAGGCATCCTGGCCACGCTGTCGGAGGCGCTCGACCGGCTCGAGGGGCGGCTGGCCACGGTGGAAGGCGGGTTGGCCTCCCTGGCCGACGCCCTGCGGGCCGCCACCGACGACGAGGGCCCGGAGGACGACGACGACGCTGCCGTCCGCACCATCGTGGGATCGGTGGTCGACGCCGTGGCCACCCCGGTGGCGGCCGTCGAGGCAGGCCTGGCCGACGTCCGCTCGGCGGTGGCCGAGGGCCTCTTCGACGTGGCCAACCGCCAGACAGGCGTGGTCGAGGCGGTCCGGCAGGCGGTGGCCGAGCTGGTGGCCGTCGACGACGAGCCCGACCGCGTGGCGCAGGCGCTGGCCGTCCAACGGGCCGAGCTGGCCGACGGCCTGGCCGCCCAGCGCGAGGCGCTCGACCACGCGCTGGCCGTGCAGCAGGAGGGCATCGACCGGGCGCTGGCCGCCCAGCCCGCGGCGCTCCACCAGGTGGTGGCCGACGCCCTGGCCGCGCAGGCCGCCTCGCTGCGCGCGATCGTGGCCGACGTCGTGGAGTCCCAGCAGGCCGCCGTGTGGGACGGCCTCGACGCCCAGCGCCAGGCGTTCACCGAGGCCCTCACCGCCCAGCGGGCCGAGCTGGCCGACGCCCTGGCCGACCAGCGGGCGGCGGTGGAAGGCGCCTTGGCCGCTCACCGGCAGGCGGGCGCCGACGAGGCCGACGGGCAGCGGGTGGTCCTGGCCGAGGAGCTCGAACGGCTGGCGACCTCGTTCCGCCAGGAGCTCGAGCGCGACCGGGCGGCGGTGCGCGAGGAGCTGGAGCAGGGACGCGTCGCCCTGCGCGAGGAGCTGGAGCGCCTGGGCGTGCTGCTGCGGGGCCAGGTGGCCGAGGTGAGCGGCCAGGCCACGTCGGTGGCCGCCGTGCTCGGGCGCTTGGAAGGCCGGCTGCACGAGCTGGTCGAGGGCATGCGCACGGTGGCCCAGCAGGCCCGAGCGGCCCGGCCCGTCGACGTGGAGCCCGCCGCGCTGTCGAACTAGAAGGCGGCCGTCCCGGCGTCCCACAGCGTGGGTGCCAGCCACAGGAGCAGGCCCAAGGCCACCAGCACGTCGGGGCTGGTGCGGCCGCGGCGGGTGCCGCCCAAGGCGGCCAGCGCCAGGCAGGCGGCGGCGGCCAGGTAGCAGAAGAACCGGGGCAGGGGGTCCACGCCACGAGTGTCGCCGTCCGCCATGCTGAGCAGGTGGATCCCCGCACGTTCGCCTGCCCCCGGTGCGGGGAGGAGGCGTCCGCCCGCTTCTACGGCCCGTGCGACGGCTGCCGCACCGCCCTGAGGGCGCTGGGGGGCCAGGCGCGGGAGGTGGCGGTGGCCGCCTACGAGCCCAAGGCGAACGTCACCCCCAACCAGGTGGCCACCAGGGAATGACCCCGAACGCTCACATCGTCGGGCGCGGTGCCGAAGAGGGGACGTGAGCCAGGACATCGAGGTCATCCAGAACCTGCTTGTCTTCGGCGTCGACACCGAGGGCGACGAGCTTCGGGTCGACATCTACGGAGGCGACGACTGCGTCTGCGGCACCCTCATCTACCGGTTCACCAACCGGGGAGAGCTGGCCGAGCGGGCCGAGCTGCTGCGGCGCTGGTGCGACGACGGCACGCCTGTCACCTACGTGCGCCGCGAGGGGTCGGCCGCCCTGATGGACGAGCTCTCCCTGCTGACCGAGGCCCTGGGCTCCTAGCTCCACTCGCTTTCTTCGCAGATCCGGTACCCGCCACGGCTGACTTTGCGGAGAAGAAGCGGACTAGGCGACGACTCGCAGCAGCTCCTCGATCGAGGTGTCGCCCCGGGCCACCTTGTGCAGCCCGTCGGTCCGCAGCGTGAGCATGCCCTCCTCCACGGCCAGCGTCCGCACCTGCTCGGTCGGGGCGTGCTGCAAGACCAGGGCGGCCACGCCCTCGGTCATGGGCATCACCTCGTGCACGGCGAAGCGACCGCGGTAGCCCGTCTGGTTGCACGCCCCGCAGCCCACCGGCTTGAAGAACGTGGCCCCCTCCAGCGACAGGCCTTCGGGCCACCCTGTGTTCAGCAGCTCCTCCTCGCTCGGGGCACACGGCTCCTTGCACCGCTCGCACAGCCGGCGGGCCAGGCGCTGGGCCAGCACGCACGACACGGCCGAGGTCACCAGGAACGGCTCCACGCCCATGTCGAGCAGGCGGGCCGGCGTGGAAGCGGCGTCGTTGGTGTGCAGGGTCGACAGCACCAAGTGGCCGGTCAGGGCCGCCTCCACCGCGATGGTGGCCGTCTCCCGATCGCGGATCTCGCCCACCAGCACGACGTCGGGGTCGGCCCGCAGGATCGAGCGCAGCGCGGTGGCGAACGTCAGCCCTGCCTTGCGGTTGACCTGCACCTGCTTGATGCTCGCCATCCGGTACTCGACGGGGTCCTCCACCGTGATGATGGAGCGCTGGGCGTCGTTGACCTCGCCCAGGGTGGCGTAGAGCGTCGTCGTCTTGCCCGACCCCGTCGGCCCGGTGACGAGGATCGCCCCCCACGGCTTCCGGTACGCCGCCTCGTAGCGCGCCTTCGTCTGCGGCAGGAACCCGAGGTCGTCGATGCCCACCAGCCCGCTCTTGCGGTCGAGCACGCGGATCACGAGCGACTCGCCTTGGGCCGTGGGCAGCGTGACCAGCCGCAGGTCGATGCGGCGCCCCTCCAGCGGCACGGTGATGCGGCCGTCCTGGGGCACCCGGCGCTCGGCGATGTCGAGCTCGCCCATGATCTTGAGCCGGCTGATGACCGAGGCCTGGATGGAGCGGGGCACCCGCATGACGTCCTGGAGCACGCCGTCGATGCGGAAGCGGATGCGCAGCTCGCTCTCGCCCGGCTCGAGGTGGACGTCGGACGCACCCTCCTGCACTGCCCGCGTCACCAGCTCGTTGACGAACTGCACGACCGGGGCGTCCTCGGCCGCCTCCCGCACCTGGGACAAGGGGGACTCGCGGTCGTCCTCCGCGTCCGAGACCATCTTCATGATGTCCTCGGCCTTGGTGCTCCAGACGCGGTCTATGGCGCGCTTGAGCTGGGCGGCCTCCACCATCACCGGCCGCACGTCCTGGCCCGTCATGCTCCGGATGTCGTCGATGGCGAAGACGTCGGCGGGGTTGGCCATGGCCACCACCAGCCGGTCGTCCTCCCACCCGATGGCGAGCGCCTGGTGGCGACGGGCGAACGACTCCCGCACCAGGCGGGTGGCGGTGTAGTCGAGGGCGCGGTCGTCGAGGTCGACGAACTCGGTGCCGAACTGCTCGGCCAGGATGCGGGTCAGCTGGGCCTCGGTGAGCACCCGCTTCGCCACCAGGATCCGGCCCAGCCGATCGCCGGTGCGCTTCTGCTCGGCCAAGGCGAGCATGAGCTGGTCCTCCGTGACGAGGCCGGAGGACAGCAGCACCTCGCCGAGGCGGGCTCGTGGCGCTCGCGCCGGAGCGATGTCCTCCTGCATGGCCATGATTCTCTCATCGGCCACCGGGGGACACCCCTGAACCGGACTAGCCCGTTCGGTCCACCTCGCCGCGCCAGCCGCCCTCCTCGACGCCGCGCGACTCGATGAACTCCTTGAACCGGGTGAGGTCGCCCTTCACCCGCCGCTGCACCACGCCGAGCACGTCGGCTGCACTCTCGACGAAGCCCTCGGGCTCGAACTCCATCTGCAGCATCACCTTGGTTGTCTCGTCGGCGATGCGGTGGAACGTCACGACGCCCGCCTGCTTGGGGCCGTCGAGGGTGCACCAGGCGATCCGCTCGTCGGGCCGCTGCTCGGTGATCTCCGTGTCGAACTCCCGCTTCACGCCGCCGATCTCAGCCACCCAGTGGTTGCGGGTGTCGGTCACCTGCGTCACCGTCTCGACCCCTTCCATGAACCGCGGGAAGGACTCGAACTGGGTCCACTGGTTGTAGGCGGTTGTCAGCGGGACGTCGACCTCGATGCCTTCTTCGATGCTTGCCATGGGCCGGCTGTACCCCGCGCCTTGCCAGTCGACTCCCGAGGCGTAGGATGGGACCCGGCTAGCGGCGGAAGGGGACCTGATGGACGATGCGACGGAAGGTGTGCCGTCGGCTCCCCCTGAGCGCCTGGTGCTCGAGCGCCAGCTGGAGGTCGCCCGCCTCCTGCGGGCCGTCACCGAGGTGGCCGGCCGCCTCTCACCTGCCCAGGGGCTCGGCACGCTGGCGCGGCTGACGGCAGACGCTCTCGTGGACGACCTGGCCTCCGACGCCGCCGAGGTGTGGGTGGCGGAGTCGCCCGGCGAGCTGCGGCTGGCCGCCATCGCCGGCGACCACCAGCACACGGGCCGGGTGGTCGGCGACGTGGTGCCGGTGGAGAGCGGCGCCACCCTGGTGGCCGACGTGGCCCGCAGCCGCCTGCCCGTCCTCCTCAACAACCTGGGCGAGCCCTACCCGGCTGCCTCGCTGTCGCCGGTGCTGCTCGACGACGAGCTCCAGGCCGTGGTGGTGGCGCTGTACCGCTCGCCGCTCGACATCGAGATCGCCGACGTGGTGGCCGCCTTCGTCACCGTGGTGGCCGCCTCGTTCAACAGCGCCGGGCTCCTGGCCCGGGAGGCAGCCGCCCGCCGCGGCGCCGACGAGGAGCGCGAGCGGCTGGCGTTCCTCGCCGAGTCGACCACGCTGCTCTCCAGTTCGCTCGACCTGTCGGTCACGATGCGCAACGTGGCCGCCTTGGCCTTGCGCCGCCTGGGGCAGTGGTGCGCGGTCAACGTCCTCGACGAGGACGGCGACCTGACCCGGATCACGGCGGGCGAGCCGATCGGCAGCGACGACGACATCGACGTCCGGGCGCTGATCGAGACGAGCGAGACGTTCGCCACCGCTCGCACGCTGGTCGTCCCCATGTGGGCGCGGGGCCGCACGGTGGGCGCGGTGAGCCTGGTGCGGACCGAGGGCGCCCCGCCGTACACCGACATCGACATCGGTCTGGCCGGTGCCTTCGCCCGGCGGGCGGGCATGGCTGTCGACAACGCCCAGCTGTACCGCAAGGTGCGCGAGGGCGAGCAGCGCTTCCGCTCGTTCGTCGACGGGCTGGGGGCCGTGCTGTTCGAGGCCGACCCGGCCACGCTGGCCTACACGTTCGTCTCCCATCAGGCCGAGGAACTGCTGGGGCACTCCGTCGAACGGTGGATCGAGGAGCCCGACTTCTGGGCGCGCACCGTGCACCCGGAGGACCGCGAGTGGGTGATGCCCCAGCGAGCCACGGCGGTGGCGGAGAAGCGGGTGCACGACGTGGAGTACCGGCTCCGGGCGGCCGACGGGCGCGTCGTGTGGGTCCGCGACATCGTCTACATCATCGCCGACGACGACGAGGGCACCGAACGGCTCGTCGGCATCATGGTCGACGCCACCGAGCGCAAGCAGGCCGAGGAGGAACTGCGGGCCAGCCACGAGCGCTTCGCCTCGCTCAACCGCACCCTGCAGGCGAGCCTGCTGCCGCCGTTGCTGCCCGAGATCTTCGGGCTGGAGGTCGCGGCCCGCTACCGGCCCGCAGGCCATGGGCTCGACGTGGTGGGCGACTTCTACGACCTGTTCGAGGTGGGCGAGGACGGGTGGGGCGTGGTCATCGGCGACGTGTGCGGCAAGGGCGTGGAGGCCGCCGCGCTCACCGCCCTGGCCCGCTACACGGTGCGGGCAGCGGCCATGCGAGAGCGGGTGCCCAGCCGCGTGCTGGAGATGCTCAACGAAGCGGTGCTGGGCACCGACACCGGCGAGCGGTTCTGCACCGCCGTCTTCGCCTTGGTCGTGCCCGACGGCGACGGGATGGCCTGCACGCTGGCCTGCGGCGGCCACCCGCTGCCGCTGGTGCTGCGGGCCGACGGCACGGTGGAGAGCGTGGGCAGTCCGGGCACCCTGCTCGGGCTCTGGCCCGAGCCGGAGCTGGCCGACGAGGGCGTGACGCTGTCGGCGGGCGACGCGCTCGTCTTCTACACCGACGGCGCCCTCGAGGCCCGCCACGGCCGCGAGCAGCTGGGCGAGGAGCGCCTGAAGGAGATCGTGGGGCGCTGCGCCGGCCTGCGGGCGCCCGAGGTGGCCGACGCGGTGGCCGAGGGCGTGGAGGCGTTCGAGCTCGGCGTGGCGGGCGACGACCTCGCCGTGGTCGTGCTGCGAGTGCCAGGCTGACCCGATGGCGCTCGGCCTGACGGCTCGCCGGGCCGACAGGGGCCCCACTCCCGCCCGCGTGGCGGTTCCGTCGGCGAGTCCGGTCGCCTGATGGACCTCGCCCAGGGGCTCGACTTCCTCCGGAGCAACCACCGGGCCGTGCTGGCCACGGTGCGCTCCGACGGCACGCCGCAGCTGTCGCCCATCGTGGCCGCCGTCGACGACGGGGGCCGCGTGTGCATCAGCACCCGGGAACCGTCGATGAAGGTGCGCAACGTCCGCCGCGACCCGCGGGTGTGGCTGTGCGCGTTCACCGACGACTTCTTCGGCGACTGGGTGCGCCTCGACGGGCGGGCCACGGTGGTGCCGCTGCCCGAGGCCATGGACGGGTTGGTGTCGCTGTACCGCAGCGTCGCGGGCGAGCATCCCGACTGGGACGACTACCGCGCCGCCATGGAGCGCGAGCGGCGAGTGCTGCTGGTGATCGAGGTGGAGCGGGTCGGGCCCGACCGGGCGGGCTAGGACGAAGGGCGCCGCACCCGCTCGGGGTGGGTGTAGAGGTTGGCGGTCCCGTCCCGGACGAAGCCCAGGAGGGTGACACCCATCCGGGCCGCCGTCTCCACGGCCAGGCTCGACGGCGCCCCGACGGCGCACACGATCGGGATGCGGGCCACGGCCGCCTTCTGCACCAGCTCGTAGCCGACCCGTCCGGAGAGCACGAGCACGTGGTCGTGGAGCGGGAGCAGGCGCTGCAGGAGCGCGTGGCCCAGGAGCTTGTCGACGGCGTTGTGCCGGCCCACGTCTTCGCGCACGGCGACCGGCGTGCCGTCGGCCCGGAACAGCCCCGCCCCGTGCAGCCCGCCGGTGCGGTCGAAGAGCGGTTGGGAGGCGCGCAGCGCGTCGGGCAGCCCGAGGAGCGTGTCGAGCGCCACCGGCTCGCCGGTCGCGACCGGGTCGTCGCCGAGCTGCTCGGCCAGACGGTCGAGGGTGGCGGTGCCGCACACGCCGCAACTGGCCGTGGTGGTGGTGCGGCGGGCCACCCCGTCGAGGGCGGGCGGCCGGGTGAGGCGCACCGACACCACGTTGTAGCGCTGGGGCTCGTCGTCGCCCAGGGCGCAGTAGCGGACAGCGGCCACGTCGGCGGCGTCACGGACGACGCCTTCGGCCAACAGCCACCCCACAGCCAGCTCGAAGTCGTGCCCGGGGGTGCGCATGGTGACGTTCACGGTCACCAACCCGTCGTCGGGACCGCCTACGCGCAGCTCCAGCGGCTCTTCGGTCACGAGGGTGTCGGGACGCTCGGCGGCGGTGCGGCCCAGTGTGAGGACCGGGGCGGGGGTTGTGGGCCGGCGCACGGCCCGGGCCCGGGCCAGGTCCTCGGGCGTGTCGACGTCGAGCAGGGCGCGGGGGTCGACGTCGTCGACCAGGCGCAGGGGCACCACGTCGAGGAGGGCGTTGACGGCCCGGGCGCCGCCCGCCACCAGCCGGGGGGCCGCTGCCAGGGCGGGACCGTCGTAGCGGGCGCACAGGGGCTGGGGCCGCCCGTCGACCACGGGGACGGTGGTGCCCGGCTGCTCGGCCAGGAAGCGCACCAGCGCCTCGTCGGCCAACGGCAGGTCGCAGGCGAGCACGACGGCGGGACCGTCGTGGCCCGCCGCCAGGAGGGCGCGGGCGCCCGCGGCGATGGCGGCCAGCGGCCCCTCGCCGGGCCGGTCCTCGGGCGCCGTGGGCAGAGACGTGTGGCCGGGGCCGACCTCGTAGACGGGCCCGTCGAGGGCGGTGGTGAGCACGTCGGCCAGGCGCTGAGCGTTGGGAACGCCGTCGATCGGGATGCGCGCCTTGTCGCTCCCGAACCGACGGCTGCGGCCCCCGGTGAGCAGGAGGCCCGCCACGGCCGGCGCGGATGCCTTCACAGCCGGCATTCTGCCGCGCTCAGTGGGGTACGACGGCCGAGTGGCCACACAGACGACCCAGGCCGAGCGCGTCCTCGGCGGTCGGTACCGACTGGGCCGGCTGCTGGGCCGGGGCGGCATGGCCGAGGTCTACGAGGGCCTCGACGAGCGACTGGGCCGCCCGGTGGCCGTCAAGGTGCTGCGGTCGGGGCTCAGGCGACGGGCCGAGCTGCGCGAGCGCTTCGCGCAGGAGGCCCGCTCGGCGGCCCGGCTGAGCCACCCCAACGTGGTGGCCGTGTACGACACCGGCGAGGACGACGGCACCCCGTTCCTGGTGATGGAGCGGCTGCCGGGGGAGACGCTGGCCGACCGGCTGGCGGCCGGGCCGGTCGAGCCCGAGTGGCTCCGGCGGCTGGCGGGCGACGTGCTGGCTGCGCTGGGCGCCGCCCACGATGCGGGCGTGCTGCACCGCGACGTCAAGCCCGGCAACATCCTCATCGCGGAGGACGGCTGCGCCAAGGTGGCCGACTTCGGCATCGCCAAGACGGCAGAGGAGGCGACGGGCGGCGACACCACCGCCACCGGCATGCTGCTCGGCACGCCCGCCTACCTGGCCCCCGAGCGCATCGACGGGCGGCCCGCCACGCCCGCGTCCGACCTGTACTCGCTGGGCGTGGTGCTGTACGAGGCGCTGGCCGGCCGCAAGCCCTTCGACGGCGACACGCCGGTGGCGGTGGCCCACAACGTGCGCCACGCCGAGGTCCCGCCGCTGCGCGGGTGGCGCCCCGACCTCGATCCCACGCTGGTGGCCGTCGTGGAACGGGCTATGCACCGCGACCCGTCGGCCCGCTTCGCCGCCGCCCGGGAGATGGCGGAGGCCCTCGGCGTGCACGGCCGCCCGTCCGCGGTCGTCGGGCCGCTCGACGGCGACGCCACCTCGATCATGCGCCGTGAGGCGTTGGGCAACGGCGACGGCACCACGGCCCTGCCGGTCGAGCAGCCGGCCGCCGTCGTGCGCCGAGCCCGCTCGGCGGTCCGGCTGCCGTGGTGGGTGCCGCACGTCGTCGTGACGGTCGGCATCCTCCTGCTGCTGGCCGCCTTGGTGCAGGCCGGTCGCAACGGCACCCAAGGGGGCGTGGAGCCCGAGCGCGCCGAGCTGGCGGGCGCCCTGCGCGACCTGGCGGGCCGGGTGCGGGTGGGCGACGGCCCACGCGGCCCCGAGCTGGGCGACCGGCTGGGGCAGGTGGCGAGCGAGGTGGAGGCGGGCGGCGGCTCCCAGTCGGCCAACGCGCTGCTGGCCGACGTGGCCGCCTGGCACGGGCAGCGCCAGGTCTACGACCGGGCCGCGTCGGAGGCCACGTCGCTGCTGCTGCGGGTGCCCGGTGCGCAGCTCCCCACCACCACGACGGCGGCGCCGACGACGACGCAGCCGCCCGAGGACGGGGACGACGACGACCGGGGCCGGGGCAAGAAGGGCAAGGGGGACGACTGAGCGAGCCGCTCGACCCGGTGGCCGCGCTCGACCGCATCGCCTACCTGCTCGAGCGCGCCCGGGAGCCGACGTACCGGGTACGGGCGTTCCGGGGGGCGGCCGACGCCCTGCGCAAGCTGTCCGCCGAGGAGGTCGCCGAGCGGGCCCGCACCGGCCGGCTGCGCGAGCTGTCCGGCATCGGCGAGAAGACCGAGCGCGTCGTGCTTCAGGCGCTGGCCGGGGAGCAGCCGTCGTACCTCGTGCGCTTGGAGGGCGAGCGGCCCGATCCCTTGGAAGGCGCAGGCGCACCCCTGCGGGCGCTGCTCAAGGGCGACTGCCACACACACTCCGACTGGTCGGACGGCGGCAGCCCCATCGAGGTGATGGCCGAGGCGGCCAGGGAAGCGGGTCACGAGTACGTGGTCCTCACCGACCACTCGCCGCGCCTCACCGTGGCCAACGGCCTGTCGCCCGACCGGCTGCGGGCCCAGCTCGAGGAGATCGCCGAGGTCAACGAGCGGCTGGCGCCGTTCCGCATCCTGGCGGGCATCGAGGTCGACATCCTCGAGGACGGCGGGATCGACCAGGAGCCGGAGCTGCTCGACCGCCTCGACGTGGTGGTGGCCAGCGTGCACTCCAAGCTGCGGCAGGACAGCGAGGGCATGACGATGCGGATGGTGCGGGCGCTGGAGAACCCCTACGTCGACATCCTGGGGCACTGCACCGGCCGCATCGTGGTGGGACGGGGCCGGCCCGAGTCGACGTTCGACGTGGAGGCGGTGTTCGGCACGGCCGTCGCCCACGACAAGGCGGTGGAGATCAACTGCCGCCCGGAGCGACTGGACCCGCCCACACGCCTGCTGCGGCGGGCCGTCGAGCTCGGGTGCCGGTTCTCTGTCGACACCGACGCCCACGCCCCCGGCCAGCTCGAGTGGCTGCCGTACGGCTGCGAGCGGGCGGCGGCGTGCGAGGTGTCGCCCGAGCGGGTGGTCAACACACTGGGTGCCGACGAGCTGGTGGCCTGGGCCCGCTCGCATCGGGACTAGAGGAGAGCGGCCACCTCGTCGGCCGGGAGCGGCTCGTGCAGGCACGAGCCCTGGCCCGCGTCGCAGCCCATGTCGCGCACCTGCTGCAACTGGCGTTCCGTCTCGATGCCCTCGGCCACCGCCCGCAGGCCGAGCGCGTGGGCCAGCTTCACCACCGCGGCCACGATCGGCGTGGCGGCCCCGTCGTGGTCGAGGTCGCGCACGAACGAGGCATCGATCTTCAGCGTGTCTATGGGGAAGCTCCGCAGGTGGGCGATCGACGAGTAGCCCGTCCCGAAGTCGTCGAGCGCGACCAGCACCCCTGTCTCGCGCACCGAGCGCAGGGTGGCGGCCGTGTGCTCGCGGTCGAGCACCAACGACGACTCGGTGACCTCCAGGCACAGGTGCCCGGGCGCCAAGCCGGTGTCGTGCAGCGTGCGGCGCACCGCCTGGGTGAAGTCGGGCTGGGCCAGCTGCCGGGCCGACACGTTGACCGCCACCACGAAGCCGGGGCCCGGCGACCACGACAGCGCCGTGCGGCACGCCTCGGCCAGCACCCACTCGCCGATCGGCACGATGAGGCCGACCTCCTCGGCCAGCGGCAGCCACTCGTGCGGGGCCGGGTGGCCGACGGCCTCGTTCTCCCAGCGCACGAGCGCCTCCACGCCGAGGAGGCGACCACTCGCCAGCTCGACGATCGGCTGGTACAGCAGGCTCAGCTCGCCGCGGTCGAGGGCGCGGTGGAGCGCGTTCTCCAGCTCCAGGCGGGCCACCGCGTTCGCCCGCATGGCGTCGTCGAACAGCACCCAGCGCGCCTTGCCCCGCTGCTTGGCCTGGTACATGGCCGCGTCCGCATCGCGCACGAGCGCCTCGGGCCGGTTGGTGGCGCCGCCCGCCAGCGCGATGCCGACGCTCGTGCTGAGGTAGGCCTCGGCGTCGTCGAGCTGGAACGGCTTGGCCACGGCCGCGATCACCCGCTCGGCGATGGCCACCGCGTCCTCGGCGCCTGCGATCTCCTCGCAGAGAATGGTGAACTCGTCACCGCCGAAGCGAGCGGCGGTGTCGCCGGGCCGGAGCACCCCCCGCAGCCGGTGGGCCATCGCCACGATGAGCTGGTCGCCCACGTCGTGGCCGAGGCTGTCGTTGACGACCTTGAACCGGTCGAGGTCGAGGAACAGCACGGCGACGGTCGTAGGCCGCCGCTCCAGGCGGGCCAGCGCCAGACTCAGCCGGTCGAGGAACAGGGTGCGGTTGGGCAGGGCCGTGAGCGGGTCGTGGAGGGCCTGGTGGGCCAACTGCATCTCGGCCCGCTTGCGGGTGGTGATGTCGGTGTACGACACCACGGCACCGCCCTCGGGCACGTCGAGGGGGGTGACCCGGAGGCTGAACCAGAGCTCGTCGTCGGCGAGCGACTCGGCGTAGTCGAGGTGGAAGCCGCGCCGGCGCTCCCGCAGCACGTCCCGCACGCCCTCGGCCACCACCGGCGCCTGGACCGAGCCCTCCTTGGCCGCCCGCTCGCAGGCGTCGAGGAAGTTGCGGCCCACGAGCGGTCGCCACGGGTTGTCGGGGTGCTCGGCGGCGAAGCGCTCCCACGCCCGGTTGGTGGCGACGACGGTGCCCGCGGCGTCGAGCACGGCGGTGTGGGCGCCCAGGGCGTCCAACAGGGCGCGGTTCAGCCCCTCCATCAGAACCCGACGGCCGCCGAGCATCGGGCGCGGGGATCGGCCGCGCCTTCCAGCACGTCGCCGTCGACCCGGACGACGTGCGCGTGCCCGAACGGGTGGGAGAACGCCTGCGCCTGCTCGACCCGGTGGCCGCGGGAGGCGAGCCCCTCGACCCACGCCGTCGGCGCGTGCGCCTCGACCCGAACCTCGACCGCGCCCCCCGCGTCCCACGTGTCGAACGACCCTGCGAATGTCCAGCGAGGGGCGGCCACCGCCTCCGTGGGCGACTGCCCGGCGAGGAGCAGGCGGGCGAGCAGCTGCAACACGATCTGCGGTTGGGCGTCGCCGCCCATGGTCCCCAGCACGGCGTCGAGGCGGCCGTCCGGGTGGGTGACGAGCGCGGGCGCCAGGGTGTGCGGCGGGCGGCGAGCGGGCCCGTACTCCGCCGGGTGCCCCGGCTCCAGCGAGAAGCCGATCCCTCGGTTCTGGAGGGGGATGCCGGTGTCGGGCTCGACCAGCAGCGAGCCGAAGCCGCTCGCGTTCGACTGGATGAGCGACACGCCCATGCGGTCTTCGTCGACGGCGCAGAGGTATGTGGTGCCGCTGTCGGCGTAGGCCCCGCCGAGCACCGCAGCCCGTTCGGGGTCGACGGCGGCACGGCGCGGCAGGAGGCGCTCGGGCGCCAGCAGGGCGCGCCCGTCGGCGTGCTCGTGGAGGACGGCCGGGCGGTCGTAGCCGGCCTGGCGCGCCGCCTCCACGAGCAGATGGGCCCACAGCGGCTCGGCCGGGTCGTCGGGAACGGGCAGGCCGTGGGCGATCCACGCCGAGGACAGCGTGACGTAGCCCTGCGACGGGGGCGGCACCGTCCAGATGCGCCGGCCCCACGCCTCGACCACCAACGGCTCCACCCACGTCGCCTGCGAGCGGGCCAGGTCGTCCTCGGTGTAGTGGCCTCGGCCGAGGGCCAGCAGGCCTTCGCCGAACTCCCCGCCGTAGAAGCCGGCGCGGCCGTGGCGGGCCACCGCGTCGAGCGCCCGGGCCACGCCGGGCCTGCGCACCAGGCGACCCTGCTCCACGTGCCGGTAGTCGTCGGCCGCGAGGCGGAAGGCGGCGACGGCCAAGGCGAGCTCCTCGCTGGCGGGGAAGCCGTCGGCCGCGTAGGAGCGAGCGGGGGCGAAGAGGTCGGCCAGCGGGAGCCGCCCGAAGCGCTGGTGCAGGGCGACCCACCCGTCCACGCAGCCCGGCACCGGCACCGTGCGGATGTCGCCGGTGGGCGGCATGCGGGTGTGGCCCTCCGCCCGCAGGCCGTCGGCGTCGGCGCCGCTGCCCGACCGGCCGGACGCGCACAGGGCGGCGGGGCTGGGCTCGCCGGGGAGGTGGACGAGCGCGAACAGGTCGCCGCCCATGCCGCACTGGTGCTGGGTGGTGACGGCGGTGACCGCGTTGGCGGCGACGGCGGCGTCCACGGCGTTGCCACCGGCATGCAGCACCTCCGCCCCCGCGGCGGCGGCCAGGTGGTCGACCGCGCACACCATCCCGCGTGGCGCCTGCCGGTCGGGGAGGGGGGCGAGGGGCACGAAGGCCACGGTAGCGGGGCCTAGTCTGGATGGTCGATGGATCCGACGGCGAGGTTCCGTCGCCTGGTGCAGGGGCCCGAAGACGACATCCCGCTCGACGAAGCGGTCCTGTTGATCGCCGCCCACGCCCACCCCGAGCTCGACGTCGACGCCCGTCTGGCCCAGCTCGACGGCCTGGCCGCGGGCTGCCCCTCGCCCACGGTCGATGGGGTGGTGGGACACCTGTTCGGCACGCTGGGGTTTCGCGGCAACGCCGACGATTACGGCGACCCCCGCAACTCCTTCCTCGACGACGTGCTCGACCGGCGCCTGGGCATCCCCATCACGCTCTCCGTCCTGCTGATGGAGGTGGGCCGGCGGCTGGGCGTGCCCTTCGAGGGCGTGGGCCTGCCTGGCCACTTCGTGGTGCGCCACGACGACGTGCTGCTCGACCCGTTCGAGGGCGGACGACAGCTCACCGACGACGACTGCGCCGAGCACGTGCACCGCATCTACGGCGGCGCGGTCGCCTTCGAGCCGTCGATGCTGGCGTCGGTGGGGCCGCGGGCGATCCTGGCCCGGATGCTGGCCAACCTCAAGCAGCGCTTCACCATGGAGGGCGACGCCGTCGACGCCGAGTGGGTGATCCGCCTGCGCACGTTGATCCCCGACATCGGCGAGCGCGAGCTGGGCGACCTGGCGGGCGCGCAGGCCGCCATCGGCCGGTTCCGCGCTGCCGCCGAGACCCTGGAAGGGTGGGCCGAGCAGCTGCCGGAGGACGACGCGGCCAAGGCGGTGGCCCGCGCCCGCCAGCTTCGGGCCCGGCTCAACTGACCGTCAGGGCCGGGGGACCGGCGCCGGGAAGCGCACGTACTCTTCGATCAGCAGCTTGCCCAGGTCGGCGTCCGACAGGCCGTGGTCGGGCGAGTCGAGCCGACCCCGCTCGCACAGGTCGTCCACCAGCCGGTCCAGGATCACCTCGAGCGAGAGGTCGTCGCGGTGCTCGGCCCACGCCATGCGCTCGTCCTCGTCGGCGAAGCAGTAGGCCTTCCACGAGACCGAGTAGCGGATGTCGTCGGTCATGTAGCGGGCCACCACCCGGTCGCCGTCGCGCACCGACCAACGTCCACCCCCGTCGTGGTGCAGCCGCATGCCCGGTCGCAGGTCGCGCAGCGGGGCGTCGTCGCCGTGCACGCGGTCGACACCGTGGAAGACCGAGTCGGTGTCGAGCAGGGCCGCCGTGTTGTGCTTGGGCGCGTAGGTGGCGGGGGGACCGGCGGCGCCCTCCGGGTAGTAGGCGAGCTCACCGCCGTTGCCGCCGTCGCCGAAGTAGGCGATGCCGGTGGCGATCGGCATGCGCCACCCGTCGAACAGGCCGGAGTGGTGCATCACCACGATCAGCCATTGCGGCACGACCTTGCGGTTGGCCCCGCGGAACTCGCCCACGTCCGTGTGGATCGCCAGCTCCTGGCCGGGCAGCAGGATGTTGGCGTACACGATGGCGGGCACGATCACCGGGCGTCCGTGCAGCTGCCGGGCCGCCTCCACCAGCCGCTCGCTGCGGAGGAACGGCTCGATGCCGGGCGCCTGGATGTCCTCCCCGTAGGCGTACGTCTCGCGGAAGTAGTTGGTGCGGGCCGCCAGCATCGAGGCGTCCTCGTCCCTGCGGGCGAAGCGGCCGCCGGTGCGGACGAAGTTGACCGCGGCGTCGTAGCGCTGGGCCAGCTCGGGGGCGAAGGAGGTGTCGAAGCCCTCGTTGCTGTAGAGGCCGTAGCTCGGGAAGTCGTGCCACAGCCGGACGAGTGCCTCCGCTTCCCCCGCCGACAGCAGCGGATCGAGGACGATCGGCTCTGCCATGCGGGCACGCTAGCCCGAGCTCAGATTCGCGTCTCGTGGCCCGCCCAGTAGCGGTCCTTCAGCAGGCGCTTGTAGAGCTTGCCGGTGGGGTGGCGCGGCAGCTCGGCCTCGAAGTCGACGGAGGTGGGGCACTTGTAGTGCGCCAGTTGCGAGCGGCAGTACGACATCAGCTCCTGGGCCAGCTGGGTGCCGGCCTCCGCCATGTCGAGAGGCTGCACAACCGCGTGCACCCGCTCGCCCATCTCCTCGTGGGGCACGCCGAAGACCGCAGCGTCGAGCACCTTGGGGTGCGTGAGCAGGACGTTCTCCGCCTCCTGCGGATAGATGTTCACGCCGCCGCTGATGATCATGTACGCCTTGCGGTCGGTCAGGTAGAGGTAGCCGTCCTCGTCGAGGTAGCCCACGTCGCCGAGCGTCGACCACCCCTTCTCGTTGCGCGACGCCTTCGTCTTCTCGGGGTCGTTGTGGTACTCGAACTCGGCCCCGCCCTCGAACCAGATCGTGCCCGCCTCGCCGGCGGGGAGCTCGTTGCCGTCCTCGTCGGTGATGTGGATGGTGGCGACCAACGCCTTGCCCACCGTGCCACGGTGGGCCAGCCACTCCTCCGAGTTGCAGCAGACGAACCCGTTGCCCTCGGTGGCCGCGTAGTACTCGTGCACCACCGGACCGAACCACTCGATGATCTGCTCCTTCACGGGCACCGGGCACGGCGCGGCGGCGTGGACGACGTAGCGCAGGCTGGAGACGTCGTAGCGGTCGCGCACGTCCTTCGGCAGCTTGAGCAGTCGCACGAACATGGTGGGCACCACCTGCGTGTGCGTGACCCGGTGCTCCTGGATCAGCGCCAGGAACTCCTCGGGATCGAAGTGCTCCATGATCACCGCCGTGCCCCCGACCTGGGTGACCGCCATGGTGAACCGCAGGGGCGCGGCGTGGTACATGGGCGCAGGGGAGAGGTACACCATGTCGGGCTCGAACCCGTAGAGCATCTGCCCGAGCACCGTCACCGACGTAGGCGTGTCGACCGGGTTGCCGGAGAGCTTGTGGCGCACCCCCTTCGGACGACCGGTGGTGCCCGAGGAGTAGAGCATGTCGCGGCCTTCGAGCTGTCGTTCGAGCGGCTCCGCGGGCATGGCGCCCACCGCCTCCTCGTACGACTCGAAGCCCTCGATGGTGCCGCCCAGCATCAGCCGCGTGTCGACGTGGCCGATGTGCGGCAGCAGCTCGGCCGCCAGGTCGCGCTTCTCGTACGACATGACGAGGGCCTTGGCCTCGCAGTCCTCCACGATGTAGGCCAGCTCGCCCACCGTCAGCCTGCTCGACGCCGCCGTGTAGTACAGGCCGGACCGGTGCCCGGCCCACGTCACCTCGAGGTAGGCCGAGTTGTTCTCCATGCAGAGGGCGAAGGTGTCGCCCGGGCGGAGCCCTCGTTGCCAGAGCAACCGGGCGAGGCGGTTGGAGCCCTCGTCGAGCGCCCGGTACGTGACGGTTTGCCCGGATCGCGCCATGCGGTAGGCGGGCTTGTCGGGGTGCGTGGCGGCGTGGACACCGGGATGCATCTGCCCAGGCTAGGCCCTTGTCCGGAATGCCCGCTGCGCGCGAGGAGTGAACTTCTGTCCCCACCTGCCGAAAGAAGGAGAAGCAGCCCTGCCTGCGTGGAGGGTGTCATGGAAGCACGTCGAAGCACGAAACGAGGCCGCCGGCCGGCGATGGCTGCTGCCGTCCTGGCGGTCTGCGCCTTCGGAAGCGTGCCCGCGTTCGCCCAGCTCCCCGTCGGAACCGACGTCACCGTGCCCCTCCCCATCGACGGCGGCATGGAGGGGAGCACCCCCGACCCGACCACCACCACGACCACCACCACCGCCCCGTCCGTCCCGCCGTCGACGGCACCGACCACCGCCCCCGCGCCTGCGCCCGCACTGGGCCGCACGTCGGCCGAGGCCCCCACGCCCGCCGCCGGCGGGGGCGCCACGGAGACCGCCCGGCGCCAGGCGTCGACCGGCCGTCGGGCGTCCGGCCGGGTGCGAGCGACGAGCGGGCCGATTGAGACGTTCGACGTGGCGCCCGCCGCCGTGGCCGACGACGAGCCCACGATCGCCCGGCTCCGCCAGGTCACGCTGCCCGCCGCCCGCCAGTTCGGCTTCCCGTTGGGGCTGGCCGCGCTCGTCCTCGCCTTCCTCGCCGTGCAGGGGCGCCTCGACGCCCGCGACCCCAAGCTGGCCGCCGCCCCGCTGTCGGTCGACGACGACCTGCTCCCCTTCGCATGAGCCGCTCGGCTGTCGCCCCGCCGACCGGCGCCGCGATCCGCTCGGAGCTCGTGCCCCTGGCCGACCGGCTCGTCGTGCTCCAGGGCGTGCGCTTGGCCATGGCCGCCGTCGTGGTGCTCACGTCCCTGCTCGTGCCCCGCACGGCGGGCACGCTGGGCGTCGGCGTCACGCTGGCCACCGTGGCCTATGTGGGCATCACGCTCGCCGTCGAGGCCGCCCGCCGCTGGGCGCGGGTGCGGGCCCTCTCGCTCCTCAACCTCGTGCTGCTGGCCGACGGCGTGTGGCTGGCGCTGGTGCTGTCGCGCTCGGGCGGCGCCCGCAGCGTGCTCGGCTTCCTGCTCTACGTGCACGTGGTGGCCGTCACCCTCCTCGTGTCGTACCGCACCGGGCTCAAGGTGACCGCCTGGCACTCGCTGTTGCTGTTCGTGTCCTACTTCGCCGCCGCGGGCGGCGTGACAGGGGCCGACGACGGGCTGCGCGAGGGCGTCGTCCTCGACCCCGACCGGGCCACCGTTCACGCCCTCGGGCTGTGGCTGGTCGCCATCGGCACCGCCATGTTCTCGTCGCTGAGCGAACGGGAGCTGCGGCGGGGCAAGGCCGAGCTGCGCGCCCACGCCGAGCTGGCCACCGAGCTGGAGGAGGCCCGCGACGCCGACGCCGTCGCCTCGCTGCTCCTGGCCCACGCCGTGCAGTTCTTCGGGTTCCTGCGGGGTGCGGTGGTGCTGCGACGGGACGACGGGTTCGAGGCGCGGGTGCGCGAGCTCGGCTCGGACGTCGAGGTCTTCGTGCACTCGAACGGGCGGGTCGACCGGGTGGTGGAGCGCTGCTGGCGGGAGCGCACGCCCGTGCTCGTGCGGGCCCTCGGCGACGAGGACGCCCTGCTCGACGGGGCGCTGCCGTTCGGCGTCAACGTGGTCGTGGTTCCCATGGTGGCGGGCGGCGTGACCGTCGGTGCGCTGGTGCTGGAGCGGGGCGGCGGCCCGCACACCCGCATCCGGGGACGGGTCGTGGCCGCCGTGGCCAAGCTCGCGGCCCATGCGGCGCTGGCCCTGCGCAACGCCGCGCTGCTCGACCAGGTGGGCCGCATGGCGCACACCGACGCGCTGACCGGGCTGGCCAACCGACGGGTGTTCGAACAGGCGTTGAGCCGCGAGGTGGCCCGCTCGCAGCGGACCGGAGAGCCGGTCACGCTGGTCCTCCTCGACATCGACCACTTCAAGACCGTGAACGACACGTTCGGGCACCAGGTTGGTGACGACGTGCTGCGCGACGTGGCCCACGCCGTGGCCGAGGCCTCACGCGACACCGACCTGGTGGCCCGATGGGGCGGTGAGGAGCTGGCCGTGCTGCTGCCCGCCTGCGCACCGCGCGAGGGGTTCCGGGTGGCGCAGCGGCTGCGGGCGGCAGTGGCCGAGGCGGCCCTGCACGTGCCGGTGACGATCAGCGCGGGGGTGGCGGGCGTGCCCGTGAACGCGACGACGGCCGACGACCTCCTGCGAGCGGCGGACACGGCGCTGTACGCGGCCAAGAAGTCGGGGCGGGACCGCACCGCCCGTGCGCGAGAGTCGGGTCATGCACGTCGAGGAGGTCCCCGCCGGCGCCACCCACGACCTGCGCCGGCGCGTGCTGCGCGCCGACCTGCCTGACGCCGACGTCTCCTTCGACGACGATCGGCGCCCGGGCGCCTTCCACCTCGGCGTGTTCGACGACGAGGGCCGGTTGGTGGGCATCGGCTCGTTCTTCGAGGACCCCTGCCCGCACCGGCCGGGCCGGCGGGCGTGGCGGTTGCGGGGCATGGCGGTGGAGCCCGACGTGCAGGGGGTCGGGGTGGGGACGGCGCTGTTGGAGGCGGCGGTGGGCCGGTTCCGGCGCGAGGGCGTGGAGGTGCTGTGGGCGCACGGGCGCGACTCCGCGCTCGGGTTCTACGAGCGCCACGGCTGGACGGTGCACGGCGACGGCTACGTGACCGACGAGACGATGCTCCCGCACCACGACGTCGTCCTCGACCTGTGAACCCCCCGTTTTGGGCACGGTTTCCCGCGCCATGCGCGG
>DATAAM010000039.1:0-33549 GCA_036260075.1 Acidimicrobiales bacterium
CCGGGTGCAGGTGGCGAGCAACGGCATGAACCGCTTCCCCCACGCCGACGGCGCCGACCACCACGAGGCGGGCGTGGCCGTCGACGACGACGGCAACCTCTACTACACCTGGGTGGCCCACGACCGCCTGCCCTACCTGGCCATCAGCCGCAACGGCGGGACCACCTGGAGCACGCCCATCATGATCGGGCACCCCGGGGTGAAGGAGGCCAACCTGCCGGCGCTGGCCATCGGCTCCAAGGGCCGCATCGCCGTCGCCTACGTGGGCAGCGAGAACTCGCCGGGGGTGCCGTTCTCGGACCGGCGGAACGCCTATGCCAACGTGACGTGGAACGGCTACATCACCATGACCACCGACGCCCTCGCCGCCGACCCCGTCTTCTACAGCGCCCCGGTGAACGCCCCGGCCGACCCCATCGCCAAGGGCGTGTGCCTCCACCGCTGCCGGGCCATCGGCGACTTCATCGACGTGCAGATCGGCCCCGACGGCGTGCCCTGGACGGCGCTCGTCGACACATGCGCGGCGGGCGTGTGCGACCGCTACACAGGTTCCCTCGACGGCTCCGAGGGCGGTGGCCTGGGCGCGGCCCTCGCAGGCCGCCTGTCCGGCGGCCCATCCCTGGTAGGGCCGTAAGGCCCTGCTGCGACTGCCCGGCTGCCGAGCGCCTTCCCGGCGCTCGGCAGCTGCGCGTCGGTGGCTCCCTCGTTTTACCTACCAACTGTTAAGCTTCTCTCATGAGTCCGTCGCCGCCGTACGGCGCCCAGTCCATGGTCGAGCCGCTCCGGCGCGTCCTCGTGAAGCGCCCCGAGGACGCCTTCACGGACGCAGCCGACTGGCGGGACTACGGCTTCCTCGAGGAACCGGACGTGGCAGTGGCCACGGCCGAGCACCGGGCGCTGATCGAGGCACTCGAGGCCGCGGGCGCCGAGGTGGAGGTCCTTCCTCCTGCCGTGGGCACCGGCCTCGACTCGATCTACACGCACGATCCGTCTCTCGTGACCGTGCGGGGCGCGGTCGTCTGCAGCATGGGCAAGGAACTGCGGGCCGAAGAGGCCCAGGCCCACGCCCGGTGGTACGCCGCCGCAGGCATCCCCGTCCTGGGCACGATCGAGAAGGGCGGGCGGTTGGAGGCCGGCGACGTGTGCTGGCTGGACGAGCGCACCGTCGCCGTGGGCGAGGGCTACCGCACCAACGCCGAAGGCATTCGCCAGCTCGGCGACATCCTCGGTGATCTGGTGGACGAGGTGATCACCGTCCCGTTGCCCCATTGGCACGGGCCGTCGGAGTGCTTGCACCTCCTCTCCCTGGTCAGCCTGGTCGACCACGACTTGGCGGTCGTGTTCTCGCCGCTCATGCCTGTCTTCTTCCGCAACGCGCTCCTCGACCGAGGTATGGAGCTCGTCGAAGTTCCCGAGGACGAGTACGACCTGCTGGGGTGCAACGTGCTCGCCGTCGGCCCGCGCACCTGCCTGGCGGTGGAGGGGAGCCCTGTCACGAGGGCCCGCCTCGAGGCGGCGGGCGCGTCGGTGACCACCATCCCCGGGGCGCAGATGTGCCGCAACGGCTTCGGAGGGCCGACGTGCCTCACCCGCCCGATCCTGCGCACGGCGAAACCCTGAGCGCCCTTTTCCTTACTGCTCATTAAGCTAAACTGCCCGGTCCGTGCAGTCCATCACCAGCACACACTCGGCCCTCGCCGCCGCTGTCGACGACGTGGCCGACGACTTGATCGCCTTCGCGTCCGAACTGGTGCGCACCCCCTCGCTGCCCGACGGCGAAGGGCCGGTGCAAGAGCTCGTCGCCGAGCGGCTGCGGGGGCTCGGCCTCGACGTCGACGTCTTCACCTGTCGCCACGCGGAGCTGGAGGGCCATCCGGCTTTCAACGACGACGGGTTCTCGGGCGACTCGCGCGTCGACGTCGTCGGCGTGTGGCGGGGTACGGGCGGCGGCCGTTCGATCGTGCTCAACGGCCATGTCGACGTGGTCCCTGCCGGGCCCCTGGAACTGTGGTCCGCCTCGCCGTGGAGCGGTGAGATCGTCGACGGACGCCTCTACGGACGTGGGGCCTGCGACATGAAGGCCGGGCTGGCAGCAGGGATCTACGCGGTGGCCGCTCTCCGTGCGGCAGGCGTCCGACTCGCAGGCGACGTCGTCGTCGAGAGCGTCATCGGCGAGGAGTCCGGTGGCCTGGGGACGCTGGCGGCCATAGCCCGCGGTTACCGGGCCGATGCCGCGGTGATCCTCGAGCCGACCCGCCTGCGGATGTGCCCGGTGCAGTCGGGCGCCCTCACGTTCCGCCTTTCGGTGCCAGGCCGGGCCACCCACGCGGCCATGAAGCCGGAGGGGGTGAGCGCGGTGGCCAAGTTCGTCGCGCTCTTCGAGGCGATCGAGCAGCTGGAGCAGGACCGCCATGCTCGGTTCTCTCATCCCTTGTACGACGATCCCACCCATGTGGCACCGGTCAGCATCGGCACGGTGCGAGCGGGCGAGTGGCACTCCACGGTCCCGGAACGGCTCGTGGCGGAGGGACGGTTCGGCGTGTTCCCGGGCGAGTCGGCGGCCGATGCCCGCGCCGCATTGGAAGCCGCCGTGGAGACGGCCGCTCAGCAGGACGAGTGGTTGCGGCTGAACCCACCGGCCGTCGAGTGGTTCGAGGGGCAGTTCGAGTCGGGTGCCTGCCCCCTCGACGACCCGATCATCGATGCCATCGGTGGCGCGCACACGGCCGTGACGGGCGCGGCGCCCGCCGTCGAGGGCGTCACGTACGGCTCCGACCTGCGCCTGTTCACGAACCACGCGGGCATGCCTGCGGTCCTCTACGGCCCGGGCGACGTGCGACTGGCCCACGCGGCCGACGAGTACGTCCCCGTGGAGGAGGTCGTGACCGCCGCCAAGGTGATGGCCGTGCTGCTCAGCAGTTGGTGCCGCTGAGCAGCACGGCCGACGGCCGTCTCACTCGACGAGGCCGGCGATGAACTCGTTGACGTCGACCGGCGGAACGAGCCGAGGAGTGAGCTCTCGGTCGAGGTCCTCCAGCGTGAAGCGGCCCTCGGACCGGATGTCGTGAACGACGGGCGGCATCTGGTAGACGAGGAGCTGACGGCCGGAAAGGTGGAAGATCTGCGAGTTGGCCGGGCAGTCGCGCTCCGACAGCCAGGCGATGAGCGGGGACACGTTCATCGGGTCGTTGGGGTCGAACTCGCCCTCCGGGATCTCGGGGAACTCGGCGCCGGGAATGTCCATCGAGATGCGGGTGCGGGCACCAGGCGACACCGCGTTGGACCGCACGCCGATCGAGGCGCCCTCCAACGCGACCACCCGTGAGAGGGCGCACACGCCGAGCTTGGCCGATGCGTAGTTGGCCTGTCCGAAGTTGCCCAGCAGCCCGGAGATCGACGTCGTCATGACCACCGACGCATCCAGCGGCGTGCCCTCCTTGGCGAGCCGCCGCCAGTAGGCCAGCGCGTGCCGGGTCGGCGCGGCGTGGCCCTTCAGGTGGACGCCGATCACAGCGTCCCATTCGTCTTCCGACATGTTGGCCAGCGTGCGGTCGCGGAGGATGCCGGCGTTGTTGACGAGCACGTGCAGCGCCCCGAAGGTCTCGACGGCGAGCTCCACCATCTCCGCTGCCTGCGCCCAGTCGCTCACGTCGTGCGGGCTGGCTACGGCCTTGCCGCCGGCCGCCTCGATCTCGGCCACCACCTGCTCGGCAGGCGTCGCGTCCCCGCCTCCTTCACCGTGCACGCCACCGCCGTAGTCGTTGACCACGACATGGGCGCCTTCGGCTGCGAGATAGAGGGCGTGGGCACGTCCCAGCCCGCGGCCTGCGCCCGTGATGATGACTACGCGTCCGTCGAGTCTTCCCATTTGGATCTCCTCTGCTACGGGGTCAGGTGTCGAGCTCGAACACCGGCAGGGGCGGAAGCCCACTGGCCGAGCGCTCGCGCCACGTCGCGCGAACCCGGTCTCCGATGCGGCAGTCGTCGCCGACGAGGTTGCCGGTCAGGCGCACGCCTTCGTCGAGGTCGACGAGGACGACGGTGTACGGCGGCTCCAACTCGCGGACCAACGGGATGTGGACGCGCGTTCGGCTGTACACCGTGCCCCGACCGGGCGAGTCCACGAACGCGATGTCGTCGGACTGGCACTCCAGGCAGAACGGCCGGGGATAGAACTGGTGCGTCCCGCATTGCCCGCATCGCTGTACGACGAGACGTCGCTCGAGGGCGGCCTCCCAGAAGGGACGGGTGACCGGGTCGTCCCAGGGGATGCGGTCGTCGGCCGGGGCGGTGCTGTCAGTCACGGGCAAGCACCACCGTTGCCGCCGTCGAGAGGTAGCCGCCGACCCCGTGAGCCACGGCGATCTCCGCCTCCGGCACCTGTCTGGCACCGCACTCTCCTCGCAGTTGCCGAACGGCCTCCACCAGCAGCAGCACGCCGAGCGCGCCGGGGTGGTTGTAGGAGAGACCGCCGCCCGACGTCATGGCAGGCAGGACGCCTCCCGGCCGCAAGGCGCCCTTCTCCACGAAGGCGCCGCCTTCTCCCTTGGCGCAGAAGCCCAGGTCCTCGAGCGCCAGGAGGACGGTGACGGTGAAGGAGTCGTACGGCTCGAGCACGTCGACGTCCTGTGGGCCGATGCCCGCCATGCCGAACGCCTCTCGCCCCGACACCGCCCCGGCGGAGACCGTCATGTCCTTCCATTGCGCCATGCGGTAGTGCGTCTGGCTCTCACCCGTGCCGATGACCCTGATTGCCTTCTTGCGGGCATCGCGAGCGCGCGCCTCGTTGGTGACCACGACGACCCCGCCGCCGTCCGTGACCAGGCAGCAGTCGAGCTTGTGGAGCGGCTCGGCCAGCAGCCGTGAGCCGAGCACGTCGTCGACGGTCAGCGGCCCGGCGTCGTGCATGTAGGCCTTCGGGTTCAGCAGCGCCCATTCCCGAGCGGCCACGGCGATCTCGGCCAGCTGCTCGGAGGTCGTGCCGAACTCGTACATGTGCCGGGCCGCGATCAGCGCGTAGTGGCCGATGGGGGAGGGGAGGCCGTAGGCGTCCTGGAACTGCGCATCGAGGCTCGAAAGGTCGTAGCTGCCCGTCATGGTGCGCTGGTTCTTCGTCCGTTGGCGGGAGGCGTAGCCCACCAGCACCACCTCGCACTGCCCCGCGGCGATGGCGCGGGCGGCGTGGTTGACGTGCGACTCGTATGCCGCCCCGCCGAGATCCGTGGAGTCGAGGTGCCGGGCGTTCCGGATCCCGAGGTACTCGCCCACTTGGACGGTGCCCTCGTCGCCCATGTAGCAGACGCCGATCCCGTCGACGTCCTTGAGCGTCATGCCCGCTTCGTCGAGCGCTTCTCGCGCCGCAATGGCGAACATCGAGTACTCGTTGTGGTCGTACACCTTGCCGAGCGGCGTCTCGGCCACACCCGCGATGTACACGCCGTCCATTCGGCCTCCGAGGTTTTCCTTACTGAGTGTTAAGGTACTGACGGCAACGGGCCGCCGTCCAGTCAGCAGGAGGAAGCGTGCGAGAAGTCGTTGTCGTGGGCGCGGGCGCCCACGGGTCGGCGGTGGCGTGGCACCTGGCGCGCCGGGGCCACGACGTGCTCCTGCTCGACCGCTTCGAGCCCGGGCACCGCTTCGGGAGCAGCCACGGTTCGTCGCGCATCTTCCGCCTCTCGCACGCAGACCCGGCCGACATCGCCTCGGCCCGGGACGCCTTGGTCCTGTGGCGGGAGCTGGAGGCCGAGAGCGGGCTGGACATTCTCGACCGGGTGGGATCGATGGAGATCGGCCCCCCTGCCGCCCTGGAGCCGATCGTCGGCGTGCTCGAGGCGACCGGGGTGGCCTACGAGCGCCTGGATGCGGGCGAGGCGGCACGGCGGTGGACGACGTTCGCCTTCCGAGGCCACGACGAGGTGCTCTTCCAGCCGGACGGCGGGCGCCTCCACGCCGACAACGCCGTCGCCGCCTTCCAGGCGTGCGCCGTGGCGCACGGGGCCGAGGCCCGGTTCTCGGAGCGAGTGCTCGCCATCCTGCCGACCGGCACCGGGGTCCACGTGGAGACCGAGGCGACCGACGAGCGAGCGGCGTGCGTGGTGGTCGCCGCCGGGGCCTGGGTGACGGACCTGGCAGGGGGGCTGGTGGACCTCCCCCCGCTGCGGGTGACGCAGGAGCAGGTGTTCCACTTCGCCGGTCCGGAGGACCTGCCCGGGTTCCTGTGGGACGACTACTACGGCGTCGTCAGCCCGGGGGAGGGGGTCAAGGTCGGCGAGCACGGCACCGGGCCGGTCGTCCATCCCGACCGCCGCGACGGCCTCGTGGACGGTGCGGGCAAGGCACGCGTGCTCGACTTCGTGCGCACGCGCCTCCCGGGCCTCGAGCCGGTGCCGCACAGCGAGACAACGTGCCTCTACACGACGGCGCCCGACGACCGCCAGGTGTTCGCCACCGCCGACGGCGTCGTCGCGTTCAGCGCGTGCTCCGGGATGGGGTTCAAGTTCGCACCGACCATCGGTCGCCACGTGGCCGATCTCGCACTGGCCGCCGTGCCGGCGCGGCGCCAGGCGTAGGCATCCCGGCGTCAGCCGAGGATGGCGGCGTCACTGAACCCGCTGAGCAGCGAGGTGCCTTGCTCGAAGCGACGGGGATGGAACTCGTCGAGGCGTGGGTCGTACGCGTCGCCGACCACCTGTGAGGCGATGTGGCGGCTCAGCGCGGGAGCCAGCTTGAACCCGTGACCGCTGGAGCCCGCGCTGACGAAGACGCCGTCTGCAACCTCGCCGATGACGGGCTGCCAGTCGGGGCTGACGTCGTACAGGCTCGCCCAGCCTCCTCGCACTTCGAGCTCCACCATGGCGGCGACGCGGGCCGTGACGGCGGACAGCATCCGTTCGACGTCGTCTTCGTCCACGCCCTCGGCGAAGTCGTCGGGGTCGACTTGGGGTTCCTCGGTGAGGGGCCCGACAGTGAGCAGGGCCTCGCCTTCCGGCTTGGCGTAGTACTTCGCAGGGATGTCGGCCCACACGAACGGCACGGGGCGGATGCGCCCCCATCCGCACGTGACGATGAAGTGCCGCTCGACCTTGAGCGGCAGGTCGACGCCTGCCCATTGCCGCACGAACGGCCGCGTCCACGGCCCCAGCGCCACGAACACGCGTCCGCACGAGACGCGCTCGCCGCTGCCGAGTACGACGGTGGTGCCGTCGAGCCCCGCCACCGTCGTGCGCAAGCTCGTCACGAGGCCCAGGCTCTTCGCCCGCTCGTACATCGACGTGGTGGTGCCGGCAGGGTCGGCGTAGCCCGCGTCGGGCTCCCACACCCCGAGGCCCACGTCGTCGAACACCGCTCCGGGCAGGAGCTCGCCCATCTCGGCGACCGAGAGGACCTCCGCCTTCGTCCCCAGCCCGTTCAGTGCTCCCACCACGCCGGCGACGGCTTCGCGGTCCTTTTCCGGGTGGAGGAACAAGGCCCCGACGCCGCGGAAGCCACAGTCCCCTCCGATGCGGTCCTGCCAGCCGGCGAACAGGTCGAGTGCGTCACGCGCCACCTCGGCGAGGAACGGGTTGGTGTAGTAGGCACGGCACACGGCACTCGAGCGCCCCGTCGGCCCCGACGCCGGGTATTCCCGCTCCACCAGGAGCGTGCGCACCCCACGTTCCGCCAGGGCCAAGGCGACGGCGACACCTTGCACTCCGGCGCCCAGCACCGCCACGTCGAACGTCTTCCGCATCGAACCTCCATTGACGGCGTGCGCCGACCGGGCTTAGCTTAACGCCTACTAAGGAAAACGGAAGGGGAGACGTGACCGAGCTCTTCGGCCGGTTCGACTTCGGTCTCTCGGAGGCCGAGGAAGCACGGGCGGCGCGCCTTCACGCGGACAGCATCATCATCGACACGCTCTTTCAGGGGCCCGTTGGGCACCGGGCCTTCACGGACGACATGGTGAAGGAGCTGCAGGCCGACCCGGCCAACGACGATCCCGTAGACGCCTGGGTGAACGCCGTCGCTCTCGTCAACCAACGGGCGCGCGCCGGCGAGCTGGAGGGCTACGAGGAGATCTGGCGCCAGACGGGGCTCACGGCCACGGCGTTCGGCATCGAAGTGGGCACGGCCGAAGAGGTGTTGGCGGCGGCCGTCGACCTGGCCACCCGGGTGGAGCCGAGCCAGTGGCTCTTCAAGGCGCTCACCGCCGCCGACATCCGCCGAGCCAAGGCCGAGCAACGACATGCCGTCTTCGTCAACTGCCAGCCCACCACCCCCGTCAGCCGCGACTTGGGCCTGCTCGACCAGGCCATCGACCTCGGGTTGCGCATGCTCCAGCTCACCTACAACTACCAAGACCACATCGGGGCGGGTTGCACCGAGCGAGTCGACGGCGGCCTCAGCCGCTTCGGCGTGAAGGTGGTGGAGCACCTCAACGAACGGGGCGTCCTGGTGGACGTGTCGCACTGCGGGCCGCAGACGACGCTCGACGCCTGCGCCTTCTCGTCCGCGCCCGTCGTGGCATCGCACACCGGTGCCCAAGGCGTCTACGACCACGCCAGGGGAAAGAGCGACGAAGCGCTCGACGCCTTGGCCGCCACCGGGGGTGTCGTCTGCGTCTGCGCCGTCCCCTTCTTCCTCGCCCCGGGGCGGCCGACCGTCGAGGTCGTGCTCGACCACGTGGACTACATCGCCCGGCGCATCGGGCCCGACAAGGTCGGCATCGGCACCGACTGGCCGGTACCGCTCCCCGCCTACCTGGCGGACCGCGTCGGGGAGGACCCCGAGCGTTTCCACTTCCGCCCCGAGGACAACATCGGGGGCTTCAACCTGGTCGGCTTCGACGACTACCGCGACATGCCGAACATCACCCGCGGCCTCGTGTCCCGCGGCTACAGCGACGAGGAGATCAGGGGGATCCTGGGCGAGAACTTCCTGCGCGTCTTCGAGACCGTCTGCGGATGAGCTTCGCCGACTACGACTTCGGCCTCGACGCCGCGGGCGAGGCTCGGGCTCGTGCGCTGCACGAACGCTCGGTCGTGGTCGACACCCTGTTCCAAGGCCCGTACGGGTACCGCAGCTTCACCGGCGACGTCGACAAGGAACTGCAAACAAGCCCCTACGCGTCGAACGCGCTCGCCATGTGGGTGGTGGCCAACGAGCTCATGCTCCGCCGAGCCGTCACGGGCGAGTTCTCCGAGTTCGAAACGTGCTGGCGCCAGTCGGGGATCACGGCCGCAGGTTGGGAGTTCGCCTCCCACGACAGCGGGCTCATGCTGCACTCCATGCGGCTGGTGACGTTGGCGCTCGACAACCTTCCGTGGCTGGAGAAGGCGCTGAAGGCCGTCGACATCCGGCGCGCCAAGGCCGACGGCCGTCACGCCCTCTACCTCCAGAACCAGCCACACGGCCTGTCCCGCGACCTCACGCTGCTCGAAGTGGCCTACGACTTCGGCCTGCGCCAGCAGATGCTGACGTACAACGACCAGGACTTCGTGGGGTCCGGGTGCACGGCCGTCGACTCCGGGCTCACCCGGTTCGGACGGCAGGTCGTGCGGCATCTCAACGAGCTCGGCGTCATCGTCGACACCGCGCACTGCGGGAAGCAGACGACGCTCGATGCCTGCGCCGTCTCCGAGGCGCCCGTGATCGCGTCGCACACCGGCGCGGAGGCGCTGCACCGGCACGCCCGCCTGAAGAGCGACGAGGAGCTCGACGCACTGGCGGGCACCGGCGGCGTCATCGCCGTGTGCGCCGTGCCGTTCTTCCTGTCCGCCGACCGGCCCGCCACCGTCGACGCTCTGTTGGACCACGTCGACCACATCGTCGAGCGCGTGGGCCCGCAACACGTCGCCCTCGGCACCGACTGGCCTCTCCCGCTGCCGAAGTGGGTGCTGTCCGGGCTGGCCGATGCAGTGGCGGACGTCGGCTTCCGCCCGGAGGACGACGTTCGGGGCGAGGACAACCTCGTGGGCTTCGACGACTACCGCGACATGCCCAACATCACCCGCGGCCTCGTGGCCCGCGGGTACACCGACGAAGAGGTCGAGGGCATCCTCGGTGAGAACTTCCTGCGCGTGTTCGAACAGGTGTGTGGATGAGCCGTGACTAGCCTGAACGCCGCACCAGGAACACCGAGGAGACCCATGACGTCGATGTCCGCCGGGACGACGGGCAGCCGCCGGTTCGTCACGATCCGCTGCGAGTTCGATGGCCCCGTGGCCGTGATCACGCTCAACCGGCCGGAGAAGCTCAACGCCATGAACCCGAAGATGGCGGCCGAGCTCCACCACGCCTTCGGAGGGCTGCCCGATGGCACCCGCGCCGTCGTCGTCACCGGCGACGAACGCGCCTTTTCGGCCGGGGCCGACCTGGCGGCCTCCGACGAGGTGGAGGAGGCAGGGGCGGGCTGGATCGACATGCTCGAGCGGCTGGCCCGGCTGCCCCAACCGTCGATCGCCGCCATCGAGGGCTATTGCCTCGGTGGGGGGTTGCTGCTGGCGCTCGCCTGCGACCTCCGCATCGCCGGTGCGACGGCCCAGTTGGGGTTCCCCGAGATCAAGCGCGGCTTCTTCCCCGGCACGGGGGCCAGCCAGCGGCTCATCCGGGCCGTCAGCCGCTCCCGTGCCAAGGAGATCATGTTCTTCGGCCGGCACGTCGACGCGGCCGCCGCCGAGCGGTGGGACCTGCTCAACCGGGTGGTCGAACCAGGCGAGGCGCTCACGACGGCACGGGCGTGGGCCGACGAGCTGGCGGCCGGCCCGCCGCTGGCCCTGGCTGCGATCAAGCGCCTCGTCGACGAGGGCGCCGAACTGCCGTTCCAGGACGGCCTCGCCTTGGAGCGGGAGGTGGACAAAACGCTCGGGGAGGATGCCAACGAGGGCGTGCTGGCCTTCCTCGAGAAGCGCCCTCCCCGGTTTCAGGGCCGCTGAGCCGTCAGCCGGCCTCGTCGCGGCCGAACGAGAACACTGCGTCGCCTTCGACGACGACCTCGTGGCCGCCTCGGGCGACGAGTGCGACGTCGACCAGGCGCTCACCGTCGACGACCCGCTTGCCCGTCACCGTCACCGAGCAGGTCAACGTGTCGCCCGGCCACAGCATCGTGCGGAAACGGGTGCGCACCCGGCGGACGCGTTCGGGGCCCAACCACGACGCGGCGAGGGCGACGACGACGCCGGCTTGGAACATCCCCGCCGAAAACGCCCGCTCGAATCCTGCGGCGCGGGCGTAGTCGTCGTCGTGGTGGAGCGGGTTGAGGTCGCCCGAAGCGCCCTGGTACCGCACGATGTCGGTCAGCGTGACCGGATCGACCGTCTTGGAGGGCGCTTCGTCGCCTTGCTGCAGCTCGTCCCAGCTCGGTTCGCTCACGACGGCACCTGCCCCAGCTCGATCCCGGTGTTGCGTTCCTCGGCCACCAGCCGACCGGCCTCGTCGCGGAACTCGGTCACGCTCACAACCACCCGCATCCGGCCGCCCCGGCGACCTTCTTTGACTTCGTCCCGTTCCACTCGTGTGCTGCCCCGGAGCTCGGCGCCGGCACGGGGGGGCGGCCCGTGGAAGACGTACTCCTGCTCGCCGTGGACGCTGCGTGCCGGGTCGAGCTCGTTCTCACCCCACACGGCGGCGTCCTCGGGCTGCCAGAAGAGCCACGTGACGAGGAACGTCGGCGGGATCACGGGGTGGGGGCCGTCGAAGAAGGCGGGGTGGTCGGCGAGGACGGCGGCCGCGAACTCGCGCACTTTGCCCCGTTCGACGGCCATCTCGAACTCGCGGCCCTCCCGTCCTGCCAGGGGAGCGTCGGCCATGTGGGTCCTCCAGCGGTTGGCTTCGAGAGAAAGTTCTTGTATTCCTGCTCGCCGGCGAGACTCCCGAGGGTATATGCTGAACGCCTGTAAGGAAAAACCTGTCGGCTGCTCGGAGAAGCGTGTCCAGTCCCAGCGAAGCACCCAAGGGGGCAGTCGAGCGTCCCCGACCGCGCCTGAAGGCCCTTCTTCTCGACCCCCGGGCGCAGCGGGCGGCGAACACAGCGGCGCTCGTCGTCCTCTTCTACTTCCTGCTCCAACGATTGTGGCCCGCCCCGCTCGGCGTCATCGTGCAGGGGGCGCTCATCGGGTCGCTGTCGGCGCTCATCGCCTTCGGCATCGCGCTCATCTACCGGGCGAACCGCATCATCAACTTCGCCCAGGGCGACCTCGGTGCCGCTCCGGCGGTGTTCGCCGTGCTGCTCATCGTCGGTCCCGGCGTGCCCTACGTCCTGGCCCTCCCGCTGGGCGTCCTCATGGGCGCCCTGCTCGGCGGCCTCGTCGAGTTCCTCGTCATCCGCCGGTTCTTCCGGGCGCCCCGGCTCGTGCTCACCGTCGTCACGATCGGCTTGGCCCAGCTCCTCGCCGCGCTGGGCCTGGTCCTGCCGTCGCTGTTCGACTTCTCGCTCCCGCCCCAGAGCTTCCAGGCCCCGTTCGACCTGTCGTTCGAGATCTCGCCGATCGTCTTCGGCGGCAACGACGTCATCGCCATGGTGACCGTGCCGGTGGCGATCGTCGGGCTGGCCGCCTTCTTCCGGTACACCAACGTCGGCATCGCCATCCGGGCCAGCGCCGAGAGCGCCGACCGCGCGTCCTTGCTCGGCATCCCGGTGAAGCGCCTCCAGACGATCGTCTGGGTACTCGCCTCGGCCCTGTCGACGGTCGCCATCCTCATGCGAGCGGGCGTGGTCGGCCTGCCCATCGGCACCGTGCTCGGCCCGGCCATCCTGCTCCGGTCGCTGGCGGCTGCGGTGATCGGCCGCATGGAGCGCCTGCCCACCATCTTCTTCGCCGCAGTGGGCATCGGCATCGTCGAACAGGCGATCGTCTATCGCGGCCGAACGCTGTTCGTTGCCCCGTTCCTCTTCGTCGTCATCGTCGTCGCCCTGCTGGTCCAACGCCGTCAGACGACGGCCCGGGGAGACGAGCAGTCGAGCTGGCAGGCGGCGCGCGACGTGCGTCCCATCCCCCGCGAGCTGGCCCGCCTGCCGGAGGTCCGCTACGGGATCCGGGGCCTCAAGGCCCTCGGCCTGGTCCTCCTCGTCGTGGTGCCCCTCTTCCTGGCGCCGAGCCGGGTCAACCTGCTGGGCGCCGTGATCATCTACGCCATGATCGGGGTCTCGCTCGTCATCCTGACCGGGTGGGCGGGCCAGATCAGCCTCGGGCAGATGGCAATGGTGGGGCTGGGGGCGGCGATGGCCGGCTCGGTGACCAGCAGGCTCCACTGGGACCTGCTCGTCGGCCTGCTGCTCGCCGGCGTCGGCGGCACCGTCATCGCCGTGATCGTGGGCCTCCCGGCGCTGCGCATCAAAGGCCTCTACTTGGCGGTCACCACGATCGCCTTCGCCCTCATGACCTCGCAGTACCTGTTGAACCCCGAGTTCTTCTCGTGGTGGCTGCCGGAGGGACGTGTGCCTCGGCCGGTGATCCTCGGGCGCATCGTGGTGGAGAGCGAGGTCCGGTACTACTACCTGATACTCGCGTCGTTCGTGGCCATGCTCTACGCCGTCCGCCGCGTGCGGCAAAGCCGCACCGGCCGCATCATGATCGCCGTCCGGGAGAACGAGCGGTCGGCGCAGGCGATGGGTGTCAACGCCGTTCGGGCCAAGCTCATGGCGTTCGGGATGTCGGGCTTCTTCGCCGCCGTCGCGGGCGGCTTGTTCGTCCATCACCAGCAGGGGCTCGGCATCACCGTGTTCGAGCCGGCCGAGAGCCTCGCCGTCTTCGTCATGGTGGTGATCGGCGGCCTGGGCTCGATCCCGGGCGCCATCATCGGCGCGATCTACGTGCGAGGTATCACGTGGTTCCTCCCGGCCGACTTCCGGTTCTTCACCAACGGTGCGGGAGTGGTGCTCGTCCTCCTCATGCTGCCAGGCGGCCTCGGCGCGACCTTGTACCAGTTGCGCGACACGATCCTGCGGCGAATCGCGGCACGCCGCGACATCCTCGTGCCCAGCCTCGTGGCCGATGCCCGCTCGACCGAAGCCACTCGGCAAAGGCGAAGTACCGAGCCCGAGCTGCCGGTACTCGACCATCCGGGTGAGCTCACGCCGGCGGCGGTCGTCGAGTGAGCGTCCGAGAGCGGCTGTCGCCCAAGCACCTGACGAACGGTGCGCCGCTGTTTCCCCTGTTCCTCCTGTTCGGCCTCAACGTCGCCGACGAGCTCGACCGCACCGCCTTCGCCGTGCTCATCCCCGAGATCAGGGACCACTTCGGGCTCGACAACACGGGGATCCTCACGATCATTGCCCTGGTTTCGGTGCTGGCCTACGGGCTGCAGCCGATCATCGGGTACTACGCCGACCGCGGCAGCCGGGTTCGCATCGCCGTGCTCGGCGCCGCCGCATGGGCCGTGTTCAGCTTCGGTACGGGCTTGGCCACGACCGTGCTGATGCTCACGCTCACCAGAGCAGGCTCTGCAATCGCCAAGCTTGTCAACACGCCGACGCATCACGCGCTGCTGTCGGACTACTACGCGCCCGGCACCAGGCCGCGCGTCTTCGGCTTCTACGGTGCGGCCAACTCCGTGGGCTTCATCCTCGGCCCCCTGGCCGGCGGGTTCCTCGCTCGCTACTTCGGCTGGCGGGCCCCGTTCCTCGTCTTCGCCATCCCCACCGCCGTCCTCGTGATGCTGGCGCTGTTGAAGCTGCGGGAGCCGGTCCGGGGAGAGCTCGAACGGCGGGCCATGGGCGCCGAGGAGGAGATCGCCCTCACCGAGGAAGAGCCGCCGTCGTTCGGCGAGAGCTGGCGCATCTGCTACCAAGTGAAGACGCTGCGGCGCATCTGGCTATCCGTCCCGTTCCTGTTCGGGGCCTTCCTGGGACTGGGGAGCCTCACGTCGATCTTCTACGAGGACATCTTCAACCTCGACGAAGCGGCTCGCGGCCTCGTCGACGCGGTCGTCCAGCCGTTCGGCCTCATCGGCATCGCCGTCGGCATCCCCATCGCCGACCGGCTCTTCAAGCGCGACGAGGGGCTGGTCCTGAAGATGCTCTCCGTGGCGGGCATCATCGTGGCCGCCTGCCTGGTGGTGTTCGCCTTGGCGCCCAACGTCGGTGTGGCCATCGGCGCCAACATCGTCGCCACGGCGATCCTGGGCGTCCTCGGCCCGGGGATGGTGGCCTCGATGTCGCTCACCATCCCTCCTCGGGCTCGCGCCATGGGCTTCTCGATCGCCTCGCTGTACGTCCTTCCCGGTGCCTTGGTGCTCGTGGTGATCGGTGGCGTGGCCGACTCCTTGGGCATCCGCGTCGGCATGCTCGTGCTCGTCCCCATCTTCCTGGTGGGCGCCTTCATCCTCGCCTCGGCGGGCTCCTTCGTGCGGTCCGACATCCAGAAGGTGCAGACGTCGACGGTCGCCCAGGCAGCGGTGCTCGCAGGCCGCCGGCGCGGCGAGGTGAAGCTGCTCCTCGTCAAAGACCTCGATGTGGCCTACGACAGCGTGCAGGTGCTGTTCGGAATCGACTTCGAAGTCGACGAAGGCGAGATCGTCGCCCTCCTGGGCACCAACGGCGCGGGCAAGTCCACGCTGCTGAAGGCGATCTCCGGCCTGGTGGACGCGTCCGCCGGAGCCGTCATCTTCGACGGCCGTGACATGACGTACGCCCCGCCGCACGAAGTGGCTGCCCGGGGCGTGGTGCAGGTGCCGGGCGGCAAGGGGGTGTTCCCGAGCCTCACGGTGGCGGAGAACATCCGCATCGCCGGGTGGCTGTTCCAGCGCGACTCCGCCTACTTGGAGCAGGCGACGCAGCAGGTCCTCGAGTTCTTCCCGGTGCTGCGGGAACGGTGGGACCAGGCGGCGGGGAGCCTGTCGGGCGGTGAGCAGCAGATGCTCACGCTGGCCCAGGCGTTCATCGCCAAGCCCCGCCTGCTCATGATCGACGAGCTGTCGCTTGGCCTGGCGCCGGTCATCGTGGCGCAGCTCCTGGAGATCGTGCGGGCCATCCGCGAGCAGGGGACGACGATCATCCTGGTGGAGCAGTCGGTCAACGTGGCCCTGACGGTCGCCCAGACCGCCTATTTCATGGAGAAGGGCGAGATCCGGTTCCACGGCCCCACCGCCGAGCTCCTGAGCCGGCCCGATGTGCTGCGGTCCGTGTTCCTCGAGGGTGCCGGCTCGGTGACGTCCCCGGCGCCGTCGCGGAACGGACGGGCACGAACCACGTCCGTGGAGGCCACCGTCACTCGCGAGTTCGGCCCCACCATCCTGGAAGTGCGCAACATCGCCAAGTCGTACCAGGGCGTCACCGCGGTGGCCGACGTGTCGTTCGAGCTGCGCACCGGCCAGATCCTGGGGATCATCGGCCCCAACGGCGCAGGCAAGACCACGGTTTTCGACCTCGTCTCCGGGTTCGTGCCCGCGGACACCGGAGCGGTGTTCCTGGACGGCACGAACATCACAGACCTGCTGCCCGACGAGCGTGCTCGCCTCGGCCTGGGCCGGAGCTTCCAGGACGCCCGCCTGTTCCCGGGATTGACTGTGGCCGAGACGATCGCCGTCTCCTTCGAGCGGGAGGTCGAAGTCCGGGACCCGCTGGCTGCGTTCCTGGGCACGCCCGCGCTCGCCGATTCCGAGGCGCGGGTGCGGGAGAAGGTCGACGACCTCATCGAGCTGATGGGCCTCGGCGCGTTCCGTGACAAGTTCGTCTCCGAGCTGTCGACGGGCAGCCGCCGGATCGTCGACCTCGCCTGCGTGGTGGCACAGCGTCCCAAGGTGATGCTCTTCGACGAGCCGTCGTCCGGCATCGCCCAGCGGGAGACCGAGGCGTTGGGCCCGCTGCTGCTGAAGATTCGTGACGAGGTCGGCGCGAGCCTGATCGTGATCGAGCACGACATGCCGCTCATCACGTCGATCTCCGACGAGATCGTGGCGCTCGACCTCGGGCGGAACCTGGTGACGGGCCCGCCCAACGAGGTCGTGCGTGACCCCCGAGTCGTCGCCTCCTACCTGGGAAGCGACGAGTCCGTAATCGCCCGGTCGGGCACGTTGGTCGGCGCAGGTGGCCGACGCGAGCGACGGAGGAACCGATGAGAAGCAACTGGCGGAGCATCCAGCTGGGGGACGTCACGAAGTGGGTGGGGCAGTACCGGCCCTACTTCCTGCTCGTCGCGGCCCTCACCTTGGTCGTCACCCTGCTTCCGGATGCCGGCGAGAAGTCGAGCCTGGCCGCCGGGGGGAACGGCGACACCACGGTCTCGGGCAACGGCGAGGGCACGTCGACGGCCGAGACCAGCACCACCCTCGCCGGCGGCGGTGGGTCGGGCCCCGCGGGCAGGAGTGGCCCAGGCGGCCGGATCGGTTCGCGCACCGGCACCGGCGCCACGATCGGGACCGGCGGATCGACCGGCCCAGGAGGGACCGGCGGCGGCGCGTCTCCCCTCAACCTCTCCGATGAGGCACTCAACGCGCCCGACTGCGACCGGGCCACCGGCCGCATCAAGGTGCCGTGGCACTCGGCTCCCCCCTGCGTGCCGATCTTCAAGGGCAACAACGGCGGCGCCACGTGGCAAGGCGTCACGGCCACCGAGATCACCATCGCCATCTACATTCCCCAGAGCGACCCGCAGACGGATGCCATCCTCAAGGCGGCGGGCGTGGGCGACGAGGAGGCTGACGTCCGCCAGCAGTACCTCGACTGGATCGAGTTCTTCTCCAACCACTGGGAGCTGTACGGCCGGAAGATCAAGCCGGTCTTCGTGAAGGCCACCGGGCCCACCGACGACGACACCGCGGGCAGGGCCGACGCCATCGACATCGCCACCCGGATCAAGGCGTTCGCCGTGTGGACCATCGTCCAGCCTCCGTCGTTCACGCAGGAGCTGGCGGCCCGCGGCGTGATCGTCTTCTCATACGCCTCGGACCGGGCCTCCGAGCACGCTCGCCTGGCGCCCTACTACTGGTCACCGGCCCAGATGGGCATCAGCCACCTGTACCTCCAGACGGCCGAGTACGTGGGCAAGCGCCTCAACAACCTGCCCGCCTCCTATGCCGGCCCGGGCTCGCAGGCACCCAAGCGCAAGTTCGGGTTGCTCTACCTCGACGAACCCGGCTGGGCGGGGAAGACGGACGCCGAATTCTTCGAGGCAGAGCTGGCCAAGTACGGCGCCGCCGTTGCCAGGACGGCGTCGTTCGTCTACGACTACAGCACGCTGCAGACGCAGGCGCGCACGATCATTGCGGGCTTCAAGGAAGACGGGATCACCAGCATCATCCTCGTTGCCGACTTCCTCAGCCCTCGAGTGCTGACGAGCGAGGCGACCAACCAGACATATTTCCCCGAGTGGATCGTCACGGGGTCGATCTTCACCGACCTGAACTTCTACGGGCGGCTGTACGACCAGGCCCAGTGGTCGCATGCGTTCGGCCTGTCTGCCTTCGGCGTTCGGTACCCGAAGCACCTGGGACCGGCTGACTACCTCTACGACTGGGAGTTCAAGCGGCCGCCGGCCGCCAGGTCCTCCTACGCGGTGCTCTTCATCCAGCAGAACCTGCTGTTCCAAGGCCTCCACATGGCGGGGCCCAACCTCAACCCGCAGACGTTCCGGCAGGGTGTCTTCAACCTGCCGCCCTCAGGCGGTGCCTTCGACGACTTCGTGCTCTCGCCCGGTGTGAGCTACGGCCGGCACGGCAACTGGCCGTTCGAGGACTACGTCGGCTTCGACGACATCGCCGAGATCTGGTGGAAGGCCGACCAGCCGGGCAAGGACGAGCTGGGCAACGACGGCCAAGGGATGTACATGTTCTCGGACGGGGGCAAGCGGTACTTCTTCGGCGGCCAGCCGACGGCTCCGACGAAGGCGTTCAATCCCCAAGGGGCCCTGTCGTGGCTGAACGAGAAACCGGCCAGGGAGAAGCCACCGGAGTACGAGAACAGGAAGTACCGCAACCTATGAGTGCAGCCGAGAGGCGGCTGGCCGCCTTGACCCCCGATGACCTCGTCCAAGGGCTTCGCCGGTACCAGTGGCCGCTCATGGTCTCCGTGGGTGTGCTCGTGGTCGCGCTCGCCTTCCCCGGCACGCCGTCGCAGCAGTTCGACTTCGGCGGCGACCTGACGGGCGTCGCTCCCTATGCGGGGCGACAGGCGGGTGGGGGCGGGGCGGCGGCGGCCGGCGCCGACGTCGCCCTCTCCGCCACGGACCCGACGGTCGGCGCGGCTCCAGGCCTGGCATACGAGACACTTCTCGCCGGGCCGGCGGCCTCGTCCGGCACCGGAGGGAGCGCGCCGCCGACATCGGCACCGACCCCGACGACCACCACGACCACGACGACGACGCCCACCACGGTCCCCTCCTCCGAGCCGCTGGTCGTGACCGATGGGGGTTGGGCGCAATCGGCGCTGTCGAGCGACTCCGAGGTCCCGGCCGACGGGCTGCCCGTGGAAACCCGGGTCGGGGAGACCACCCGCGTGAGCTGGGTGCGGCTGTCGGGCACCGAGACCACGCTCTTCCTCATCGTCCGCCGGGCCACGCCGGGCCCACTCGGCGAGGTGCCGGCCGTCAGGGCGTGCCCGATCACGAGGTCCGACTGGGAGTCGGGTGGAGAGCAGGCGATGGAGGATGCGCCCGCCTACGACGCTTCGGCGTGCGTCGACGGCAGACGGGGTGGCAACGCCATGTCGTTCGACCTCCAACGCTTCCCCAACCGCGCAGGCGGCAACGGGTTCGTCCTCGTGCCGATCACCGACGTGGGCGTCACCTTCGAGATCGTCCTCTCCCGCGCCTCGGAATGAGCCCGGTCCGCCGGGCACGGCGCGGGACGGTCGAAGTGCTGACCATCGACCGCCTTGACGCGGCCAACGCCATCGACGCCGAGGTCGAGTGGGCGATCAACGACGCTCTCGACGAGCTCGAGGGCGACGACCGCATACTCGCTGTCGTCCTGACCGGGGCGGGCGACCGCGTCTTCAGCGCAGGTGCCGACCTCAAGGCGTCGGCCTGCGGTGACGACGACAAGCGCGGTTCGCCACCCCGCGGCTTCGGCGGGATGACGCGGGGTCGCTTTGCCAAGCTGCTGATCGCGGCGGTGAACGGGACCGCCGTGGCGGGCGGGTTCGAGCTCGTCCTCGGCTGCGACCTCGTGGTGGCAGAGGAGCACGCTCGTTTCGGGCTTCCGGAGGTGAAGCGGGGCCTTCTGGCCGGTGCCGGCGGCGTGGTCCGGCTGGCCCAGCGGGTGCCCCCCGCCATCGCCCTCGAACTGGCCATGACGGGAGAGCCGATCGACGCCCGACGGGCCTACGAACTCGGCTTGGTCAACCGCGTCGTGCCGCGGGGTACTGCCGTGGAGGCCGCTGTGGAGCTGGCGCAGACGATCGCTCACAACGCCCCGCTGTCGGTGCGCGCCTCCCGGGAGCTGGTCTACGCGGCTGTGGAGCTTCCCGCCGACGACGCGTGGCGGCGCAACGACGAACTCGTCCTCGCTGTCTCCAGGAGCGAGGACGCCCGGGAAGGCCCGTTGGCGTTCGCCGAGAAGCGTCTTCCATGTTGGAGCGGGAAGTGACCGCATGACGTTCGCCATCCGCCCGATGGATGCGGCCGACCGCGAGCGCGTGGCGACCATTGCCGCGCAGAGCTTCCACCTGAATGCGCCGACGGCCCGGGCTGTCGAGTGGTACAAGCCGGAGCAGTGGGTTGTCGTCGAGGACCGAGGCGGCGTCCAGGCTGCGCTCCAGGTCCTCGATGCAGGGCAGTACTTCGGCGGCGCGGCCGTCCCCGTCGCTCACGTGCACGCGCTGATGGTGTCCGCCGAGGCACGCAGCCGGGGTTACGGCAAGGCGCTGCTCCGCCACGGCGTCGACGAGATGCGGACGCGGGGCATGCCCCTGTCCGTGCTCATCGCCTCGGTGTCCGACGTCTACCGCCGGTCCGGGTACGAGTACGCCGGGTCGCGCGTGCGCTATCGGGTGGCCGTCGACGCGCTGCCGGCCGACGACCCCGGCCTGGCCGTCGAGCCGTTCTCCGACGAGGACGTCGACGAGGTGGCAGCTTGCTACGAACGCGTCGCCCGCCACCACAACGGCCCCACCGCCCGACCCCGTTGGTGGTGGAGCGAGCGAGTCCTCCGTCGTCACAAGCGGGAACTGCTCCACCGCTACCTGGTCCGCGACGAACACGGTGAGGTGCGCGGGTACCTCGTGTACACGCAGGAGACGCAGCACGGGAGGTTCGCCCCCGAGTTCGTCACGGACGACATCGGCTATCCGTACCGCATCGTGGCCCGCGACTTCCTGTGGGAGACGCTCGACGCAGCGAAGGCCTTCCTCGCGTTCGTCGCCCGTCACATGGCCATGGCCACCGAGTTCGTGTGGCTGGGGCCGGTCGACGAGCCCTTGGCCCTGTTGGTGCCGAAGCGTGACCTCGCCGTGGAGAACCGCGCACCCTGGATGGCGCGCATCGTCGACGTGGGTGCCGCCCTCACGACGCGTGGCTATCCGCCGTGGGCCAACGGGGCGATCGACCTCCGGGTCGACGATCCGTTGCGGGAGGAGTCCACCTCGATCCGCTTCGAGGTGACGGACGGCAAGCCCGCAGTCGGGCCGGGCTTTTCGTCGAAGGCGGTCGTCCGCACGGACGTCGGAGCGCTGGCCGCCATGTTCACCAGCTGGCTCGCCCCCCGGGAAGCAGCGCGACTGGGGCGTGTGACGGGCGCGTCGGCAGCAGAAATAGAAACCCTGGAACAACTTTTTGGAGGTAGATCGCCTTGGGCGCTGGACCTGTTCTGAACGAGACCGAGTACTGGGCGGGACGCACCGCCTCCAAGGAGCAGCTCGAGGAGTGGGCCCGCATCTTCCAACGGGACGGCTGCTTGCTCATCGAGAACTACCTGCCGCCGGCGATGGTCGAAGAGCTTCGCGACGATCTGATCAAGGTGGTGGAGCACCGGCGCGACCCCTTGGCCATTCACGTGCGGATGTTCGAGACAAGCCGGGCCAATCTCGACCTGTTCGATCTCGAGCCGTTGGTGAGCCTGGCGGAACTGCTCCTCGGACCCGACTGCCACGTCATCTGCAACAACGCGTTCCGCGCGGCGGCCGGCGTTGCGATCGACGAGTGGCACCAGGACGACCCCCCACACATGATCGTGCTCGAAGGGGAGCCGCCGACGAACATCGTGTTGCCGCCGCTGGTGATGACGTGCAACTTCTACTTGACCGATGTGTCCCCCGAGGAGGCCGACGGCACCCACGTGATCCCGGGATCGCACATGTTCGGCGCCGCTCCGCCGGAGTCGCTTGAAGGCACCGAGTGGGAGCCGCTCATCCGCACCAACCCGGCGCCCGCCGGTACCGTCCACATCCACAACTGCCAGCTCTGGCACCGCGGTGGGCCGAACCCCGGCAGGCCTCGGTACATGACCGGCATCACGTACGCCCGCCGTCTCATCGGGCACAAGTACTACCCGTTCATGAACTACCAACTTCCGCCGCACCTGCTCGAGGGTGCCGACGAACGCCGTCGTCGGCTGCTCGGCTTCCTGCCCACCGGCGCCTACGGCTGATCGACGGGATCGTTCCGGAGGGCCTGGCGCGGCACTGAGCCAGGCCCTCCGGTGCGTCGAGAGGTCCGCTCAGAGACGCTCGACGACCATGGCGAGGCCCATGCCCGTCCCCACGCACATCGTCTCGACGCCGATGCGCCGGTCGAGGGTCTCGAGGTCACTGATGAGGGTGGCCATCATGCGAGCGCCGGTGGCACCGAAGGGATGGCCGAGGGCGATGCCGCCGCCGTGCGGGTTGAGCCGGTCGGAGAACGGGTCGATCCCGAGCTCGCGCGCGACGGCGATCACCTGCGAGGCGAAGGCTTCGTTGAGCTCCAGCACCTCGATGTCGTCGGCGGTCAGGCCGGCCCGCTTGACGGCCTTGCGGACTGCCTCGATCGGCCCCACGCCCATGATGGTGGGGTCGAGCCCGGACACGCCCGTCGACAGCACTCGAGCAACGGGCTCGACGCCCAGCTCCTCGGCCTTGGCGGCCGACATCATCATGAAGGCGGCGGCGCCGTCGTTGAGCGGGCAGGAGTTGCCCGCGGTGACCCGGCCGTCCTCCTTGAACGCGGGAGGCAGCTCCGCCAGCTTCTCGTAGGTCGACGACGGCCGGGGGCCGTCGTCGAGTTCCACCACCGTGCCGTTGGGCTTGGTGTACGGAAGCATCTCGCGGTCGAAGAACCCGTTCTTCTGGGCGGCCACGGCCCGCTCCTGCGACTGCTGCGCGAAGTGGTCCATCTCCTCGCGCGAGACGTCGTAGAGCTCGGCAACCTTCTCCGCTGTCATCCCCATCGTCATGTACAGGTCGCAGATGGCGTCGTCGCCCATGAAGGCGGGGTGGAACACTTCGGGCGCGTTCTCGCTGTCGGCCGGGATCGCCCGCGAGCAGGAGTCCACGCCGCCGACGAGGAAGATGTCGCCCTCGTCGGCCTTGATGGCGTGGAACGCCATGCGGGCCGCCTGGAGCGACGACGAGCAGAACCGGTTGACGACGGTCGACGGCACGTTGTCGGGGATGCCGGCGAGCAACGTGGCCCCGCGGGTCACGTTCATGGGATTGGCCTCGCCGTACTGCTGCGTGCAGCCGATGACGACGTCGTCGATGAGTGCGGGGTCGATGCCCGACCGGGCGACGACGTTCTCGAGCGCGAACCCCAGCAAATCGTCGGGACGGACGTCGACGAGCGACCCCTTCCCGGCGCGGCCGATCGGGGTTCGGCCGGTGGCAACGATGACTGCTTCGGGCATGTGATGCTCCTGCTCTTTCTCTGTTTTGTGGACTTCAGGTTTCGGACCGGGCGCGTTCGGCGACGAGGGCGGATCGCTGGAGCTTGCCGACGTCGTTGCGGGGCAGGATGTCGACGAACTCGAAGCTCTTGGGCACCTTGTACCGGGCCAGGCGGCTGCGGCAGAACGCCCGCAGCTCGGCCTCGCTCGGCGCCGCTTCGGGTGCCCGGGGCTGCACGAGGGCATGCACCTTCTGGCCCCAGTCGGGATCGGGCAGGCCGATCACGGCGACATCGGCCACATCGGGGTGTTCCGACAGGCACGCCTCGACCTCGGCGGGGTAGATGTTGGCGCCGCCGCTGATGATCATGTCGACCCGTCGGTCGGCCACGAAGAGGTAACCGTCCTCGTCAACCCATCCGAGGTCGCCCACGCCGGCGAACCCGTCGGGGGTGCGCTTCTCCCGTGCTCCTCCGATGTACTCGAACGTCGGGCCTTCGGCACCGTGGGGGCGCATGAAGATCTCGCCCACGACGCCTGGCGGCAGCTCTTGGAGGTTTTCGTCGAGGATCCTGAGATCGGTGTCGACGGGCTTGCCCACCGAGCCCGGGTGCTCCAACCACTCGTCGCCCCGGATCATCGTGTTGCCGTGCGCCTCGGTGGCCCCGTAGGCCTCCCAGATGCGCTCGGGCCCCAGTAGCTCGATCCACTTGCGCCACACCCAAGGGGCGAGCTTGGCGCCGCCGCTCATGATCGACACGACGCTCGAGAAGTCGCGCCGCTCCACGCCCGGGACGCGCGCCATGCGGTAGAGCATTGTGGGCACGACCAGTGCGTGCTGCACCCGGTGCCGTTCGATGAGGTCGATCGCCTGGTCGGCTTGGAACCGTTCCATGGTGACGAGCGTCATGTCCTCGAACAGCCCGGTGAAGCTCATCACGAACGGGCTCATGTGGTACAGCGGGCCGGGGATGAGGCGCACCTGGCCGGGCTCCCACCCGAGCACGCTTGTGACGGGCGTGCCCGGCTGTCCCGGTGGGATGCCCGCCCCCGGGTAGGGCGTGCGGATGATCTTGGGCCGCCCGGTCGAGCCGCCCGAGGCGATGGCGCGGGCTGCGGCAGGCACCACGTCAGGGAGGGGCTCGTCGGGCCAGTCGCCCAAGGCGTCGATCTCCTTGGAGGCGACGACGACGCCCGCAGCCGGGTCGAGGTCGCTCCAGTCCGCCACGATGACGGTGGCGCCCGCGATGTCGAGCAAGCGGTTTCGCTCCCACTCGGGCAGGTCGTGCCGCAGGGGAAGCACGCAGGCACCCAGCTTCCACGCGCCGTAGGAAGCGAAGTAGTGCTCGACGGAGTTGGGCAGCCCGACGACCACGGTCGACTCGTGATCGACGCCGCGGTCGGCCAGCAGGTGGGCCATGCGAGTCGACTTCTCGTCGAGCTCCTGCCAGGTGACGAGGCGTTCCTCGCCACGTTGGGCAGCGAAGACGACGGCCACCCGGTCGGGATGGGCCTGCGCCAGCTGTGTGGTACGGCGACCGTACGACACCCACGGCTCGGGAAGCACGAGAGGCTCAGTCACCGCCGCGTGTCCTTCATGATCTGCCCGTCGCGGATGACGAGCACCACGCGGCTCGGGTCGTCGAAGAGCTCCGGCTCGGTCAGGGGGTCGCCGCTGACGGCGATGACATCGGCCTTCTTGCCCACCTCGATCGTGCCGATCTCATCGGACTTCCGCAGCACCTTCGCATTGACTGCGGTTGCACCGAGGATCGCCTCCATGGGCCCTTCGATGGCCGCCCGCAGCACGATCTCCAATCCGCGACGGTTCTGGTTGGAGCCGATCAGATCGGAGCCCATGCCCACCAGCACGCCCGCGTCCTTGGCCACCTTCACCGCGTTCGTCATGCCTTCCTCGACCCCGTTGACGCGCTCGCGAACAGCCTCCGGCAGCCCCCACGAGTCGAAGCTCTCCTGGAACACGTGGGCCACCGTCAGGGTGGGCACCAGCGCGGCGCCCGCGGCGGCGAGCCGGCCGGCCGTCTCCTCGTCGACGGCGGTGCCGTGCTCGAAGCATTCGATGCCCGCTTCGAGGCCGTTGCGGATGCCCTGGTTGTTGTGCACGTGGGCGGTCACGTACGTCTGCCGCGCCCGAGCCTCGGCCACGATCGCACGCAGCTCGTCGACCGTGAACTGGGTGTCCTCCAGCGAGTCGGTCAGCGAGACCACCCCACCCGTGAGGCACACCTTCAGCTGGGTGGCACCGAGCTTGAACGACAACCGGGCGCCGTAGCGGGCGTCGTGGGGACTGTCGCACAGGTGTGCGCCGCACGACAGGCCCGGGATGCCGTTCGAAGGGTCTTCCTTGTACTTGTCGGTGTAGTCGCCGTGCCCCCCGGTCTGGCACAGGATCTTGCCGGAGTGGAAGATCCTCGGGCCACGGACGAGCCCTCGTCGTACCGCCGTCACCACCCCGTCGTCCACGCCGCCCAGCTCCCGGCACGTCGTGAACCCGGCGTCGACGGCCAGCGACAGGTTGTTGAAGATCTCGGCGGCGAACTCGGCCACGCTGCCGATGCCGCCGCCGCCGAACGCGCCGCCCAGATGGGTGTGCGCGTCGATGAGCCCGGGAAGCACGGTGAGCCCTTCGAGATCGAGAACCTCGCCGTGCTTGCCCTTCGCCTTGTAGCCGGCCGACGTGCTCGTGATGCGGTCGTCGTCGAGCACGACGGTGGAGCCGGGCTGCGGGTCGGTGCCCGTCGCGTCGAGGAGCGTCCCTCCTCGCAGGACCAGGCTCATGTCACTCCATTCGCAACGATGTCCCGGACGGCCGCCGTCGGTGGCCGACGGTCCGCCCAGGGTCGAGCCGCCTCCAGCTGGGCACTGGCACGGATGAGCGTGGCCTCCGCGGCCGGCCGTCCCACCAGTTGCACGCCCGTGGGCAGCCCGGCCTCGTCGAAGCCCATCGGGACCGACACGGCGGGCTGGCCCGTGATGTTCCACAGCGAGGTGAACGGGGCCATGCGGTACCAAGCGAGTAGCATGGCCTCCACCGGCCCGTCCCGGAAGGCGCCCACCGGCAGGGGCGGGCCCGCGACCGTGGGCGTCAGCAGCATGTCGAACCGATCGAAGAACGACACGACGGCCCGCGCCCTGACGGCGAGGGCGTCCCACATGCGCGCGTAGTCCACGGCCCGCAGGCCGGAGGCGGCTTCGAGGTACCGGCGGTTCGACGGGTCGAGCGCCTCGAGGTCGATCTCGTCGGCCAGAGGCAGTCCCGGGTGCTGCGAAACCTGCACGCCCACGAAGGCGAGGGCGGCAGGTTCCACCGCGCCCTCGCTCGTCACCGCCCAGTCCGGCACCGGATCGGCATCGACCACGACATGGCCGAGCTCGCACAGCAGCTCGGCGGCCGCCTGGACCGCCGCCCTGTTGCCGGCCGCGACCTCGGCGCCGCCGAACGAGCAGGCAACCCGCAGGCGCCCGGGGTCGGCGCCCACCTCGGCGCGGAACGGGCGAGCAGGCTCGGGCGCCCACCAGGGATCGCCCCACGAGTAGCCGGCGAGGACGTCGAGCGTCACCGCGGCGTCCTCCACCGTGCGAGCGATCGGGCCGTTCTGCCACAACAGCCGAGCGGGGTGGGGCGAGTCGGGCACCCGTCCACGGCTCGGCTTGATGCCGAACAGGTTGGTGAACGACGAAGGCACGCGGATCGACCCACCCGCGTCCGACCCCTGCGACAGGGCGCACAACCCGGCTGCCAGCGCGGCGGCCGCGCCTCCCGACGAGCCGCCGGGGGTGTGCTGCGGGTCCCACGGGTTGCGCGCGGGCGAGAACGCGGGCGCTTCGCTGACGAACGACCAGCCGAACTCCGGTACGGCCGTCTTGCCCAGCACCACGGCACCTGCGGCCCGTATGCGGCTGACCGTGGCGTCGTCGTCGACGGGCACGTTGTCTGCGAACAGCCGGCTGCCGTGCGTCGTCCTGATGCCGGCAGTGTCGTTGAGGTCCTTGATCGACACCGGCACGCCCAGCAGCGGAGGAAGGCTGTCGGCCCCTCCCTCCCGGCGGGCTCGGACGGCTTCTGCTTCCGCTCGCGCCGCCGTCGACAGGGCGGTGTCGGCTGCCACCGTGAAGTAGGCGCCCAGTGCAGGGTCGAGGCGGTCGATGCGGTCCAGGTAGGCGGTGGCCAGCTCCACCGGCGACACGTCGCCCTTGCGCACGAGCGCCGCCACGTCGACGGCGGGACGGAAGCAGAGGTCGTCGTTCACCGCGCGTCCACCTGCGGCGGGGGAGGCCATGCCACCGAGGCGCCCGGCTCTTCCGTGCTCCCGTCGACGGGCAGTGGGCGCGCCACCACGACGATCACCGCGGTGCCCGCCGTTTCTCGGTCATCGCTCCGGCTGCACGTCGGCGGGCTCGTCCCGGCGGTGCCCGTTGCCGTTGAGCCGGCTCGTCACGTAGCCGAGGTCGGCCGCTTGCCCCTGGGGCTCCAGCGCCGACCACATGAGGAGGTCGGCATCGGCCCAGCCCGCCGGGCCTGCTTGCTGGCGGCCGAGGGCGGCGAACATGGCCCGGCTGATGGCCAAGGGCCCACCCGGCATGGCCACGAGCGTCTCGACCAGGTCGTCGGTGGCGGCGTCGAGTACCTGCCGGGGAACCACCCGCTGAACGAACCCGCACGAGTTGGCTTCCTCGGCGTCCATGGTGCGCCCGGTCAGCACGAGGTCGCGCGCCAGGGGAAGCCCGATCTCGCGGACCAGGCGGGGGACCCCGCCCCACGTCAGCGGCACGCCGATGGCCACCTCGGGGATGCGCAGCTTGAGGTCGTCGGCCGCGATGCGAAGGTCGCAGGTGACGGCGAGGAGCGACCCGCCGCCGACCACGTGGCCGTGGAGCTTGGCCACGGTCACCTGAGGTACGGCCTCCATGAGGTCGAGCAGCCGGTTCCAGGCGCCGAACCGATGGCGCCGGGTCGCCCAGTCGGGCCGGTCGTGGCTCGTCTCTGCGGCGTTCAGGTCGGCTCCCGCCGAGAACGCCCGCCCGGCACCCTCGAGCACCACGACCTTCACGTCGGGCAGCTCCGCCATCTCCTCGAAGGCGCGCACCAGTCCGATCCGGACGTCATCGTCGAGCGCGTTGAGCTTCTCGGGGCGGTTCAGCCGTACTCGGCAGACGGCGCCGGCGATCTGGCGCTCCACAGCAGCCATCGACACTCCGATCCCTGCGCGAGCCGGTGCCGCCCGCCCCGCGCGTTTTACCTAGTATATGTTAGCTTATTCCAGGGCGGCGCCCGTCGGCAAGGCGTCGGGGGCGTCGAGCGAGACGAGGACCCGAAGCAGGAGCCGCTTCCGGCTGCTCGGTGATCGAAAACGTGGGACGAGCCACAAGGAACAGCTTAATGAACGTTCATGAAGTTCGAGCCGTGGAAAGCGACCAGCTCCGTCAGGCCGAGGCAGAGGAGCGACGCGCTTTGCCGTTCCCGTTGACCTTGGTGCCTGCGACCGGGCGACGGCGCCTCGCCGGCTTCGGGGCGGCGATGTCGTTGACCAGCATGGCGATGTAGTCCTCGTACACCTTCACCAAATCCACTCGGCTCGGATCGAGCAGCGCTTGGTTCAGCACGCCGTCCTGGATCGCCAGCACCTGCACCGCTTTCGACATCGGGTCGATGTCGGCCCTGATCTCGCCGCGCTCCTGGCCCTTCGCGATCAGGCCGCTGATCCACCGCCTCGCCACTCGGTAACGGCGGACGAAGTAGTCGTGGACGATGCCGTCCACATCGAGGCTTTCGCCGCTCAGCACAGCCATCAGACGGGTGAACTCCTCGTCGCCGAGCACGTTCGTGGCCAGCTCGGGGAGCCGGCGGAGGGCGGCAAGGCCCCCTTCGTCGCTCAGGGCGTCCAACCCTTGCTGCTGTCGGTTGTCGAATTCGTCGATGACGGAGAGGAGCAAGGCCTCCTTGGACTGGAAGTGGTGGAGGATGCCCGGTGGGCTGATGCCGACGCGCTCCGCCACGGCGGCCAACGACGTCCCGTTGTAACCGCTCTTTCCGAACAGCTCCAGGGCGGCTTCGAGGATCTTGCGGCGGCGGTCGTCACCTCGCTTCTGCGTCTGTCCCTTCACGGGGGGCATGCGGCCCGGCTCCTTCTTGTCGTCGGCGTCGAATCATGCAACTTCCTGAACGCGCCCACAAGTTTGCCCTATCGGGCTTCCCGGCACCCGGAAAAGTGCGTGATCGGACGGCGCCGGCGCCGTTGGCACCTCAGAACTCGGTGAGCTCGGAGACAGGAATGCGAAATTCCTCGGCCAGCCTCGCCACCGTGTCGTGGGTGCTTTCGGGAATCAGCGGCGTGCCGTCGTACGCGTACTGGGCCGCCCATTCCTCGTACGTCCCCAGCGGCCCGCCCGCCTCCTCGGCGAAGCAGACGTAGCCGGGCCCGCCGTGCTGCTCCCCCACGTCTCGGCGGCAATAGCGCAGGTCCAGGCTCCATCGCACGGTCGCGGCCCGGTTGTGCAACGACTGATGGAGCATGCACGCGTCGAAGAGAAGGACGTCGCCGGGCTCCATGGCACACGACAGCGGTCGCATGCCGGCCGCCGCCAGGTTGTCGAGCACCTGGGGAGCGACGGTGCGCTGGCCGTCGTGCCCGGTTCGCACCGCGGGGACCATGCCGCCGCGGTGCGAGCCGGGCACGATCTGCAGGCAACCGGATGCCTCGTCGACCGGGACGAACGGGATCCAGCACGTCACCATGGGGTCGTGGGACGAGTGGTAGCCGCTGTAGTAGTGGGCGTCCTGGTGCCATGCGACCTTCATCGACTCGTGTGAGGTGCGCGGCCGCCCGTTCCATATCCCGTGGGCATAGACGTCGTCGTCGACGATCGAGCGGGCGGCACCGAGCAGGGCAGGCTCCTGCCACAGCGACCAGAGCGCACGGCTCACGAGCACGCGGCGCCAGGTGTTCGAGAAGCGAGGGGGGAGCTGCGCTCGCAAGGAGGCGTACCGCCGGGTGAAGTCGAGTTCCTCGCACGGGTCGGAGATCCACCCTTCGCGCGTCCAGCGTCGGGCCAGCTCGTCGACGTACTGCTCCATCACGCGCTGCACGGATGCCAGCGCCCCCTCCGACAGCACGCCACGCAGGAGCAGATAGCCACGATCGCGGAAGTGCGCCAGCTCCTCGGGGGAGAGCAGGGCAGCGGGATTGGGCGTTGCCGTCATGTGGTTCCCTTCGCCGGCGAACCTGCCCGGCCGGTCGCGAGGCGACCGCCGCAGGTAAACCTTAACACGTATAAGTGAAAAAGGCTCGGGTCACGTTGGTGCCGAGCGGGGCGGGGCTCCGTTGCCGGGTGGCATGTAGGCCTCGAACCAGGAGACGACCCGGACGCAGAAGTCGAGCTGCGCCGGCATGCTGCGAACGCCGTGGCCCTCTTCGGGGTACAGGACGAGGGCCGTTTCCGCCCCGTGCTCGCGCAGGACGTTGTGAAACTCGACTGCCTGCCCGGGCGGCGTGCACCGGTCGAGCGCACCGGCGATGTTCAGGACCGGCGTCGTGACACCAGCCGCGTGCATGGCCGGGCTCCGATCGAAGTGCCTGCCCGAGGTGACGAACGGGTCGGCGTCGAGGAACAGCCGGTCGAAGGTCCCGATGTTCGATTGGTTGTGCTGCGTGTACCAGTTCGTGACGGGGGCCACGCTGACGGCGGCGGCGAACCGCTTCGTGCGTGTGACCAGCCACGACGTCATGAACCCCCCGTAGCTCCCGCCGGTGACGCCCAGGCGGGCCGGGTCGGCGAACCCGCCGGCAACCAGCGCGTCGATGCCGGCGAGGATGTCGTCGCTGTCGGCTCCCCCCATGTCCCCGACGACCAGGCTCGCGAACTCGCGGCCGCGCCCCATCGAGCCGCGCGGGTTGGGGAGGAACACGGCGTAGCCACGCGAGACCAGGAGGGAAACGAGCGGGGACGAGGCCGACCACGTGTTCGTCCATGCCCAGATGGGCCCGCCGTGGAGGACGGTGACGAGCGGGAAGGGCCGGTCCCCGTGAGGCGGCGAGCAGACGAGGCCCTCGACCGTCAACCCGTCGGGAGCCTTCCATGTGGCCGGCTCCAGCGGGCCGACCTGCTCCCGCACCCAGGTCGTCCCTGCGTGGCCCAGGCAGGCGACGGCCGTCGCCCGTCCCTCGTCGAACACCGCTATCTCGGGGTACCGGTCCCAGCTCTCGAGGACGGATGCGAACCGCTGCCCCGGCAGGAGCGTCACAGTCGGGAACCCGGCGGTCAGCGCTTCGTCGCTCGTCCACTCGTCGAGCGAGCGGCCGGTGGCCGTGTTCCAACCCGTCGCGACTGCCTGCAACCCCCGCAGTCCCACGACGAGGAGGTTGTCGTCGTCGCGCCACAGCACCTGGCTGGCGTCGAGGTCGACGGGGGCGACCTCGACGGTCGACTGGGCCACGTCGACCACGACCACGGTGCCCGCCACGCCGCCACGATCGCTGGCGGGCGCCTCGACGACGGCGACGCGGGTGCCCGAAGGGTTGCAGGCCGGCTGCCCGATCTGCACGTCGCCGGCGTAGAGAGTGGTCGCCTCCCCGGTCGCCGTGCCGATGCGCGTGAGCTCGGCCGAGTACCACGATCCTTCGTCCGGTCCCCGGGAGGTCACGGCCACCACGTGGTCGGACCCGCACCAGGTCGCCTCCCACACGTTGAGTGCTTCGGGTGAGACGCGCACAACCGCTCCCGAGGCTACGTCGACCGACCACAGCCGGCGCCACGCATCCGTCTCCCGGCACGACACGCTGGGCATCCAGCTCGGACGGCGTGCATTGGGGAGGGCCGCCTTGCTCGACCCTTGGGCGCCGGCGACGTCCGCTCCCCGGTCCGCCACCAGGAGCAGGATTCGGGCGCCATCAGGAGACCAGGACAGGTCCTCGACGGTGCCGTCGACCGCTCCCAAGGGGACCGCCTCGCCCAGCCGGGTGCGGTCGAGGACCTGGAGCTGGAAGCACTCGCGCTCACGCCGATCGGACACGAATGCCAACCGGCTGCCGTCCGGTGACCAGCGCGGGAGGCGGCTCTCGCCACCGTCCCACGAGATGCGCTCGACGACGCCGCTGTCCAGGTGAGCCAGGGCCACGCACCTCCTGGGAGCAGTGCCGAGCGACTCGATGACCGAACCCGTGAACGCGATCACCTGCCCGTCCGGCGAGGCGGTCAGTTCGCAGGCCGCGGTCACCCGGCCGAACCCGGGCGAGAGCGCTTGGTCGAAGTGCGACTCGATGTCCCGCCACAGTGCGGTCGTGCGGACGTCCACGCGCACGGCATCGACGCTCGGATCGACGTGGCCCGGCATCGCATCCTCCTCGGGGCAGGCGGGCTCCCACCATTTTCCTTACCGTACGTTAACTTCGGTAGGAGGACGGCCGCGTCCTGACGAACAAAAGGATTTACTAAACGCCTACAAAGGAATACACTGGTTTTCTGGCTCCTGGGCCGGAGCTGCGGGGGGCCGAGGGACGGAGAACCGAGCAGATGTCACGTGGGTTCAGGAGGCGCGTCGTCGTCGCCGCAGTCGTGGGGCTTCTCGCCACAGTCACGCAGTCAGGCCATTCGGCGACCCCTGCAGCGGGCGTCCTCCACACGGGAGAGACGGTCACCTGGAGCGGCGGTCCCTTGACCGGGAACGCCCGACGCGGCCCGACGGCGGGGTACCCGACAGACCAGTGCACGACCGTCACGTGCGACGACTTCATGCTCGACATCCAGGTGGCGACGCCCTCGGACCCCAACGTGGTCCAGGTGGTCGACATCACGGTGACCACCGCCAACCAGGACGCGGTG
>DATAAM010000040.1:0-5921 GCA_036260075.1 Acidimicrobiales bacterium
GTCGCCCGTGTTCGGTTGTGCCACGACGACAACGGTACTGCCGTACTGCTTCGTCCTGAGAACTCGCCAACGTTCGCCGGGCTCGATCGGCCGGTCGGATTCGAGCACCGCGAGCCCCGCCTCCAGCCGGGCGAGCAGCGCAAGCCAGTCGTCGAACGCGTACGGCGGGTCGGCGAAGGCGAGGTCGACCGCGGGCGCCGACTCCACCCACCGCAGCACGTCGGCTCGCACGACGGTGGCCCGGTCGGCCAGGCCCACGGCTTCGAGGTTGGTGCGGACGAGGCCCACGTCGCGGTCGACGAACGTGGCGTGGGCCGCGCCCCGCGACAGCGCCTCGATGCCCAGCGCGCCCGTGCCCGCGAACAGGTCGGCGACGGTGGCGCCCTCGACGCCGCCCAGCGACATGAGCACGTTGAAGATCGACTCGCGGGTGCGGTCGCTGGTGGGCCGGACGTCGGCGCCCTTGGGCGGGCGGAGGGGCCGGCCCCGCGCCGACCCGCCCACCACCCGCATGGGGCGAACGCTACGTCACCGGGCCGTGTCGTTGTGGTCTTCGAACGTGCGGTTCCCGATGCTCACGAGGTCGTAGTAGGCGTGGCCCCGGTTGGACTCCGCGAAGGCCTGGCTGTCCTCGATGAGCGCCCCGGTGAGCACGAGCGCGTTGCCGAGCAGGGCCTCGATCTCCGTCCACGTGCGGTGCGGGAAGGCACGCGTGCCGGGCAGCCCGACCCCGACCTCCCACCGCAGCTCGTCGTCGGTGAGGTCCTCGTACACCCACTTGTCCTCTGCGCACGTGTAGGGCGGGCGCACGTGCCCGTGCAGGTTGCCGTTGGCGACTCCGTCGCCGTCGGTGTCGACGGCGAGCTGGACGCGCGGCGAGCCCGCGCCACAGGAACGGTTCGCCATGAAGTACCTGAACCCCAGTTGGTTGTCGAGCTCACGGACGAGCTCGCCGACGTTGCGGCGCAGGCCCACCGGGAGGCCGCTCGTGGTGTCGAAGTGGGCCACGTCGTTGTCGCTGCTCTCCGCCTGGTCGGGGTCGGTGTCGTCGAACGCCGTCCCGAAGTACTGGAACTGCTGTCCCTCCGACGGACTTTCGAAGAGGTCCGACGACACTGCCGTCGCCGCCGCTCCGAGCAGCAGCACCGCCGCCACGACCACCACAAGCACGCGTCTGCGCATCTCTCACCTCCGGCCGATCTGCCTGCCGCGGCCTACCCTCGGCCGTGGCCGGCGAACCGCGGTACGTTCGCCTCCCGTGTCGTTCGACGACGCCGACGGCGTGACGGGGGAAGATCCACTGGGCCTCGGGCTGCGGTTTCGGCTCGACCGCTCCCTCGATCCGCCGCGCCTGCTGGCTCGCTTCGAACCCAGGCCCGACCACCGCGGCCCGCCCGGCCACCTGCACGGCGGGATGGCGGCCGCCGTGCTCGACGAGACGATGGCGTCGTTGTCGTGGGCGCTGGAGGGCCTCCCCTCGATGACCGCCCGGCTGGAGCTGCGCTACCGCAAGAGCGTGCCGCTCGACGGGAAGCCGGTCAGGGTGGAAGCCTGGCGGGCAAGGGAGGGGGCGCGGCGGGTGCAGAAGGTGATGGGGCGAATCGTGCTGGCCGACGAGTCGGTGGCCGTCGAAGCCAGTGGGCTGTTCGTGGAGGTCAGGCCGTAGTGCCCCTCGACCCCGTGGCCCAAGCCGTCTGCGAGCGGCTGCGCGAGCTCGGCAACCCCACGGTCGAGCAGATCGGCGTGCAGCGCGCCCGCGACGGGCTGCGCAACTGGAACCTGCTGGCCCCGGCGGGGCCGGAGGTGGCGTCGGTGGAGGACGTGGCCGAGCCGGTCCCCATGCGCGTGTACCGGCCCGTCTCGGAGGTGCGGCCGATCGTCGTGTGGCTGCACGGCGGGGGCTGGACGCTCGGAAGCATCGAGGAGCACGACGCCTTCTGCCGCCACCTGGCCTGCGCCACCGACTGCACGGTCGTCAGCGTGGGGTACCGGCTCTCGCCCGAGCACCCCTTCCCCGCCGGACTCGACGACTGCTGGACGGCGCTGTGCTGGGCGGCAACCCAGCCGGGCGGCGACCGATTGGCGGTGGCGGGCGACTCGGCAGGCGGCAACCTGGCCGCCGCCCTCACGCTGCGGGCCCGCGACGCGGGCGGCCCGCCGCTGCGCTTCCAGCTGCTCGTCTATCCGGCTGTCGACCACACGTTGTCGTTCCCTTCGATCGTGGAGAACGGCCGGGGGTTCTTCCTCTACGAGGACGACATCCGCTGGTTCCGCGACCACCTGCTGCGGGGCCACGACCCCCGCGACCCGTTGGCGTCGCCCTACTTCGCCACCGACCTCTCCGGGCTCCCGCCCGCCTACGTGGTGACGGCGGAGTACGACCCGCTGCGCGACGAGGGCGAGGCCTACGCCGAGCGCCTGCGCGACGCGGGCGTGCTCGTCACGCTGCGACGGTGGGACGGGCAGCTCCACGCGTTCTTCACCATGGTCCGCTTCTACCCCGCCGCCGAGCCCGCCCTGCTCGAAGCCGCCGCCGCGCTCCGGTCCGCCATGGCCGACTGAGCACGCAGCGTCAGGCGAGCTCCTCCACGCCGGCCACCCGGATCTCCCCCGCCCGGTAGCGGCGCCGCTGGCGGTCCTCGAGTCGCCGGGCCGTCACGCTCAGGACGAAGTTCACGACCACGTAGACCACGGCCACGAGCACCAGCGCCTGGAGGGGGTTCCGGTAGAACTCGCCGGTGATGCGGCCCCGGCGCAGCAGCTCCTCGTAGGTGATCACGTAGCCCAGCGAGGTGTCCTTCAGCAGGGTGACCAGCTGGCTCACGACGGCAGGCACCATGCGGCGCACCGCCTGTGGCACGATCACCGAGAGCATCGTCTCCCAGTACGAGAGCCCCACGGCGTAGGACGCCTCGAACTGGCCCCGGTCGAGCGAGAGGATGCCCGCCCGGAAGATCTCGGCGAGCACCGCGCTGTTGTACGCGACGAGCGCCAGCACGAGGTACCAGAACACGTCGAGGTCGACGCCGTACTTCGGCAGGCCCAGCCCCGAGAAGAGGATCAGCAACAGCAGCGGCACGGCCCGGAAGAACTCCACCCACGCGCCGGTCAGCCACCGCACGGGCCCGGTGCGCGACAACCGGCCCAGGGCCAGGAAGGCACCCGCCACGAGTGCCAGCGCCATGGCCACCAGGGCCGCTCGGAGCGTGTTGGCCAGCCCGCCCCACAGGAACCGGAGGACGGCGTCGTCGGTGAGGGGGCGCCACAGCTGCTCCGCCAGCTGGTCGCGGTCGGCCAGCCGCTTGACCGCGAGGCCGAGCACGACGGCGACGGCGACGCCCGCCACCACGGACAGCACGAGGACGCGACGACGGGCACGCGGCCCCAGCACGTCGGCCAGCACCGGCGCCGTCATCGCTTGATCGCCACCCGACGCTCGATGACGCCCACGAGGAAGCCGGACGGCAACGTGAGCACCAGGTAGGCGGCGGCGGCGCCGAGGAACACCGCCACGGGCCGGGCCGTGGCCGTGTTGAGCCGGTCGGCCACCTCGGTGACCTCCAGCACGGAGATCACCGAGGCAATGGACGTGTTCTTCGTCAGCGCGATGAAGAGGTTGCCGAGCGGCGCGACCACGGTCCGGAACGCCTGGGGCAGCACCACGATCCCGAGCACCTGCGGGAACGTGAGCCCCAGGCTGCGGGCCGCCTCCGCCTGCCCGCGCGCCACGGTGTTGATGCCCGACCGCACCGTCTCCCCCACGAAGGCGCTCGTGTACGTGGCGAGCACGACGACCGCCGACGTGAAGGCGGCGTAGCGCACGCCCACCTTCGTGAGCCCGAAGTAGAAGAGGACGAAGAGGACGGCCAGCGGCGTGTTGCGGAACAGCTCCGTGTAGAGGGCTCCCGCCCAACGCAAGGGCGCCACCGGGCCCACCCGGAACGCGGCGACCACGGTGCCGATCACCAGGGCCATCCCGAAGGACAACAGGGTGAGCGACACCGTGGTGCGCATCCCCTCGACGTAGAGGTCGAGGTTGTCGAGGACGACGTTCAGGTCAGTAGGTGGTGGTGGTCCGAGCGGTCGTGGACGTCGTCGAGCCGGTGGTGGCCGAGCTGCCGCTGCGGGTCGTGCTGGTGGTGCCGCCCGACCCCGACCCGGTACCGGTGCCGCCTGCCGTCGTCGTGGTGCCGCCCGCGCCCGCCGACGTGTAGCGGTCGACTTCGGGCGTCTCCGGCGTCTTCAGGCCGAGGCCGTCCTTGCCCAGCGTGCGATCGAAGGCCTTCCCCCACTCGCCGTTCTCGAAGATCTTCTCGAGGGTGTCGTTGAGGAAGTCGCGGAAGGCGTCGTCGCCCTTCTTCAGGCCGATGCCGTAGGGCTCCTCGCTGAACGGGGCGTCGACGAGCTTGTAGGCGTTGCTCGACGCCTTCACGAGTCCCTGGAGGATGGTGTTGTCGGTCGTCACCGCGACGACACGGCCGTCGCCCAGCGCCTCGGCGCACAGCGAGTAGGTGTCGAACAGCACCACGTCGGCCCGCGGCGCCTGGGCCCGCACGTTCTTCTCGGAGGTCGAGCCCTTCACCGTGCAGACCTTCTTGCCGTTCAGGTCGGTGACGCTCTTGATGGAGGTGTCGTCCGACTTGACCATGATGTCCTGCTCGGCCACGAAGTACGGGCCCGCGAAGTCGACCACCTGCTTGCGGGTGTCGTTGATCGTGTAGGTGGCGACCACGATGTCGACGGTGCCGTCCTGGATGAACGGCTCGCGGTTCTTCGACACCGCCTCGACGAACTCGATGTTGGCGTCGATGCCGTCGAGGCTGCCGCCGTAGATCGCCTGGGCGACGAGCTTGGCGATCTCCACGTCGAAGCCCTCGACCTCGCCGCTGGTCGGGTTCTTCAGGCCGAAGCCGGGCTGGTCGAACTTGGTGCCGACCCTGATCTTCCCCTTGCCCTGGAGCGCGGCCATCGTGGTGCCCGCCGCGAAGTTGGGCTTGGCCGTCGTCGTCGTGGTCTCCTCGTCGTCGGAGACCGCGCCTCCGTCGTCGTCGCTCCCGCACGCCGCTCCCAGCAGGGCCACGACGGACAGGAGCGCCACCAGCCACCAGCGCCTCTTGCTCATCGGATTCTCCGTTTCTCTCAATGGCTCAGGATCTTCGAAAGGAAGTCGCGCGCCCGGTCGGTGCGGGGCGACGCGAAGAACTCGTCGGGGGGTGCCACCTCCAGTACCCGGCCCTCGTCCATGAACACCACCCGCTTGGCGGCCGAGCGGGCGAAGCCCATCTCGTGGCTGACCACGACCATCGTCTTTCCCTCGGCGGCCAGCTCGACCATCACGTCGAGCACCTCTTTGATCATCTCGGGGTCGAGCGCCGAGGTGGGCTCGTCGAACAGGAGGAGCTTGGGCTCCATGGCCAGGGCGCGGGCGATGGCCGCCCGCTGCTGCTGACCGCCCGACAGCTCGGCCGGGTAGCGATCGGCCTTCTCGGCGATGCCGACGCGGGCCAGCAGCTCCATGCCGTGGGCCCGGGCCTCGGCCTTCGACTTGCCCCGGACCTTGATCGGCCCGAGGGTCACGTTGTCGATGACCGTCTTGTGGGCGAAGAGGTTGAACGCCTGGAACACGAACCCGATGTCGGCCCGCAGGCGGGCCAGGGCCTTGCCCTCCTCGGGGAGCGGCTGCCCGTCGACGGTGATCGTGCCGCTGTCGACCGGCTCCAGGCGGTTGATGCACCGGCACAGGGTCGACTTGCCCGACCCCGACGGCCCGATCACGACCACGACCTCGCCGCGGTCGACGGTGAGGTCGACGTCCTTCAGGACGTGGAGGTCGCCGAAGGACTTGTTGACCTTGTCGACCACCACCAGCGGGGTCCCCGACATCGCCCGCACGCTACCCCGCCCCGTTCTGGGAGGCGGAT
>DATAAM010000041.1:0-1616 GCA_036260075.1 Acidimicrobiales bacterium
TCTTGACGCTGGGGTGGCGCTGCTACGCCACGCCGGGTGGGCTCCCCCGGATATGGAGGGGGCGGCCGCGCTCGTGGGTCCCGGCGACGCGTCGGGGCGGAGTGGATCGGCTCACCGCCACTCTGTTGTACGCGGATCGGAACACGCATGTCTGTCTTCCGCGGGATGGTGCCCCTGACTAAAGGCGCCCGGATGACGGCAGGGCCGCTGGGCATGCTTAGAACGGGGATCTTTCCCGCTACGGCGGTGCCCCGACGCGTCGCGTAAGTCTCGATCATTCCCTGCCGATCAGGGCGATGAGCGAAGTGGCGAAGGACATGTCAGGCCGTCATCTCGGCCCACAGGAAGCCGCAGAGCTCCCGGGCGATGGCGGCGGTCACCACGTTCTTCGAGTTCTTCTTCTGGGCCAGCCGGCGGAAGCGCCCGCACAGTCGGGCCTGGGCCGCCCATGCCCGCGCCACGGTCTCGGGCCCGACACCCTCCTGGCGCCGGCGCAGCTCGACGCCGACAGACGGCCCGTGCTGGTACGCCCAGGCCGACTCGACGAGCTGGGTGCGCAGATGCAGGTTGCCGGCCTTGGTGATGCGGCCCCGGTGGGTGCGGCCCCCGCTCGAGTACTCCGAGGGCACCAGGCCGGTGAAGCCCATGAACGCGCTGGGTCGGCCGAAGCGGCGCCAGTCGCACACCTCGGCCGCCAGGGTCAGCGCGCCCATGCGGGCCACGCCCCGGTAAGCCGAGAGCCGGGCGACGGCATCGGCGAACAGCGGGCGGGCGTAGTGGACCGACAGGTCGGCCTCGACGGCGTCGAGGGTTGCCGAGCGCTCCTCGACCACCGCCCGGTAGTGGGCGAACGTGGCGGCCATCGCCGCGTCGTCGAAGTGGCGGGCCCGCAGCCACGCCTCGTGCTTGAGCGTCCACGCCGAGCCTCCCCGCCACACCTCGCCGTGGCGCAGGAGGAACGCACCCAGGCGCTTTCGGGCTCGGTCGAGGTCCTCGACCATGTCGGCCCGGGCCCGGCACAGGTCCCGCACCGCCTCCTCCTGGCGCGTCGGCACCCGGATGGCCACCAGCTCACCGGCCCGGTGCAGGCGGGCCAGCTTGCGGCAGTCCCGCTTGTCGGTCTTCACCCGGTCGCCCGCCGAGCGGGGGATGAGCGACGGGGCGATCACCTGGCAGCGGATGCCCATGCTGATGAGCAGGCGGTGCAGCTCGTAGCCGGTGGGTCCGGCTTCGTAGCAGACCGACAACCTGCGGGGGTCGCCGAAGCGTGCCACCAGCCGGCGCACCGACGGCTCGTCGTTGAAGATCCGCTCGACATCGGGCGACTCCTCCTCAGGGCGGAGGATGCCGACGGAGATGCTGTCCTTGTGGACGTCCATCCCGAGGTGGGTCAGGTCTCGATGCGACAGACTGGGCACGGCCGGCTCCTTCTGTGTAGTGGCTCCTTCTGCCTCCATGGTGGATGACCCACGCATCGGCAGAACGGGCCGGCCGTTCCATATTGACTAAGAGGTCCCGCTTCATGGCCCGCCTCCTCGTCGCCGGGCCGCAAGCGTTTCACCTCGAGAGGCGGGCGACAAGCGCCTCGGTCCTCGGTCCCGGCGTCGTGGCTCGGT
>DATAAM010000042.1:0-2523 GCA_036260075.1 Acidimicrobiales bacterium
CGGGGGAACGGGATGCCCGCGCCCAGCGCCTCGCGCGCCTCCTCAGGCAGCAGTGCCAGCATCGGCGTGTCGAACGTGCCGGGCGCGATCGTGACCACGCGGATGCCCACCGACGACAGGTCGCGGGCGGCGGGCAGCGTCATGCCCACGACGCCGCCCTTGGACGCTGCGTAGGCGATCTGGCCGATCTGCCCGTCGAAGGCAGCGATCGACGCCGTGTTGACGACCACGCCGCGCTCGTTGTCCTCCAGCGGCTCGGTCTTCGCCATCACCGCGGCCGCCTGCGTGAGCACGTTGAACGTGCCGAACAGGTTCACGTCGATCGTGGTGCGGAACGCCCCCACGTCGTGGGGCGTGCCGTCGCGCCCGATCGTGCGTTGTGCCCAGCCGATGCCCGCGCAGTTCACCGCGATCCGCAGCGGGCTCGACTCGGAGGCCAAGGCCATTGCCCCGGCCACCTGTTCGGGACTGGTGACGTCGGCGCTGACCGCCTTGGTCGACCCGCCCAGCTCCTTGGCCAGCGTCTCCGCGAGCTCGGCGTTGCGGTCGACGATGGTGACGTCGGCCCCCGCTTCGACGAGGCGTCGCACCGTGGCCTCCCCGAGGCCCGAGGCGCCACCCGTCACGACTGCTGCTGCTCCCCGAATCTGCATGGAGCGGCATGGTAGGGGGAGGGGCTACGCGCGCTCGACTCGAACGGCGTCGCCGACCCGGACGACCCCCGGCTGCACCACCCAGGCGAGCACGCCGAGAGAGGCGTCGTGGTCGCGGGCCAGTGAACGGAACACGTCGAGATCGCGCTCGAGGCCACCCGGCTGCGCTCGGGTGACCATGGCGCAGCGCGTGCAGCGCTTGGCCGCCTGGAGGACGGCCTCGCCCACGTGGAGGAGGGCGCCCACCCAGTCGTCCTCCACGAAGCCGTCGTCGTCGCTCGTCACCACCACGTTGGGCCGGAACCGGCGCACGTCGGCTTGGGCCGCCCGCAGCGAGGCGGTCGTGAGCACGTGCACCGGCGAGCTGTCGACGAAGGAGCCCTCCGGCCCTGTCCACTGGTGGACCGGCGAGTCGTCGTCGGTGGCGTCCTCGTGCAGCTCGTAGGTGCCCGCGCTGTGCTCGGTGGCCTCCTGCAGGTGGACCTGGCGGCCCAGCCACGACGACAGGGCGGCGTCCGACCCTGCGCCCAGGCCCAGGACCGTCTCGCCGTTGGGCAGGCACACGACCAGTTCGGGACCGGTCTGCAGGGCCCGGGCTCGCAGCAGCTCACCGTCGCGCTTGGCGGAGAGGATCGTGCCCGTGGCACGGTCGAGCACGCCGTAGCGGCGATCGTGCTCGACGCCTCGCGGCGTGATGCGCAGTTCCTCCACCCGTTCGCCCTGCATCGACTTCACCGGATGGCGCCACAGAGCATGCACCCGCACGACGACCACGGTAGCGACGATCGGCTCTTCGGCGGCGGGCGCCGTCCGCTGACCATCGGCCTGGTCTTGGTCGTGACGGGCATCGCCTTCGAAGCGCTCGCGGTGGCGACGGTGATGCCGGAGGTGGCTCGGGACCTGGACGGCCTGCGCCTCTACGGCTGGGCGTTCAGCGCCTTCATGCTCGCCCACGTCGCGGGCGTCGCCGTGGCCGGCCCCATCGGCGACCACCGCGGGCCGGCGCAGCCGTTCGCAGTGGGGCTCGTGCTGTTCGGGGCCGGGCTGCTGCTCGGCGGCCTCGCCCCGGTGATGCCGCTGGTGGTGGTCGGCCGCGCCGTGCAAGGACTGGGGGCCGGGGCCGTGATGTCGATGGCGTACGTGGCCATGGGCCACGCCTACCCGGCGGAGGCACGGGCCCGGCTCTTCGCCGTGCTGTCGACGGCGTGGGTGGTGCCCGGCATGGTGGGCCCGGCGGTGGCCGGCGCGGTCGCGGACAGCGTGGGCTGGCGGGCCGTCTTCCTGGGCTTGGTGCCCATGCTCCCGGTGGCGGGCGTTCTCACCCTGCCCGTCCTGCACCGCCTGGGCCCCGACGGCCCCGTGGAGGACCGTCCCGAGTCGCGGGTGGCCGATGCCGTGCGCCTCGCCGCAGGCGCGGGCGTTGTGGTGGCGGGCCTCGGCTCTTCGTCGCTGCCGGTGCTCGTGGCGTCGGTGGCGGCCGGGCTGGCGGTAGGCGCCCGGTCCTTGGGGCGCCTCGTGCCCGCGGGCACCTTCCGGTCCGCCGGCCCGCTGCCCTCGGCCGCCGCCGTGCGAGCGCTGACCGGCATCGCCTTCTTCGCCACCGAGGCGTTCGTGCCGCTGGCGCTCACCTCGCTGCGGGGGTGGTCGACCACCGAAGCGGGCCTCGTGCTGTCCACTTCGGCGGTCACGTGGGCCGCCGGGTCGTGGGTGCAGACGCGGCTCGGGCCCGCGTGGGGGCACCGGCGGGTGGGCCGCGCGGGTGCCGCGCTGGTTGCCGTCGGTGTCGTCGGCATGGCCCTCGTGCTCGTGCGCGACGTGCCCGCGCTGGTGGCGGTCCCCGCCTGGGCCGCCGGCGGGTTGGGGATGGGCT
>DATAAM010000043.1:0-5654 GCA_036260075.1 Acidimicrobiales bacterium
CGCAGGTTGCGCTCCACGTCGTAGGTGAGCGCCTTCAGCGGCGAGACGTAGAGCACCCGGCACCGCTTCTTCTCGTCGGCGGGCGGCGCCGAGGCGGCCAGGCGGTCGATGGCCCAGAGGAAGGCGGCCAGGGTCTTGCCCGAGCCGGTGGGGGCGAGGATCAGCGTGTGCTCGCCGCGGCTGATCGCCTCCCACCCCTGCTCCTGGGCCGGGGTGGGGGCGGCGAACGTGGCCGTGAACCACGCCCGGGTGATCTCGGAGAACCGCTGGAGCACCACGCCCGACAGGCTACGGGCCTCCCTCCCGCTCTGTTCCCGGGGCGGGGTCAGTCGTCGTTCTGCTCGCGGAGGAAGCGCTCGGCCTCCTGGGCCAGCGTGTCGGCGCTGGGGAGGTCGTAGCGCACGATCGGCCCCTCCTCGTCGTCGCTCTCCTCCAGCCGCCGCACGTACTCGGCGACCTCTTCGTCGTCGGCCACGACCTCGGTGATCTGGCGCTCGTAGGCGGCCGCCGCGATCTCCAGGTCGACGGTCTCCACCGCCAGGTCGAGCAGGGATGCCGCCCGCTCCACCAGCGCCAGCGTCGCCTTGGGCGAGGGCGTCTTCGCCACGTAGTGCGGTACGGTGGCCCACAGCGAGGCCGACGGGATGCCCGCCCGGGCGCAGGAGTCGTGGAGCACGCCCACGATGCCGGTCGGCCCCTCGTAGCGCGACCGCTCGAAGCCCAACCGCTCCACCAGCTCCGGCGTGGCCGCCGTGCCCGTCACCCGCACGGGCCGGCTGTGGGGCACCTCGGCCAGCAGCGCCCCCAACGTGACGACCAGCTCCACGTCGAGCTCGCGGGCCATGCCTGTCACCACGTCGGTGAAGGCGCGCCACCGCATGTGCGGCTCCGCCGCCTGCAGGAACACCACGTCGTGCCGCGCCTCCGGGCGCTCGGCCGCCAACACTTGCGGCTCGGGCCACACGATCTCCCGGGTCACGCCGTCGACCAGCCGCACGCTGGGGCGTACCACTGTGAAGTCGTAGTAGTCGTCGGGGTCGACGACGGCCACGAGCTCGGCCTCGGACGCTTCGGCCAGGTAGCGGGCTGCGGTGGAGGCGGCGTCGGCGGCGTCGTTCCAGCCCTCGAAGGCGGCGACGAGGACCGGGCGCCGCAGATGCGGCCGTCGCAGCCATCGGACGAGCTCCATGCAGCCTCGACGGTACCGCCGTTCGGTCGTCGCTTCAGCCCGATGCCGACCGGGGCCACGGCCGGGCCTGCTCGAAGAGGCGGGCCAGGCGCAGCACCACGTGGTCGTGGTGCCGACGGGCGGTGACCTGCACCCCCACCGGCAGGCCGTCGGACGTGCGCCCGGCGGGCAGCGAGACGGCCGGGTTCCAGCACAGGTTGGCGTGCATGGTGAACGGCACCACCAAGGGCGGGAAGATCGACCGGCCCGCGATCGTGTCGGGCAGCGGGCCCTCGGCGGCGAAGGCGGGCGTGGCCGTGGTCGGCGTGAGCAGCACGTCGACGTCGTCGAACAGCGCTGCCACCTCGGCCTCCAGCCGGCGCCGTCCGCGGAGGACGCGGCTCACCACGGGCATGGTGACCGACTCGCTGCTCTGGTAGCCGAAGCGGGCCACCGCGTCGAACTGCTCGGCGCACTCGGGCCACATGCCCTTGCCGATCTCGCCCCACAGGTCGAGGGCGCCCAGCGCCAGCCATGTCGGCAGCGGGTTGGTCAGTGCGACGGGCCGGTCGACCGCCCGGAGGCCGGCGGCATCGACCAGGGCGCGGGCGGCGTCCTCGGCGACGGAGGCCACCTCGGGGTCGACGGTGGCGAAGCCCAGGTCGGGCGACCACACGGCCCGCAGGCTGCCCACGTCGAGCGTCTCGATCACCTGCTCGTAGGACAACCCCGACGGCGGGAGCGACGTGCGGTCGCGGTCGTCGGGGCCGGCGGCCACGTCGAGGTGGCGGGCGGCATCCGCCACGGTGGTGGTGAGCGCGCCCAGCACCGACGTCTGCGAGGGCTGGCCGCGCTCGATGGGGATGCGCCCGTAGCTCGGCTTGAACCCGACCAGCCCGCAGTACGACGCGGGGATGCGGGTGGAGCCTCCGCCGTCGCTGGCGGTGCAGAACGGCACCATGCCCGCCGCCACCGCCGCCGCCGAGCCGCCGCTCGAGCCCCCCGGCGTGCGCGTGGGGTCCCACGGGTTGCGGGTCGTCCCCCACGCGGGCGTGGACGTGTAGCAGACGGCGCCGAACTCGGGCGCCGCCGTCTTGCCGATGGGCACCGCTCCCGCCGCCCGCAGCCGGGCCACGTGGATGGAGTCGTGCTCCACCGGTGGACCGCCCTTGTAGAGCAGCGAGCCGTGCGACGTCGGCATGCCTGCGCAGTCCTCGAGGTCCTTCACGCCGAAGGGCACGCCCGCCAGCGGGCCGGGGTCCTCGCCGTGGGCCACGGCGGCGTCGACCCGGCCTGCCGCGTCGTGGGCCAGGTCGGGGTCGAGGTGGACGAAGGCGTTGAGCGCCGGGTTGGACGACTCGACCGCGGCCAGGCACTCGTCGAGCACCTCGACTGCCTTCGCCTCCCCCCGGCGAACCGCATCGGCGATCTCGACGACGGTGCGCACGCCTGCCAACGCTACGTGCGCACCCCGAAGCGGGCCAGTGTGCTCGGCGCCTCGGGGAACACCGTGCGGAGCGCGGCCACCAGGTCGGCGGGCCGGGCCACCCGGTAGGCGTTGCGGGCGACGTAGTGGTGCAGCGCGCAGTCGACCAGGTCGGGCGGCCCCAGCGCGGCCAGCGCTTGGGCCCCCTGCACGTAGACGCTGCGGTAGTACGCCGACTGCCGCGACTCCCAGAACGTCATCGGCTCGCCCAGCCGGCCGCGCCCGGCAGCCGGTACGGTCCGGGTGGCGAAGGAGCGCAGCGTGCCTTCGATGCGAGCCTCCGCCCAACTGGCCAGGCCCTCGTCCAGCCACGGGTCGCGTCCCTGGTTGTTCTGCACCAGCGCGTAGAACCACTGGTGGCCCACCTCGTGCGGCGTCGTGCGTCCCACGGTGCGGGACCCCTGCATCACGTGCATGGGGTACTCGATGCCGCCCCGCAGGTTCGGCGTGATGGCAAGCGTGAACGCGGGCCACGGATAGGGGCCGTAGCGGCGGGTGAGGTCCTCCAGGCTGCCCACCACTCTGTCGAGGTAGGGCCGCGGCGACTCGGCGATGCCTTCGTGCACGCCGACCGTCACCTGTGTGCCGCCCGTGGTGGCCGCGGCGGTGGTGAAGCGTCCGACCGACAGCCCGAAGTCGGGCACCGCGCTCGCCCGCCACGTGCCGCTGCTGTCGGGCACGCCGGTGGCCAGCACGTCGAGCCCGCTCGGCACGGCCACGGTGGCGGTGAAGTCGGCGGTGGCGGCCACCGACGCCTCGGCGAATCCGGTGGTCGGCGGTTCCCGCGCCCACCCCACGCCCGGCTCCCAGGCCAGGATCGGGAAGAACGACCCGAGGCGCACGGCGTCCCCGCTGCGGGAGATCCGGTCCTGCGTCGGGCCGGGCAGCGTGAGCTTCCACTCGACGCCGGCCGTCACCGTGCGCCCGGCCCCCACGGCGGCGGGCACCTCCAACGTGGTCAGGTCGGGCACCTGCCACTGCACGGGACGGCCGTCGAGCTGCACGGCCGTGATGTCGAGCCGGGCGCCCGCGCTGCGCAGGCGGGGGCCGTTGGGCCACAACCGGAACACGAGGCGGTCGATGCCGAGGTCGGGCGTGAAGCGCACCTCGGTGGTGCCGACGACGGCGTTCTCCGGAAGTCGCACGTCGAGGCGCAGCGCGTACTGCGGGCGACGTTCGGGCGGCTGGGCGCGCGGGGGCGGCGGCGGGCATGTGCCGGGCGTGGCGGCGGCCGTCGTGCTCGTGGTGGTGGTGGACGACGTGGCCGTCGTGCTGGTGGGGGGCGAGGTCGTCGTGGTGGTGGGCGATGCCTGCCGGCCGTCGCCGTCGCCGTCGGAGCAGGCGGCAAGCACCACCAGGAGCACGGGGAGCAACCGGCGCATCCGTCGTATCCTCCCAGGCCGATGGCCCGGCCCGTGCTCACCCCCACGTGCGTGTGGCGCACCACGCCCGAGCTGGTCCTGGCCCTCGACGACCGCTTCGGCGAGCCGGTCGACGCCTACGTCAACGGCTCGCAGGTGTGGCTGCGGGAGGACGGGCCGCACGGCACCACGATCGAGTGGCGGCTGCACCCGGTGGCGGGCTACCGACGGCCCGCCGGACTCGGGACCTACGAGGTGTTCTCGGCGGTGGCGCTGGCCGTGGCCACCGGCGCCGACCCGCCTGCCCGCCCCGAGGAGCTGTGGGACGGCCTGGAGGCGTTCGCCGCCTACGGCGACGAGATCGAGCCGGCCGTGCTGGCGGCCGCCGTCAACGACGCGCTCGGCATCCCACCCGACGCCGCCGGCGTGGTCGACCACCAGCACATCGGCGACGAGTGGGAGCGGACGCGGGGCGGCATCTCGATCGTCGACGCCCTGCTCGCCCAGCTCGCCGGGTGATCAGGCTCCTCGTCGTCGCGCTGGTCGTCGTCGGCGCGCTGTGGGGGCTGCTCGTGCTGCTGGCCCGCACGCTGCCGCCCGGCCTCGCTCGCGACCTGGCGGCCTTCCTGCCTGCGTGCGTGACGCTGGTGCGCCGCCTGCGCCGCGACCCGCGGGTGCCCCGCAGCGCCAAGGTCGTCGTGGTGCTGGCCGGGCTGTGGGCCGTGTCGCCGATCGACCTCATCCCCGAGTTCCTCCCGGTGATCGGTGCCCTCGACGACGTCGTGGTGGTGGCGCTGGCCCTGCGCTTCGCCGGCCGCCGCGTGCCCCGTGCCGTCCTCCACGAGGCGTGGCCCGGCGACCCCGCGCTCCTCGACCGCCTGCTGGGCCCGGCCTAGCCGCGCCAGGGTGGGCTGCGCGGCGGGTCGAACAGCACCTCGACCGGCTCGCCCCGCACGGCGGCGAAGGCGGTGTGGCCCCAGCGATCGACGCCCGCCAACGGGAACGGCAGGTTGTCCTCGGCGAACCAGCCCACGTCGCGGCACTCCAGCGGGTGGGCCTTGAGCTCGCCACCGATCGTCCGGCAGTGGAACACCAGTGAGTACAGCGGGATGCGGGTGAAGCCGAGGCGCAGGCCGTCGAGCACGGCGATGAGCCGCACCGGCTCGCACTCGATGCCGGTCTCCTCGTAGACCTCCTTCACCACCACCTCGGAGGCCGAGTAGCCCACGTCGGCCCACCCGGTCGGGTACAGCCACACGCCCGAGTCGGCCCGCTGCACCAGCAGCAGCTCGCCCCGGTCGTTGCCCACGACGGCGCCCACCGCCACCTTGGGCGTCACGTAGCCGGCCACGCCGTCGCCCACCGCCTTCAGCCACTCCTCGATGAGGACCTCGGACTCCAGCTCGTGCCCGGCGGCGACCCGGATGTCGGCCGCCACCTTCAGCACCTCCTCGAAGCGCTCGCGCTCGTACAGGTTGTCGCTGAACCCGAGCCCGGTGCGGGCGATGGCCGACAGCGCCTCGCTCCACCGGAGCAGGTCCTGGGCCGAGACGGGCTGCGGATCCACGCCCGGTGAGGCTAACGGCCCGCCACCCCCGCATTCTTTTCCCCGATGGCTCACTGGAGTGCGCCATCGGGG
>DATAAM010000044.1:0-2420 GCA_036260075.1 Acidimicrobiales bacterium
TGGTCGGGGGCGAAGATGGCGCCCACGCTGGACGTGACGACATCAAAGCAGCCGTCCTCGTAGGGGAGGTCCTCGGCGTCGCCCACGTCGTAGTGGACCTCGACCCCCTCCTCGGTGGCGAGGCGGCGGGCGGTTTGCACCAAGGCCGGTGCGAGGTCGACGCCGGTGACGGCGGCTCCCGCTCGTGCCAGCCGCACGGCGAGAGCGCCGGTGCCGGTTCCAACGTCGAGCACCCGCTCGCCGGGACGAACCGCCGCCGCTCGCACAAGGTGGTCGAGCAGAGGTTGGTAGTGGTGGGGCATGCGCTCATACGGGCCGTTGCCCCACATCACGCTCTGCCGCTCCTTCAACCCTGCGTACGGGCCTCCCAGCGGTCGGGTGAAGGGCGTGGTCGTGGGGTTCACTTCGTCAATCTCGGTGGTCATTGTTCCTCCCCGTTGTCCGTCGGTCAGAGATCGGCGAGTGCCTCTTTGGTGCAGGGCCATCGCCCGGCGGAGGGGTCTTGCATGACCGCTGTCTCCCTCCGCTCTCTGAGGCGTGAGATCGGGTGACACACCGTGCGATCCGCCGTCACACGCGGGATGCTGGGGCGGTGATGAGTTGCACCGGCGAGCTGATCGGAAGGGACGGTGCACTCGCCGCGCTCATCGAACGGCTGCGGGCACGGCGGCTCGTCACCGTGGTCGGCCCCGGGGGGATCGGCAAGACGGCCCTCGCCCGGGTGGCAGCCACTCACGTGGAGGCTTCGTTCGAGCGGGGGTGCCACGTAGTCGACCTGACCCGTGCCATCACCGCTGATGAAGTCGAAGGCGCGGTCGCCGCGCAGCTCGGTTTTCAGACGTTCCAGGTGCTGCTCGACACCCCCGTCGAGTTGCCGATCCTGCTGCTCGTCGACAACTGCGAGCACGTCACCAGCGCGGCCGCCGACGTGGTGGCCCGTGTGCTGGACGCCTGCACCGCCCCGACCGTGCTCGCCACGAGCCGATCGCCGCTGGACGTACCGGGCGAGGCGGTCATTCCGATCGGCCCGCTAGATACGCCGCCGAGGGGGGTCGACGACGTGGATGCCGCTGCGGTCCGACTTTTCCTGGCCCGAGCCGGCGACGCCGGAGCGACGCTCGTCGACGGTGACGTCGAGGCGGTGTGCGAGTTGTGCCGCCGCCTGGATGGCGTGCCGCTGGCCATCGAGATCGCGGCAGCCCGCACCCGCTCTATGAGCCCCACCGAGATTCTCGCTCGCTTCGACGAACAGCTCGACGTCGTATCTCGGCCCCGATGGCGTGGCAGCTCCCGCCACCGCAGCCTGCGGTCCACCATCGAGTGGTCGTACCGGATGCTTGACGAGCCGGCCCGGGCCCTGTTCGACCAGCTCGGCGTGTTTCCAGGACCCTTCACGGCGGAGATGGCACACGACGTGGCAGGTGTCGCCGGCGACGAGTTCGGGCGCACGCTCGAGCTGCTCGACGAGTTGGTGTCAGCGTCGCTCGTGATGACCGAACGGGAAGGACCGGTCACCTGGTACCGCCTACTGGAAGCGCCCCGGGCGTACGCCTTGGAGGCGCTGCGCACAAGAGGCGCCCTCGACGCCAGCTCAGAGCGGTTGGCCGAAGCGGCCGCGACCTCGGCCCTCGCGGTGATCGAGGGCTCTCGACACTGGGAAGGGGCCTTTGCCGCCCACGCCACCGGGGCGCACGCGAACCTCGTCGCCGCCTTGCGTTGGTGTCTGACGAATGACGCCGAGGGGGGACGGGCGCTGCTCCTCACCGCTGCCCTGTGGGAGACCATCCACCAGGCGCACACCGAGGAGGTCGCGGACCTTGGCGCACAGGTGCTGTCACGGTGGCGCGTGCCCACGCTCCCGCACTGGCACGCCGCCGCTGCCACCACGGCGACAGCCTTGCTTCTGCTCGGGCGCCATGCCGAGGCCATCGCCTGCGCGACGCACGCGATGAATGCGGCCGGCCCTGGAGCCGGCGTTGCCCCTGCCCTGCTCGAACGGGCCGCGGCCTTGGCCCGTCTCGCCACCGATGATGGCGACACCCGCCCCGCGCTCGCCCGGGCCGCTGCTCGGGCGCGGTCCTCGGGCGCCGAGGCCTTGGCCGTCGAGCTGGAGATCCACCGCGCCGAGGCGATCGCCGCAGCCGGTGGTCATGAGGACGCGCTCGCTCAGCTGGAGGTGTGCGGCGACAATGCTCGCCGGCTCGGGTCCGTCCGCCTCGACGTGTGCGCACGCACCCTGGCGGGCCAGGTACGACTTCGCCTCGGCTCGGAGACAGCGCGCGAGGTGATCGAGCAGGCGCTCGCCGACGCCCGCCGCATCGGCTACCCCGCTGCGGTCGTGGCCAACCTCTCCGCCCTCGCCGTACAGCGGGTGATCACAGGCCGGCCTGAAGACGGAGGGCGGGCGGCCCTCGAGGTGC
>DATAAM010000045.1:0-26341 GCA_036260075.1 Acidimicrobiales bacterium
CCGCCCGCCACGAACGTGTGGCCTTCGCCGGCCTTGATCGCGTGGAAGGCCATGCGGATCGACTGCAGCGACGACGCGCAGAACCGGTTGACGGTGGTGCCGGGCACGGTGTCGGGCAGGCCCGCCAAGGCGGCCACGTTGCGAGCCAGGTTCATCGACTGCTCGCCCGCGTGGTTGGCGGCGCCGATGATGACGTCGTCGACCGAGGCGGGGTCGACGGCGGGCACCTTCTTCATGAGCTCGGCCACGATGAACGCGCACAGGTCGTCGGCGCGGACGTCCTTCAGGGATCCCTTGAAGGCGCGGCCGATGGGCGTGCGGGCAGTGGCGACGATGACGGCTTCGGGCATGCGCCCGAGCCTATGCCGGCACCGATGCTTTCGGCTTGGGCGGCGGCACGCCGATCTTGGGCTCCTGCACCGGCGTCCACTCGGGCCATCGACGGCGGCTGGCGGTGGCCAGCTTGCGCAGCAGGGCGATGGCGCCCGGGTCGTCGTCGCCGGGGCGGCCTTCGATGGTGCCGTCCTCCAGCATCTTGATGAGGATCTCGCGGCCGAGGTCGGTGCGGACGACGGTGAGCGTCCAGTCGTTGAAGGCACCGATGCCGCCGGTGGAGATGTCGGCGTGCTCGGCGGCGAAGTCGGGGCACGTCTTGCACCCCTCGCGCGTCCACGCGTGGCACTCCTTGAGCGGCACCTCGTGGTAGGAGCCGTCTTTCATCCAGACCTGAAAGACCCCTTTGATGTTCATCTTCGCCATGTCCTGCTTCTTCAGGCCGTACTTGGCCTCGAAGAGCTCCTCGAAGATGGCGTCGTCGAACGTCTTGGAGCACAGCAGGCCGATGTTGAGGGCGAAGCGGCGGGCCACCTTGCCCGCCTTGCGCACCGCCATCGCCGGCGGCGACGACGACTGGCAGCTCATGCCCACCAGGGCCAGCTTCTCGGCTCCGCCTGCGACCGCGTCGGCGTAGGCCATGGTGTTGGCCGAGTACGTGTAGCGGCTGCCCGCCGCCGCCAGGATCTCCTCGGGCGTGCGGGCCACGCCGGGGATGGCCTTCCACGTGGAGCCGTCGCCTTCGAGGTAGGAGACGAGGGCGGCGTCGATGTAGCCGTGCTCCAAGGCCCAGATCAGGATGGCCGACACCAGCCCGCCGTCCTGGCCCTTCTCGTGCACGCGAGGGTCGGTGGCGCGGGCGAGGATGACGTCTTTTGTGATGCCCTCCATCTCGTCGGGCCGGCGCTCCCGGCCGAACAGGTGGGTGTCGATCTCCACCTCCCAGTGACGGAAGCGGGGGCAGGCCCGCGTGCAGGAGGTGCACCCGCGGTCGCCGTGCCCGCACCCGCCGGGGCCGGCGTCGGGCTCGAGGTGGAACGGCTTGTAGATGCCGTTTGTGTCGTCGTAGCCGAGGACGTCGTGCGGGCACGCCACCACGCAGCCCGCGCAGCCCGTGCACAGGCCCGAGGTGACGACCTCGTCCCAGAGGTGCGCCCAGTGTGCGGTCCAGCGCTCCTTGGTGGCGGGCGACATGGGGCGCGACTGTAGTTTGCGGCCCCGTGCCCGAACTTCCCGAGGTGGAGGCCTACCGCCGCTTGGCCGAGCGGGCGCTGGGCCGCCGCATCGTGGAGGTCGACGCGCCCGATTCGTGGTACCTCAAGGCGGGCGCGGCGCCCGCCGTGCTCGTGGGTCGTGCGTTCACGGCGGCCCGCCGCATCGGCAAGCTGCTGCTGCTCGACACCGACGGCGGGCCGACGCTCGGGCTGCGCTTCGGCATGACCGGGCGGCTCGTGGTCGACGGTGCCGTGGGCGTCGACCGCCTGCTGTACTCCAGCGACCGGGCGCTCGACGCCTGGGACCGCTTCGCCGTGCGCTTCGCCGACGGCGGCGACCTGCGTGTGCGCGACCCCCGGCGGTTGGGCGGTGTGCTCCTCGACCCCGACGAGTCGGGCCTCGGGCCCGACGCGCTGGGCGTCACCCTCGGGCAGCTCCGCGCCGCGCTGGCCGGCAGCGTCGCCCCGTTGAAGGCGCGGCTGATGGACCAAGCCCGCGTGGCGGGCATCGGCAACCTGCTGGCCGACGAGGCCCTGTGGCGGGCGGGCCTGGCCCCCGCCCGGCCCGCGGCGTCGCTGTCGACCGCCGACGTGCGCCGGCTCCACCGCCACCTGGTCGGCACGGTGACGGACCTCATCGAGCGCGGGGGCTCGCACACCGGCGACCTCATGGCCGAGCGCCGTCAGGGCGGGGTGTGCCCGAAGGACGGAGCGCCGCTGCGCCGCGACACCGTGGGCGGCCGCACGTCGTGGTGGTGCCCGGCCCACCAAGCCTGACCCTGCGGTTCTGGGGGAGGAAACCCGGCTCATGAGCCGGGTTTCCTCCCCCAGAACGAGGTGAACACGTGAAACGGGTGCTACGAATATGCTGCGGGGGTGCCGTCCGCCGCGATCGCGTCGACACGCTACGACGAGTCCTCCAACACGTTGGTGGTGGTGTTCCGGAGCGGACGCGTGTACCGCTACTACGCCGTGCCCGCTGCCGTGCACCGGGAGCTGGAGGCGGCGCCCTCGAAGGGCCGGTTCTTCAACGAGGTGATCCGGCCGCGCTACCCCTGCGACCGCGTGCGCTGACCTACTGCGGCTGGGCCCCTCGGGTGGGCGTCTGCAGCGTGACCCCTTGGCCGTCGGGGATCACCCAGAAGTCGATCTTGCCCGACTCGATGGCCTTCAGCAGCACGTAGTTCTGCCCGGCGGCGGCCAGCGCTTCGTTGAGCTGTCGGATGGCCTCGGCCTCCTGCGCCCGTTGCGCCACCTCGTTCTCCTTGGTGCGCACCTGGATCTCCGACGTGCGGTTGGACTCGAAGGCGGCCCGCACGCCGTCGGGCACGTCGATGCCCTTGATGGTGAACGTGAACTGCGGGCAGCCCCGCCCGGGCACGAACGTCGGCCCGCAGAAGTACTCGTCGCCGAGCACGTCGTTCACGTTCTCCTTGAGGGTGGTGCCCACCTCCTGCTGGATCCGGTTGAGCACGTCGGTGTTGGCGTAGATGTCGGAGGCGTCGTACTTGCGAGCCTCGCGCTGGAAGGCGAACTCGATCTGCTGGCGGAACGAGTTGTTGAGCATGCGGTCCCAGCCCGACTCGGTGTACGCGGCGTACTTCAGTCCGATCTGCTCGTGGAACTTCCGCAGCTTGTCGGTGTTGAGCTTGAAGTACACCGCCGCCTGGAACTCGATGGGGATGCGGTCGCGCGAGGGCGCGGTCACCGAGTCCTCGCCCTGCACGTCGCCCTCGTCGGAGCGCTTGGAGATGATGTAGTTCCGCTGGGTGACCGGGTACAGGTAGAGCTTGTCGGCGAACCCGTTGACGAAGAGGTTCGAGCCCGGCTGCACGATGCGCTGGAAGTGCTGGCCTTCGACGGGACCGCCGCCGTAGGAGATGCCGATGCGGTCACGGGGCGTCTTCTTCACGCTGCCGAGCAGCGTCGAGGCCAGCACCAGGACCACCACCCCGACGACGACCCACACCACTCCCCGGGCGATGTGCCGCCCGCTCGGGAAGTTGTTGCGTCCCCGCTGCACGATCTCGGCCATGGGCGAAACCGTACGAGCGCGGGTCGCTCCCTACGCGGATGCCAGTGGCATCGAGAGGCCCTCCACCACGTGTGTGTTGGGCAGTCGCTCGAACACCCGGGGCGACACCTTGATCTTCATCGACCGGCTGCCGCCGCCCACGATCACCTCGTCCTTGGTGAACACAGCGGGGTCGACGAGGATCGGCAGGTCGTCGGGCAGGGCCAGCGGCGTGACGCCGCCGATCATCATGCCGGTCAGTGCCGACGTCTCCTCCGGGCCGGCGAACGACACCTTTAACACGCCCATCCACCGCTTGGCCGTGTTGTTGGCGTCGACTCGCGTGGTGGCGAGCACGATGCACGCCACGTACTGCTTCGGCTCCGTCTTCGAGGCCACCACGATGGTGTTGGCCGACATGGCCACCGGATAGCCGTACTTCTCCGAGAAGGGGAACGTGTCGGCGTACTCGGGATCGCACTCGACGATCTCGTAGGGCACCCCGGTGCGCTCCAGCGCGTCGAGCACCCGTTGCTCCAGGTCGCTCCTCGTCACTGGGACGACCCCTCCGGCGTGCGGTCGGCCACGCGCGAGAGCACACGGGTCACGGTGACGACGGAGCCCTCGGACGTGCTCAGCACCGCCATGTCGTCGACGAGCTGTCGCACGAGGAACAGCCCGCGGCCTCGTTCGGCGGCGTCGGTGGGGAGGGAGTGCCCGAACGACGCCAAGTGCTCGTGGCCGCGGCCGTCGTCCTCCACCTCGAGCACCACCCGGTCGGCACCGCCCGAGGCCCGCAGGTGCACCGAGGAGCGGGCTGCCGCCACTGCGTTGGCCAGCAGCTCGCCTGCCACCACCACGAGCTCGTCGATCGCCTCGCCGTCGACCCCGCGGGCACCCAGCCACGCCCGCAGCTCCCGCCGGATGCCGGCCACCCTCCTGGCGTCGGGCGGCGCGCTCCAGCGCATGGAATCCGGGACGGCCGCCGTCGGCACCCGCCGCAGCACCAGGACCAATGAGTCGTCGCGGCGGGCGGCCCCCGCCAGCGAGCGCTCCAGCAGCCCGACGGCGAGGCGGTCGGCGTCGATCGAACCGAGCACGCCGGCGTTGCGGGCGAGCGTCTCCATGCCTTCGAGGAGGTCCTTGCGCGCCTCCACCAGGCCGTCGGTGTAGAGCACGAGCGCGTCGCCGTCGGCCAGCCGCGTCTCCACGATGCGCTCGCTGCCCGCTCCGGGCCAGCCGATGGCGCCGCCGGGCGCGCCCAGCAGCGTGACCTCGCCGTCGCCGGTGATCCGCAGCGCGGGCGGGTGCCCGCCTCCGGCGATGCGCACGCGCCCGTCGGACGGCCGGTAGCGGGCCACGACCACGGTGGCCACGAGGTCGGGGTGCAGCATCCCGAGCAGGCGATCGGCCTGCACGATCAGCTCCTCCAGCGGGCACTCCTGCACGCTGAGGAGTCGCAACGCGTGCACCACCCGAAGGGCGTCCTTGGTGGCGGCCACGCCGTGGCCCATCACGTCGATGACGGCCAGGTGCAGCTCGCCCGAGGGCAGGCGCTGCCAGTCGTAGAGGTCGCCGCCGGTGGGCGCCTCCTCGTCGGAGGCCAGGAACGACAGCCCGAGCTGCACGCCGTCGACCTCCAACGGCGCGGGCACGAACGCCTGGCGGAGCTGCTCGACCATCATGCGCTGGGCCGCCTCGGCCTCGGCCAGGCGCCCGGCCTCCTGGCGCAGCTCCTCGATCTCCTCGGCGGGCGTGACGTCGCGGGCCACCACGACGAGCGTCCGCGTGCCGCCCTCGTCGTCGTGCGCCTCGCTGTACGAGCACGACAGCCGATGGGGCTCGCCGTCGGCGTCGAAGAGGAGGAGCGACGGCGGCAGCGGCTCCCCGCCGGCCCAGCGCGAGAGGTCGACGGCCCCGCCGCCCTCCCGCCGGGGGCGCAGCGCCTGCAGCCGCGCGCTCGTGCCCACCACCTCGCTTGCGGGGACGCCGGTGAGCCGTTCGAGCGCCGGGTTCCACGACAGCACCGTGCCGTCCTCCGCCAAGGTGAGGATGCCGTCGGAGGTCGTGTGCACGATCAGCGCCAGCTTGCGGCGCTCTTCGAGGATGGCGGCCAGCAGCCGGCCCTTGGCGAACGTGCCCACCGTCTCCCGGGCCAACGCCTCGAGGACGGCCAGCTCGCCCGCCTCGAAGCCCTCGAGCCCGGCCTGGTCGTAGACCAGCAGGGCGCCGGTGATGCGCTCCTCCTCGACCAGCGGGGCCGACAGGCAGTCGCGCCGGCCCGAGCGGGCCAGCAGGTCGGCCAGCGGATCACCGGCGCCCGCTGTGACGCGCAACGGCCCCGGCTGGCCGACCAGCGCGGACTCGAGCGTCACGGTGCCGTGCGGTTGCGCCTCCACCGAGAAGCCCTCGTTGACGAGCAGCCGGTGCACGAGCAGGCCCGCGTCGGTGCGCAGCACGAGGGCGGCGCCCGCCGCCTCGAAGCAGGTGGCGACCTCGCGCAGGTAGGCCTCCACCGCCTCCCCGGGATCGATCGGTGCCGCCAGCGCGCGAGCGGCCCGGTGGAGCCCGGTCAGCCGCACGCGGTCGCTCCGCGCGCCCGCGTAGCCCCGGTAGGCAAGGTGCAGCATGACGAGCGGCACGGCGAAGAGCAGGGTGGCGACGGGGTTGGCGGCGTAGGCCAGCACGAACAGCAGCCCGATGAGGCTGTTGACGGCCCAGCCCAACACCCACCCGGGCAGGACGATCGGCGCGATGTCCTGCAGCAGGCGGGGCAGTGGTCGCCGGTTGACGAAGCCGAGGACGGTGGCGAACGCCAGCTGGTTGACCAAGCCGACGACGGCGAGCACCACGAGCATGGCGGCCAGGTTCTCCGGGGTCGTGCCGCTGCCTTGCTCGAGGAGCGCGACGAGCGTGGCGCCCACGGCGGCGGCCAGCGACCACTGGGCCACGTTGAACGCGGCCTTGACGGGCTCGTTGCGTCGCAGCATCCCGCCCACTGCCTGGGCGGCGGCCACCGTGGCCACCACCACCGGGCCCGGGAAGGCGAACAGGAGCGGGGCGAGCACCGACTCGACGAGGTTGAGCGCGTTGACGTCGCCTCGGTAGCGGAAGCGGACGAAGAGGTACTCGGCAGCGACGAGCAGCGCGCCGAGCACGAGCAGCGCAGGCCACGACGGGCGGCCCGGTGGTGCGACGCCCGCGGCGGCGAGCGCCACGGCCACGGCGGCGGCCGCGCCTGCCAGCACGGCGATGTACGCGACGAGCAGCGGCGATGTCGACCGCCGGCTCGTGCGCACGCCGGCTTCAGCCATCGCCCGGGGTCACCCCCACGCGCCGTACCAGGACGACCCCTGCAGGGTGGCGCCGTAGGGGGTCGTCGACTCGAAGTTGCCGTACCAGGAGGACCCGTACCAGGAGGAGCCCTCCCACGAGCCGTCTCCCCATGTGCTCGTGTACCAGGACGACCCGGTGGCCGAGGCGATCGCCCACTGGCTGGTGTACCAGGAGGAGCCCAACCACGGGTCGGTGTGCGCAGGGGGGACCCAAAGCGTGCCGTACGCCGTCTCGTCGCCGCTCGTGTGACACTCGCCGTCCTGGCTGTCGCCCGCGATCGTGTCGTCGAACGAGCAGGGCTCCGTGACCTCGACGGTGCCGCGGCTCTCCTCGAGCGAGCCGGTGCCGCTCGACACCTGCGTCCACGCGGCGTTGCCGTTGCCGTCGCCTGCCGCTCGGGCGGCCGCGGCGTCGACGAGGCCGGATCCGACCGCCAGCGGGTCGCGGGCGGCGACCTTGCGGGCCGTGGTGGCCAAGGCGAACTTCACCCGGTTGGGGTGCCAGTCGCGGCCCTGCAGCACCAGGGCGGCGACGCCCGACACCACCGCGGCCGACATCGACGTGCCGCTGCCTCGGCGGTAGACGGGGTTCTCGCCCGGGCGAGGACGATGGTTGGCCTCCACCCAGCTGCCGGGCGCCCGCAGCGACACCACCCGGCCGCCCGGCGCCACCACGTCGGGCTTGGGGATGCCGTGGGCGGTCGGCCCCGTGCTGCTGAAGGCGGGCAGGCGGTCGTCGTCGATGCTCGGCGTCTCCCGGTCGTCGACGGCGCCGACGGTGACGACGTACGGGTCGTCGGCCGGCTTGCTGATGGCGAAGCGCCGAGCCGCTTGGTCGGTCCTGCCGCGGTTGCCCGCGGAGACCACCACGGTGATGCCGGAGAACCAGGCCTGCTCCACCGCGTAGTTGAGCGGATCGGTGTGCCAGGGCGCCGTGCTGTCGGTGCCGAGCGACAGGTTGAGGACGCGGATGCCGTACGCCTGGCGGAACGACACCACCCACTGGACGGCGGCGATCACCTTCGTCACGTCGGCCGAGCCGTCGTGCCCGGCGATCTTGACCGAGACGAGGTGGGCGCCGGGCGCCACGCCCGCGTACTTGCCGCCGGAGGCCGCGCCCGACCCGGCGATGAGGCCCGCCAGGAACGTGCCGTGGCCGAAGCTGTCGCCGCAGTGCCCCTCGCCGGAGAAGTCGACGCAGGGCGCGTCGTCGCGGTCGGTGCGAGTGGACGTGCCGACCAGGTGATCGCGGCGGACGGGGCGCACGCGGCCGGCCAGGTCGCCGACAGGGCTGACGCCGGTGTCGATCAGCGCCACGCCGACGCCGGCGCCCGTCACGCCTGCCGACCACAGCCTGTCGGCGTCGACCTCTCGGGCCAGCACGTGGTTGACGGTGCTCTCGTCCTCGCCGCCCAGTGTCGTGGTGGTGCCCGCCACCCGCACGGTGCCGTCGGGAGTGACCGAGCGCACGCCGGGCCGGCCCGCCAGCTCGTCGACGGCGTCGCTCGGGACCCGGGCTCCCACCCCGTCGACGATCCACAGGTCCTGCGTGACGGTGCCGCCCACCGCCCGCACGGCGGCGGCCGCCTCTTCGGCCGACCGGGCCTGCACGATCACGGCGACCTGGGTGCCGGTGCGCGACTGCGCTGCCGGTGCGGCCGCCACGGACAGCGCGAGCACGACTGCGAGGACCACGCCCCTCCGGGTGAACACGGCCACGGTCTCTCCTCGTGCGCGACTGCAAACCGACGTCCGCCGTTGCACGGCGGCGTACCCCGTTCCCCCCTGTGCGACACGCAGAGTAGCAAAATGCCCAAACCGGTCAGGGGGAGGCCAGCACCGCCTGGGTCTGGGTGACGCGGGCGATGAGCTTGCCGTCGTCGTCCTTCAGGTCGGTCTGCACGACGATCGTGGTGCGGCCCGCGTGCACCACCGTGGCGGTGGCGTGCACGGTGCCTTGGCGCACGCCGCGGAAGAAGTTCGTCTTCGATTCGATCGTCGAGGTGGTGGCGCCTTCGGGCAGGTTGAGGAAGGCGCACACGGCGCCGATGCTGTCGGCCAGCGTCATCAGCGCCCCGCCGTGGAGGATGCCGCCCGCGGTGCAGCGCTCGGTGGCCCAGGGCAGGCGGCCGGTGACGGCCTCGGGGGTGGCGGCGTCGATCTCGATGCCGACGGCCACGGCGAACGGCATGAGGCCCACGAGTGTCGACGGGTCGGTCATGGCATGGAGCGTGCCGGCCGCGGCCGGGCCAGTGCACCGATGAGGACGGCGGTGGCGGCGAACGGGGCCACGGCCCACAGCGGGCGCTGCGCCCACCAGCCCCAAGTGGTGTCCTCGGGGGCGCGGACGCCGGCCAGGCGCAGCACCCCGTAGGCGAGCGCGAAGCCCCATGCGTGCGAGAGGAACACGGGCATGGCCATGCGGTTGGCCCAGTCGAGCACTCGCCCGGCTCGTGGCCGCCGGAGCCAGGCGGTCACCGTGGGACGCAGCAGGAGCACGACACCGATCTGGAAGGCGGCCAGGCCCAGGATGCAGAGCGTCGGCGGGCCCATGTTGGAGATCGACTCATGGGGCACGCCGACCATCGACCGTGGGTAGAGGCCCATGTTGGTGAGGACGCTCAGGGTGCCCGCCCCGCCGATGGCGAGCGCGGCGTGCGCCCGGGGCGAGGCATCGCGCAGCCGGTCGTAGAAGAAGCCGGCTTGGTGGACGGTGGCCCAGACCAGCACCCAGTTCAGCCAGGCCGTCCACTCGACGTCGTAGTGGAAGCGGGCGAGGTCGATCCACGCCACGGCCCCGACGAGGGCGACCAGCCCCGCCTCCCCCGTGCGCTCGTGGAGCCAGGCGGCGGGCGGCGCCAGCAGCACGAGCATGGCGTAGATGCAGAGGAACCACAGCGGGCTCAGCACCAGGAGCAGGGCGCGGTCGAGCCAGCCGACGTCGGGCTGCACGAGCCCGGCCAGGATGCGCACGACGAGGGCCACCCCCACCGACACGACTGCGGGCAGGAGCAGCCGGCGCAAGCGGCGGGCCACGAAGGTGCCGTAGCGGCGCGTTGCCTGCACGCCGCGGAGGTGCACATAGCCGCCGACGAAGAAGAACACCGGCATCACCTGCAGCAGCCAGGTGAGCAGCCACAGGCCGGTGGTGCTGCCGATGGGGTTGGAGGCGTGCGGCCCGTCGTCCTTCCACACGATCACGGTGAAGACCCAGTGCCAGAGCACGACGACGAACAGGCTGAAGGCGCGCAAGCCGTCGAGGTAGGGCTCGCGCTCGTCGGCGCTCACGGGACGCGCAGGTCGAGGCGGCCGGTGCGCACGTCGTAGACGAAGCCGGCGACGGTCGTGCCCTCCGGGAAGTACGGCGAGCTGCGCAGCGCCTCGACGTCGGATCGCAGCGCCTCGTCGGGATCGCCGATGGCGAGGACGGGCACGGTGGGCCGGTGGCCGGTGGTGCCCTCGACCTCGTCACGGAAGCCGTCGTCGGTGATGTCGGCCATACCGCACATGGTGTGGTGGACGACGGCGATGTGGCGCACGCCGAGGCGGTGCGTGGAGACGAGCAGGGAGCGGATGGCATCGTCGGAGGCACGCCCGCCGGCGTTGCGCACGATGTGGGCGTCGCCCGGTGTCAGGCCTGCCATCTGCAGCGGCAGCATGCGGGCGTCCATGCACGTGAGGACGGCGAGCGCCCGGGCGGGCGGGCCCGGGAGGGTGCCGAGGTCGAAGCCCTCGGTGAACTTCGCGTTGGCATCGAGGAGCTCGTCGAAGACGGACATGCCCTCATCCTGCTCGACGCGCCGCCTGTCGTTGTGCCGCCTTGCCGATGCGGTCGATGCGGTCGACGAGGGATTCGCGTGCCCGCTCGGCGGCGGGGGTGAGGCCGGTGAGCTCGTCGACCTTCCAGTGCCGGAGCACGACGGGAACGAGGATCTGCTCGTGGTGCACCTGGAAGTCGTAGATGCCCGCGGCGGCGATGGCGCGGGCGTGGTCCTTGAAGTGCGGGATGCCGGTGCCCGGCATCTCGAAGGTGCGCACCTGTCGCTCGGTGGCGAGGACCATGCCGGAGGGGTCGACCTCGAAGGCCGCCGCGCAGAGGTCGCGGTAGAAGAGGTGGTGGCGGTTCTCGTCGGACGCCACTCGCTTCATCACCTCGTAGCCCCACGGGTCTTCCAGCAGCTTGCCGGTGTGGTGGTGGGCGATGCGGGTGGCCAGCTCCTGCAGGGCCACGTACACGAGCCCGTCTTCCGGCTGCTCGGGCTCGGGCACCTGGCCGTGGCCGACCTGCACCATGCGGGCCCGCTCGAGCTCGACGGGGTCGAGCGCCCGGGTCACGGTGAGGTAGTCGCGGATGACGATGGCGTGGCGGCCCTCCTCCGCCGTCCAGCGGCGGGACCACTCGCCCCACGCCGAGTCGCGGCCGAAGAGCGCCTCGATGGTGCGGAAGTAGTAGGGGAGGTTGTCCTCGGTCAGCAGGTTGACGAACAGCGCGGAGCGCACCGCCGGCGGCAGCGGTGCCTCGGCGGGCGTCCACTCCCACCCGGCGTCGAAGTCGCGGCCCCGGCTCCAGGGCACCAGCTCGTGCGGGAACCACTCCTTGGCCTGGGCGAGGTGGCGGTCCAGCAGCCGGGCCGCCACCGGCTCGAGTTCTGTCAGCAGCATGCCGCCAGCCTACCTACCAGTAGGTAGACCCCCTGTGTTGGGCATGGTTTCCCGCGAACAGCACGGCAAACCGTGCCCAAAACGGGGGTGGGCTACGGTTCGCCCGTGGGGAGGCTCCGCATCGGGTTGAGCATCTCCGGCGCGGTGGCGCTCGGGGCCTACGAGGGCGGGGCGTTGGCCGCCCTGCTGGTCGCCGTCCAGCGGCTGCTGAAAGAGCCGGACCCTCTCGTGCAGGTCGACGCCATCGCCGGGTCGTCGGCGGGCTCGATCACCGGCGTGCTCACGGCCCGGGCGCTGCTGGAGGGCTACGACCCCGTCGAGGTGATGCGCAAGTCGTGGGTGGAGGCCGACTCGCTCGCCAACCTCGTGAGGGGCGCAGACCGCCACGCCCCGCTGTCGACCGAGACCGTGCAGGGCATGGCCAACGAGCTGCTCGACCTGACCACCAAGAAGACGAAGCAGGACGTGCCCGTCGGCGTGGTGATGTCGATCGCCGCCCTGCAGGGCCTGCTGCTACCCGATCCCGAGCCTGCGCCCGGGTGCAGGCCGGCACCGCGTGGAGGCGAGCACCTACCTCGACTGGAGCCACTTCACATTCCACCCGGGCGACGGCCTGGAGATGTACACCGAGCCCGCCGGTTGGTGCTCGGCCATCGACGTGGCGCTGGCGTCGGGCGCCAACGCCCTCGGCTTCCCTCCCAAGCTGCTCAACCGGCGGCGGCGGGCAGCCCGCCAGGTCGACGAGCCCGTGGAGCAGACGAGGATCGTCAACATCCCTGAGCACGGCTGGCTCTGGTACACCGACGGCGGGACGATCGACAACGAGCCCCTCGGCCGGGCGCTCGCGCTGGTCAATGATGTCGACTCGGGCCGAGCACCCTGGACCGGTCGCCAGGCCGACGAGGACCGCATGGTGGTGATCGTCAACCCGCACCCCACCTCCGGCTCGATGGTCAGCCGGTGGTCGAGCCCCGAGCGGAAGCCGGGTTGGACCGACACGCTCATCCGCGCCTTCGACATGCAGCGGTCACAGTCGGTGTTCGACGACGTGCGGGAGTGGGAGAAGGCCAACTCCCGGGCCACGTGGGCGGCCGACATGCGCGACACCGTGCGGCGCCTCATCGACGGGTTGCCGGCGGCGGAGCGCGACCGGTGGGCCGGGGAGATCGGCGCCTTGCTGCAGCGCATCGAGGACGACGTGAACCGGGTCCACGAGCTCATCGACAAACCCGTGTCCACCAAGGCACTTCCCGCCGACGCCGCCCGCGCCTTCGACGAGGTGCTCGAACGCGTGTCCGGCCTGGCGGCCGTGGGGCCGGTGAACCTCCAGGTCGTGTCGCCGCTTCTGGTGAAGGACGAGCTGGGGGCCACACGGGTCGAGGAGATGCTGGCGGGCGAGTTCATGTTCCACTTCGGCGGCTTCCTCGACCAGTCGCTGCGGCAGAGCGACTTCGACCTCGGCTACCTCACCGTGCTCCGGTGGTTGGAGGGCATCGACGGGGCGCCGGGCGCGTTCTGCGGGCCGGGCGACGGCGTAGGGCTCACGCCCGCCCAGGCCCAGCTGGCGGCCGCGGCGGTACGGGAGTGCTACACCCCCAAGCCCGGTGTGGAGCAACCGTGCAAGGGCCGCCCGTTGTCGTTGGGGGCGAAGGCGTGGGCCGCGGTCTACGGCGCGCGGGTGGCGGGCGTCACCCTGTACGAGCGGCTGTTCAGCCGCGACAGCCCGCACGAGGTGCCGGCCGACCGGCCGGGCTAGACGTTGCGCCGGTAGCGGCCGCCCACCTCGAACAGCGTCTGGGTGATCTCGCCGAGCGAGCAGCAGCGCACGGCGTCGACGAGCACGGCGAAGACGTTCTCGCCGTCGAGCGCGGCCTCGCGGAGGCGGGCCAGCATCGCAGGCCGCTCGGCTGCATGGCGGGCCTGGAACTCGCGCAGGCGACGGAGCTGCGACTGCTTCTCGTCCTCGGTGGAGCGGGCCAGCGGCGGCGTGGGCGGCGGTTGCTCTTCGGCGCGGGGGTTGCGGAACGTGTTCACGCCGACGATCGGCAGCGAGCCGTCGTGCTTGCGCTGCTCGTACAGCATGGACTCGTCCTGGATGCGCCCTCGTTGGTAGCCCGTCTCCATGGCGCCGAGCACGCCGCCCCGCTCGTCGAGGCGCTCGAACTCGCGCAGCACCGCCTCCTCCACGAGGTCGGTGAGCTCGTCGACGACGAACGAGCCCTGGTTGGGGTTCTCGTTCATGGCGAGGCCCCACTCCTTGTTGATGATCAGTTGGACGGCGAGGGCACGGCGCACCGACTCCTCGGTGGGCGTGGTCACCGCTTCGTCGTAGGCGTTGGTGTGGAGGCTGTTGCAGTTGTCGTAGATCGCGATGAGCGCCTGGAGCGTGGTGCGGATGTCGTTGAACGCCATCTCCTGCGCGTGCAGCGAGCGGCCCGAGGTCTGCACGTGGTACTTCAGCTTCTGCGACCGCTCATTGGCCCCGTAGCGCTCGCGCATGGCCACCGCCCAGATGCGGCGGGCCACGCGGCCCAGCACCGTGTACTCCGGGTCCATGCCGTTGCTGAAGAAGAACGAGAAGTTGGGAGCGAAGTCGTCGACCTTCATGCCCCGGGCCAGGTAGGCCTCCACGTAGGTGAAGCCGTTGGCCAGCGTGAAAGCCAGCTGGGTGATGGGGTTCGCGCCCGCCTCGGCGATGTGGTAGCCGGAGATCGAGACGGAGTAGAAGTTGCGCACCCCGTGCTCGATGAACCACTCCTGGATGTCGGCCATCATCCCGAGGGCGAACTCCGTTGAGAAGATGCACGTGTTCTGGCCTTGGTCCTCCTTGAGGATGTCGGCCTGCACGGTCCCTCGCACCCGCCGCAGCACGCCCTCGTGGTCCTCGGGGTGCTGATCCATGGCGGTGTTGAGGAACATGGCCAGGATCGTGGGCGCCGGACCGTTGATCGTCATCGACACCGACGTCTTCGGGTCGGCCAGGTCGAAGCCGTCGTACAGCGCCTTCATGTCGTCGAGCGTGGCGATCGACACGCCGGAGTTGCCGACCTTGCCGTAGATGTCGGGGCGCTCGTCGGGGTCGTAGCCGTAGAGGGTGACGGAGTCGAAGGCGGTCGACAGCCGGGCGGCCTCCGAGTCCCGGGCGAGGAGGTGGAAGCGCCGGTTGGTGCGGAAGGGGTCACCCTCGCCCGCGAACATGCGGGTGGGATCCTCACCCTCGCGCTTCAACGGGAACACGCCCGCGGTGTACGGGAAGCGCCCGGGCAGGTTCTCCCGACGCAGCCATCGCAGCAGCGCGCCGTCGTCCTCGATGCGGGGCACCGCCACGCGCGGGATGGCGCTGCCCGACAGCGACTCGCGGGGCGGCGCCTTGCGATACTCCTCGGCCACCTGCGGCCACTCGGCCAACAGGCGGCGTGACTCCTCGGTGAGCCGCCCTTCCGCAGCGGCCACGGCGGCGTCGAGCTCGGCAGAGGTGACGTGCTCCCGCGCCGTGCGCAGGTGCTGCGCCAGGCGGGCGGCGGCGGCCTGCTCGTCGGTCTGCTCGTGGTAGCGGCGCACGGCCTCGGCGATCTCGCCGAGGTAGCGGGTGCGGTTCCCCGGGACGATCTGGCGGGCCTTGGTGGAGACCTTGGTGTCGACCGGCGGCAGCACACCCGCCTCGAAGCCCAAGCGGTCGCGCAGGTGCTGGTACAGGGCGGTGACGCCGTCGTCGTTGAAGCGGGCGGCGATGGTGCCGAACACGGGCAGCGACTCGGGCGGCTCGCTCCACGACTCCCGCAGCCGGGAGAGCTGGCGCCGTACGTCGCGGAGGGCGTCCTCGCCGCCGCGTCGGTCGAACTTGTTGACGGCCACGGCCTCGGCGTGGTCGAGCATCTCGATCTTCTCGAGCTGGCTGGCCGCACCGAACTCGGGCGTCATCACGTAGATGGGCACGTCGACGTAGGGGACGATGCCCGCGTCGCCTTGCCCGATGCCTGGCGTCTCCACGATCACGAGGTCGAAGCCCGCGGCCTTGCACGCGGTGATCACGTCGGCCACGACGGCGGGCACCTCGCCCGTCGCCTCGCGGGTGGCGAGGGAACGGAAGTACACGCGGTCGGGGTCGATCGAGTTCATGCGGATGCGGTCGCCCAGGAGCGCGCCGCCCGCCTTGCGCCGGGTGGGGTCGACGGCGACCACCGCGATGCGCAGCTTGTCCTCCTGGTCGAGGCGGAAGCGGCGCACGATCTCGTCGGTCAACGACGACTTGCCCGAGCCGCCCGTGCCGGTGATGCCGAGCGTGGGAACGCTGCGGCGGGCGGCCGCGGCCCGCAGCTCGTCGAGGAGCGGAGCAGCGAGCGTGCCGCCTTCGAGCGCGGTGATCGTGCGGGCCAGGGTGCGCTGGTCGCCCGCGTAGAGGGCCTCCAGCGAAGCGGGAGGCTCGGCCGCCAAGGGGACGTCGCAGGCCTCGACCATGGTGTTGACCATGGCGCCCAGGCCCATGCGGGCGCCGTCCTCGGGCGTGAAGATGCGGGCCACGCCATAGTCGTGCAGCCGGTCGATCTCCTCGGGCACGATCACGCCGCCCCCGCCGCCGAAGACCTTGACGTCGGGACGGCCCCGCTCGCGCAAGCTGTCGACCAGGTATTCGAAGTACTCGACGTGGCCGCCCTGGTAGGAGCTCACGGCCACGCCCTGCACGTCCTCCTGGAGAGCGGCGGTGGCGATGTCGTCGACGGAGCGGTTGTGGCCGAGGTGGACGACCTCGACGCCCTGCGACTGGAGGATGCGCCGCATGATGTTGATGGCGGCGTCGTGGCCGTCGAACAGCGACGCGGCGGTGATGAAGCGGACGGGGTGGGCGGGCACGTGCACGTCGTCCAAGGTACTTGAACGTCAAAGTATTTGCTACTGTGGCCGAGTGCTGCGGTTCGATCCCATCGCCGAGGCGCGACGGCAGTGGGAGGAGCACGGCCTGCCGGAGCCGGTGGCCATGGCGGGCACCACCTCGATCATGCGGGCGCAGCAGCTGGTGCTGTCGAGGGTGGATGCCGCCCTTCGACCGTTGGGCCTCACCTTCGCCCGCTACGAGGCGCTGCGGCTCCTGGCGTTCAGCCGGGCCGGGCGGCTGCCCATGGCCAAGATCGGCGTGCGGCTGATGGTTCACCCGGCCAGCGTGACCAACACGATCGACCGGCTGGAGGCGCAGGGACTGGTCCGCCGGGAGCCGCACCCGTCCGACGGCCGCACCACGCTGGCCGCCATCACGCCCGCCGGACGGCGGGTGGTGCAGCGGGCCACGAAGGCACTGGGCGCCGTGCGCTTCGGCCTCGACCTGCCCGACGACCGCGTGGCAGAGCTGGTGGACATCCTGCGCGACTTCCGAGCGGCGGCGGGCGACTTCGGCGCCGACTGAGCCGTCTTCGGTTACCCGGTGCCTTCCGGCACGCGCCCGAGGCGGCCCGACTGGTAGTCCTCGAAGGCCTGAAGCAGCTCGGCCCGGGTGTTCATGACGAACGGCCCGTAGGCGGCCACCGGCTCGCGGATGGGCCGGCCGCCGAGGAGGAGCACGTCGAGCGCCTGCCCGTCGGCGCCGTGGAACGTGAGCGCGTCTCCGGGGCCGAACACGACCAACTGCCCCCGTCGGACGGTATGCCGCTCGGTGCCCGCCGTCCCCGCACCGGAGAGCACGTAGGCCAGGGCGTTGAAGTCGGCCCGCCACGGCACCACCAGCCGCGCTCCGGGCGCCACGGTGGCGTGGGCCACGGTGATCGGCGTGTGGGTCGACCCCGGGCCGCGGTGCCGGTCGATGTCGCCGGCGATCAGCCGCACGAGCGCGCCGCCGTCGTCGGAGGAGAGCAGCGCGACGTCGGTGCCTTCGAGGCTCTGGTAGCGCGGGGCTGTCATCTTCTGCGCGGCAGGGAGGTTCACCCACAGCTGCACGCCGTGGAAGAGGCCGCCGCTTGCCACCAGCTCCTCGGGCGGGCGTTCGATGTGCAGGATGCCCGAGCCCGCCGTCATCCACTGCGTGGCGCCGTCCGCGACCAGGCCGCCCCCGCCGTGCGAGTCGCGGTGCTGGAACGTGCCGTCGATCATGTACGTGACCGTCTCGAAGCCGCGGTGAGGGTGCCACGCGGTGCCCTTGGGCTCGCCCGGCGCGTACTCGACCTCGCCCATCTGGTCCATGTGCACGAAGGGGTCGAGGTCGCGCAGGTCGACGCCCGCGAACGCCCGACGGACGGGGAAGCCCTCACCCTCGAAGCCGGAGGGCGCGGTCGTCACCGAGCGCACGGGACGGTCGACGGCCTGGACCGAAGGCCGTTCGATCCGGGGCAGCGTGAGGGTGTCGGCGGTGACGGCGGGCACGACACCTACCAACGCCGAATACGCTAGCGATGTTCCTCGCGTCGCAGAGAGCGTGGGCGCGGCCCGCGGCGGGGGCGTCGCAGGTACCGTTCGGGCTGTGCACGGGGGTCGGCCGGCGTTCGCATGTGCAGTGGCAGCAGTGCTGCTCGGGCTGGCCGGCCTGGCGGCTGCCGCCCGCCACGAGGAGCCGGTGGTGGTCAGCACCCAGGGCGAGCTTCCGGAGGCACCGCCGACAGGGCTGCTGCCGCCCGAGGGCGGCGACGAGGAGGAGCCCGCGCCGCTCCCCGAGCCCGCCCCCCACGAGCCCCAGCCCGATCCGCCGCCGGAGGCGGCAAAGCCGCAGCCGCAGCCGGCACAGCCGCCGTCCTCGCCCGACGACCCGTACGCCCACGTGGAGCCCCGCGGGACACTGCGCCCGACAGCCCGCACGACCCAGCCCGCCACCAAGCCGACGTTCGATCGGGCCTTCTACGACGTGGTTGCCGAGCTCCGGCCCCAGGAGAGCCACCGGGCGCACGGCCACGCAGGCGCGTCCCGCACCTCGGGCGGCGTGTGGCGCATCACCGTGGTGGTCGACGGCCTCGTGCCCAACGCCCGCTACTCGATCCTGGTGACCCGGCCGGAGCCCAGCTACGGAACGCCGGGGCCCACGCCCTGCGAGTTCCAGGCGACCGCCCGAGGATGGGGCACCTGCACAGGGGAGATGTGGGTGACGGAGGGCGGGCAGCCGCAGGGCATCGCCCTGTTCTCCGGCAGCGGCACGCCCCACGCTTCCGGCTCCTTCTCCTGAGGCCCTCGCGGCTCAGCGCCGGTGGTCGCCCACCGCGCCGTCGAGCAGCTCCCGGCCGATGTCCATGTGGCCTGCGTGGCGAGCCGTCTCCTCGATCATGTGGATGAGGACCCACCGCAGCGACACGGTCTCGCCCGTCCACGCCGTGCCGGTGGCTTCGACGTCCAGCTCGTGGATCACGGCGTCGGCGGCGGCGCGCGCTCGTCCGTAGAAGGCGACCACGTCCTCCGTCGACTCGTCGGGCTCGACGCGCAGGTCGGCGTTCTCGTCCTCCTCGTCGAAGGGCAGCGGCTCGGTCTCCCGCCCGAACGTCAGGCAGAACCACCCGTACTCGACGGCCGCGAGGTGCTTCACCAGCCCGAGCAGGTTCGTGCCCGAGGGGGTGAACGGCTGTCGCAGCTCGTCGTCGCCCAGGCCTTCGAGCTTCCACAGCACCACGTCGCGGTGGCGGTCGAGGCTGACGTGGAGGCTCTCCTTCTCGCCGCCGGTGAGTGGGACCCGCCGGGCCATCAGCGCGCCCGCCGGGTGCGCTCCCGCACGCGCTCTCGCTCCTTCTCCTCGTCGGCGGCGGGCTCGGCCTCGTGCTCCTCGCCCGCCTCGTGCGCAGGGTCGCTCCGGTCGACCACCTCGGCGTCCAGCGCCTCGGCCAGCTCGTCCTCCAACTCCTCCACCTCCTCGGCGGTGAGGTCGTGGGTGAGCACCTGGATGCGGACGCGTCGGTGGTCCTTGAAGACGGTCACGGCCACCGGCGCCGACTTCGACCCGACCCGCACGGCGAGCTCGAACTTCGCCACCGACTCGGTGTCGACCGTTCGGCGCACCTCCTCGCCCTCGGCTTTGTCGCGCAGTTTCTCCTCGACCTCGTCGAGGTGCTCGCTGGTGAGCGCGCCGGCCACGAGCACGAGCACGGCGATGCAGAAGATGCACGGCATGGGCCCTCCTCCTAGATGTAGCCCTCGGAGTCCTTGCGCCGGTCGGCCTCGGTGCGAGCCTGCGCCGCGCCGCTCCTGCGGTCGGCCAGCGCGGTGGCGAAGTCGTCGGCGGTGACGCTCGGCTCTGCCGCGTCTCGGTCGCGGATCATCGCCTGCACGGCCGCCTCCTGGCACAGCGCTTCGAGGTCCGCGCCCGAGAGGCCCTCGGTGCGCCGGGCCAGCTCGTCGAGGTCGACGGCGCGCAGCGGCATCGACGCGGTGAAGATGCCGAGCATGGCCCGTCGTCCCTCGGTGTCGGGCAGCGGGATCTCGATGTGCCGCGACAGCCGGCCGCCGCGCAGCAGGGCGGGGTCGAGGATGTCCTTGCGGTTGGTCGCGCCGATGACGATCACGCCCGGCGTCGACTCCACCCCGTCGATCTCCTGGAGCAGCTGGTTCACCTGGCGGTCGTAGGTACCCCACTCGCCCCGCACGCCGGCCACCGCGTCGATCTCGTCGATGAAGACGATCGACGGGCGATTGTCACGGGCGCGGTCGAACAGCTGGGAGATGAGGCGCTCCGACTCGCCCAGCCACTTGCTCGTGAGGTCGGCGGCCGACACCGAGTAGAACGAGCAGTCGGACTCTGCGGCCAGCACCTTGGGCGATCGTGGTCTTGCCGGTGCCCGGCGGCCCGTGCAGGAGGACGCCGGACGGCGGTTCCACGCCGAAGCGGGCGGCCCGGTCGGGGTCGGCCACCATCGCCGCCACCTCCTGCAGCTCGGCCTTGATCCTGGCGGGCAGGACCAGCCGTCCCCAGTTCCATGCCTCCACCGTGGGCCGGTCGCGGCCGCCGCGAGCCCTGAGCGCCTGCACCAGCCGTTCGGTGGTGAGAGGCACGAGCCGGCCCGAGGGGTCGGCCGCCGACTCGCGCATGGCGTGGATGGCGGCGGCCGAAACCACCTGTGCCAGCGCTGCGGGCGTGAGCCCTTCGGTGCGCCGGGCCAGCTCGCTCACGTCGACGTCGTCGCCGCCCGGACGGCCGCGCAGCTGCGCCCGCAGGATCGACGCACGCGCCTCGAGGTCGGGCAGGGGGATGTGGATGTGACGGTCGAAGCGCCCCGGGCGCACGACGGCGGGGTCGAGGCTTCCGATGTCGTTGGTGGCCGCCATGACGATCAGCTCGCGCACCGACCGGGTGCTCTCCAACGACTGCAACAGCTGGTTGACGGTGCGCCGCGCCTCCTGGTCGGGGTTGTCGTCGCGGCGGGCGGCCACGGAGTCGAACTCGTCGAAGAACAGGACCGCCGGGATGTTGCGGACGGCCAGGTCGAACACCGCCGCAACGTTGCGGGCCGACTCGCCTCGGTAGGCGGACACGAGATCTCCGGTGGTGACGTGCAGCAGGTTGAGCCCGAACTCGCCCGCCATGGCCTGTGCCAGGAAGGTCTTGCCCGTGCCCGGCCTGCCGTGCAGCAGCACGCCGTTCCAGCTCACGCGGTAGGCGTCGGCGTGCTCGGTGAACGCCAGCACCAGTCCCACCGTCTCCCGCAGCTCGGCCTTCACGTCGGCCAGTCCGCCCACCGAGGCGAAGTTCGGCAGCGCCTCGGGGCGCTGGATGCGCACCAGGTCTTCGGCGGGCGCGGCGCCGGGCCCGGCCTGCGACGAAGCGACGGCGGGCACGGTGGTCGTCGGGGTGAGCGCCGGCGTCGCCGGTGCCGCCGTCCGCTGCAAGCCGGGCAGTCGCGGGCGCGCCCGCACGCCCAGACCCGCCCCCACCAAGGTGGACGCGGCGAGGTAGGAGACGACGGCCGTGCCCCACGGGTCGCGCCGGTCCAGCGCGTCGCTCACCAGCGTCAGGCCGAAGAGCACGGCCCAGCCGAGCACGCCCCACATCACGAAGCGGGCCTTGCGCGGTGGCGGCACCCGCCGCAGCCTGGCGATGACGACCCACCCCACCAGCGGGACCGACGCCAGGAGCCCCATGGTGAGGCCGCGTCCCCACCAAGGGGAGTCGGGTGCGGCGGGCTGGGCGCGGGGTCGGGTGGCGGCGTAGAAGCCGAAGCCCATCAGCACCACGACGCCGATGCCTCCCAGCACCAGCTCGTCGGCCGACTTCACGACCGCGTAGTGGGGCCACACGCCCGCGGGCTTGAGCAGGTCGGGATCGCGCACGCGGGTGCCGTCGGCGTCGACGATCTCCACGCCCTGCACCGAGCCGTCCCTGTCCGCGTCGTAGCAGGCGAACAGACGGCGCCCTCCGACCTCGGCCGTCACGATCTTCACGTACTCGCCGTAGCGCTCCTCCTCGTGGAAGCAGTCGCGCTCGACGCGCACCTGCGACGTGCCCAGCGACCGAAGCTCCTCGCCGGTGGCGCCCCGCCGGTCGAAGGCCAGCGGGCCCTCCTTCGAGAAGTCCTTGCCGTTCCACAACGTGACGGCCAGCACGACGTAGCCGACGAGCACGGCGGCGACCACGGCGCGCTCCGGGCGGGTCGTGGCGCGCAGCAGCCGTCTCACGGCTCCATCGTTGCCGGTTGGCGCGGCTGCCGCCGTACGGTGGTCGGCATGTGCCGCAACATCACCACACTGCGGGGACTGGAGCCCGAGGCCACGAGCGAGGAGGTGGAGGCGGCGGCGCGCCAGTACGTGCGCAAGGTGAGCGGCGTGCAGGCGCCGTCGGCTCGCACGGCCGAAGCGGTCGAGCGGGCCGTGCGGGAGGTCGCGGCGGCCACGCGGGCGCTGCTCCAGGAGCTGCCGCCCCGCCAGAGCCCGCCCCCCACGGTGCCGCCGTTGCGCCGGTTGGCGCCCCGAGCCTGACGGCTCCGTCGCATGCTGCGGCTCGCCCACCAGGAGGTGCACGTCTGGACGGCGCCCGCGGCGCAGGCCCCCGAGGTGGCGTCGTTGCTCGACGCCGGCGAACGAGCGCGGGCCGCGCGCTTGCGCTTCGAGCGCGATCGGGCCCTGTTCACGGCAGCGCACGGCCTGCTGCGCCTGCTGCTGGCGGCCTACCTCGACGAGGCTCCCCAGGCACTGCGCTTCGAGGTGGCGGAGCACGGCAAGCCGTTCCTGGTGGGGCGACCCGACGTGTCCTTCAACCTGAGCCACTCCGGCGACCTCGCACTGGTGGCACTGGCCACGGGGAGGCAGGTCGGCGTGGACGTGGAGCACAGCCGGCCCATCCGGGGCGAGGAGGGGGTGGCGCGCCGGGTCATGACCGACGGCGAGCTGGCGCGCTACCTGTCGTTGGAGGCAGGCGACCGTCGGTCGTTCCTCCTGCGGGTGTGGGCGCGCAAGGAGGCATTGGTCAAGGCGTCGGGCCTCGGCATCCGCGCCTCGCTCACCGCGGTGCCGAGCGAGCCGGGCCCGTCGGACGCGTGGTCCGTCGCCGACCTCGACATCCCCGGCTACGCCGCCGCCGTGGCCGCCGCCGGGAGCGACTGGCGGCCGGTGCTGCGCGACGCCCTCAGCGTTCCTCGGTGGTGCCGCCCGGGGTGATCGGGTCGATCCACGCCGCGTAGATCGTGCGCGAGCCGGTGTTCGGCAGTAACTCGATGAGCAGCCGGCACGGCACCTCTGAGCCGTCGGCGGCCAGCACCGGCAGCTCGGTGGGAACGCCGAGCACGCGCGACTCGCCGGTGCTGATGTGCCGGGTGAAGCCGGCCACGTGGGCCTCGCGCCAGTCGGGCGGCACGATGGTGACGACCCGGCGCCCGACGAGCTCGTCGCACTCCCAGCCCAGGAGGTCGGCGGCGGGCCTGCTCACGGCCACGATGCGGTTGGCCTCGTCCGCGGCCAACACGGGCCGGTCGGCCTCCGTCACCACGGTCGCGTCCCAGTCGGCGACCGGGCCCTTGTGGTCGCGCACCTCGGTCTCGAAGCGCGGCTGGGCCGTGCCGGGCCACGGCGACGGGGGCGCGCCTGCCAACTGGGCGATCACCTGCTCGCACGCCCAGTCGCGCACGGCGACGATCTCGGGCAGGCCGGGCTGCAGCAGCAGGAGCCCCTCCACGGCCAGCGCCTCCGCCAGGTCGAGCGCGTCCTGGAGCGCGGAGAAGCGCCATCCGCCGTCGGTGGGCACGGAGACGACCAAGTCGAACGTGGCGGGCCACTGAGCGGGCTCGGGAGCGACTTGGCGCAGGACGCCGACGAGCGTGGCGGAGATGGTGCTGCGGGCTCGGTCGGCTGCCTCGAGGTCGGCGTCGTGGCTGCCGCGGGCGGCCAGGTGGTGGCACAGGTCGCGCAGCATGGCGTCGTGGTGCTCGCGGGCGGCCAGCCACAGCTTCACCGGCAACGCCTGGAGCACGACGCTGACCGTGTTGTCGTCGAGAGGCGACTTGTCGGCCAGGTCGCTCGCCCACGCGTCGATCAGGTCCTCGATCGTGATGCCCGCCTTGTCGTCGCCGACGCAGAACCACACCACCTTCCCGGCCTCGCCCAGGCTCTGCACGCCGCAGCGCTGGGTCACGGCGGCGACGAGGCCCAAGCCCCTGCCGGTGACGGCCTCCTCGCCGTAGTGGCGCTCGATCGGCAGCGTCTTGTCGTGGTCGCGCACCTGGACGCACAACACCTCGGGGCTGACGTCGACGAGGACCTCGATCTCCGTGTGGGCGTGGAGCGTGGCGTTGGTGACGACTTCGCTCAGCGCCAGTTCGGCGCAGTCGAGCCAGTCGTCACGGCCCACGTCGTGGACGATCTCGCGAAGAAGCCGGCGCGCCGCCCGCGCGCTCTCCCGCACCGGGGGCAGCGCCACTCGTCGGTGCACGACGGCCATCCCCCGCATTCTCGCGGCTGGGCCCGCCGCCGGCAGCATCCCGGCGTCACGGCAGGAAGTCGACCAGCCATCGGAAGGCAGCCCGGGCGCCCTCCGGCATCGTCGGCCGCCGATCGTTGCGTGGCGGAGGGCCGATCCCGGGCGAGCGGGCCGGACAACGCCGGTTCGCCGCTCGCCCGGGCGGGTCGACTGGCGGCTACCAGGAGCCGTACAGCAGGGAGTAGTCGCTCCAGCGCACCGACCACGGCGCGTCGTACCACGAGTACCAGGTGCCGCCGAAGTCGTTGTAGCTGACGTCGGCGGTGCGGGCGTCGGTGGTGTCGACGTAGTAGTCGCCGTGCAGCACGTCGGCGCTGGGGTGGTAGAGCACCTTGTGCGAGGCGCTCATCGACACGGCCGATGTCTCCGACACGATCTCGTCGTTGTACGAGCCGACCGCCGTCCAGTCGGTGCCACCGGAGCCCTGCGGGTTGGGTGCGTTGCTCGCCAGCCAGTTGACGAACGACGATCCGGGCCGCATCTGCTCGCACTGGGTGGTCCAGCAGAAGTTGGCCCAACCGGTTCCTGCGTGCGGCGTGCCGAGGGTCACGATGTCCTCGACGTAGAGGTACGGCGGGAAGTCGGCGTGGCCGCGGGCCACCTGGGCCAGCGCGTAGCGGGTGATGAGCCCGCCCATGGAGTGGGCCACGACGTCGACGGTGACGCCCCTGCTGGAGAACTCCCGGTGGATCATCCAGGCCAGCTCGTAACCCAGGTGCTCGAGGCGGACGTAGCGGTCGTAGGAGTTCGTCCCCGGGTCGAAGTGCACTCCCGGCGACCCGTAGTTCTCGAGCGCGTGGGTGCAGTTGACGTCGCCCTTGTAGTAGCGCACGGTGACCTTCGAGCCCGTCAGCCCCCACGACCGGAGCGTGTTGTCCATCGTCGCCCACATGTTGCAGTCGGTGCCGTCACCGAAGGCGTTGTAGCCGTGGATGTAGACGACCGGCTTGCTGCGGTTGTCCGTGCGCGCCTCCGCCGGCGGCGCGGGCAGGGCGAAGAGTGCAAGGACGACCGCGAGCGCGGTCGCGACCTTGCCGAGACGGCTTTGCATGTTTCCCCCAGCACCGGCCCCTCGGGACCGTCCCGGGTGGCCGGGCGGCGAGTCACTGCCCGGAAACGGAGGTGGGTCAAACGCCCTGCGCCCCAGTCAGAGGTCCCTTCTCTCTGTGGCAATGCGCGAGGAGCCCGCCCGGCGCAACCTCAGGTGCTCAACGGGTGCCCGAAGCCGCTGCCGTGGAAATGGCTCCAGCGACCGATCCGTGCCGTCAACGGCTCGCCCATCCGCTTCACCAATTGCTTCCCCGGATCTCCCGCGGAGCGGCCAATACGTGAAGAAGTCGAGAATGCGGAGGGTTTGTACACGGCGAATTGCTGGTCGCTCGACCGGGTGTAGCATCAAGGCGTGAGCGCCGGTGAACTCGTCGAACTGATACTCAGACAGATCGAACGGAGGGATCGCAAGGCGACTGAGCAACAGAGGAAACGGGAGCCTTCGTACACAGCGTTCTTCATGGCAGCGGCCACGATGGGCGAAGCGTGGCAGGAAGTCGTTGCGGAGTTCGGCGACGATTTCGTCAAGGCGGGGGATCTCCTTGCCAGCGCCAAGATGCCGGCGGTGCGCAAGGCGTGGCAGGATGCCCAATCGAAGGCCCGACACATGGCTGCCGGTACGCCGGAAGCGGTGAAGGCGGCGCACGCTGTCGTAGACAAGTTGCGTGACCCGCAAGTCGCTCCATACCTTGACCAGGGACCGGCGGCGATCGAGGCGCTCCGCCAACGCACATTGCTCGATGTGGAGGTCTGTCCAGCCGCCATCGCCAGGGAACTGGACGATGCGCTCGAGGCCTTCGCTGCGGAGCTAAGCCGCGATCTCGGCCTGGAGTGACATCGCAGGATTGAAATGTCTCTATGCGAGCCGACC